>JBBQFS010000070.1:0-12029 GCA_038322255.1 Candidatus Limnocylindrales bacterium | reverse complement strand
TCGCCCGTGGCCTGAACACCGTCATCGATGCCGTGAACTCGGTCGAGCCGGCTCGCGACATGTGGCGGGCGCTCGCGCGAAAGCACGGCGCCAAGTTGGTGCTGATCGAATGCATCCTCTCGGATCGTGCGGTCCACGCCGTTCGGCTCGCCGCGCGCGATCGCGGCCTGGCCCTCCCCGAACCGGGATGGGAAGATGTGGATGGTCGGCGGGCCGAGTGGACGAGCTGGCCGGAGCCGCACCTGACGCTGGATGCGCTCGACCCTGCCGAGGTCAACGTGGCCAGGGCCCTGGACCACATCGCCCGCGCTTCGGCCTGACGCCGAGCGTTCCCTACTCGCTGGGTCAGCCGGCGGCGAGGCGGCGCTCGTCGGCGACGGCTTCGTCGTAGATCGACTCGACCGCGCAGACCATCAGCTCGACGCAGAAGCGCTCGTGCACGAGATCGTGGCCGGCGCGGGCGAGCGTGTCGGCGTAGGGATGGTCCGTGAGGAGGCGGACGAGCGAGGCCGCCAGCGCCTCCGGATCGTGCGGCGGCACGAGCAGTCCGGTTCGACCGTGCTCGATCATCTCGGGGATGCCGCCCACCGCCGAGGCGACCACCGGCCGTGACAGGGCCATCGCCTCGAGGATCGAGAGGCCCTGGGCCTCGCGATAGCTCGGCAGGACCGCGACGTCGAGGCCCGCGGTGACGGCGGGGACGTCATCGCGGCGGCCGGTGAACGTGACCGACGGCCTCTCCTCTCGAGTGGCATCGGCAGCGCCGGCCAGAATGCCCAGAGCGGCGGCCTGGCCCTCGAGCGATTCGCGCTGCGTGCCCTCGCCGACGATCAGCAGGTGGGCATTTGGGACAGCCTCGAGGACGGCCGGCCAGGCGTCGAGCAGGGTCGGGTGGCCCTTCTCGGGCTCGAGGCGGGCGACGACGCCCACGATTGGCGACCCGTCGGCGATCGAGTACTCCTCGTGGAGCGTGCAGCACGCCTCCTGATCGGCGTATCTGGCCAGGTCGACGCCGTTGTAGATCAGGCTGATCGGGGCGCCGAGGCGACCCTCGTCCTCGATCTTGCGGACGATGGCGCGCGAGACGGCGATCAGGTGGTCCATGCGCGGCGTCAGGCGACGGACGAGGTCCCGATCGACGTCGGAGCGGACGCGGCTCGAGTGGACGGTCCCGACCACAAAGGGCCGGCGCCGGCCGGCGGCGGCGAGCGACCACGCCGCCTGGGTGCCCACGATCTCGGCGCGATACATGTGGTTGTGGACCACGTCGGCATCGACGGCGGCGAGATGCGCCGCGACCGCCTCGATCGCCGCAGCGTCGTCCATGTCGTCGAGGACGCAGACCGAGATGCCCGCGCGCTCCACGCGGCGGATTCCGGCGCCGCCCGACAGCGCGAGCACCGACACGTCGTAGCGCTGGCGATCGAGTCGGGTGACGAGGTTGAAGACGTGCTCCTGCGCGCCCCCGCTGGTTCCGGTGGCGAGCAGCTCGACGACGCGGATCCGATCCCGGCTCGCCGGCAACGGCAGCCGGACGAACGGCTCGAAGCACGGGTCCGCGGCGAGGGAGGCTGGGGGCATGCGACGCACGGTCACGCCGTCCGCCCTGGCGCTCCGGGGTCGCCCGCCCCTCGGCGGACGAGGATCCGCTGGACTGGCTCATCGACCGCGCCCCACTCGTACTTGTAGGGCTCGTCGCCGCGGAGCAGGTCCACCCGGCACTTGCCGCGCTCGATCGCGCGCCGGACCAGGCGCTCCAGGAGCACGACGCCGGGCGACAGCTCGCGCGCCTCGGGATCGATGCCGGCGTTGTAGTACAGAAGCGAACCGGTGGTCTCGAAGTGGATCTCGGCGCCGATCCGCTTGTCGCCAACGGTCAGGAACCCGAGATGCACGGTTGGATGGCCCGGGGTCGCGGCCGTCGTCCCGAAGAGCTCGAACAGCCGGCGAATGAACGTCCGGCTCTGGTCGCCGCCAGGTGTCGGCGGAAACAGGCCGCGCTCGCCCCAGCGGCGCTGGTGGAGGTCGATGAAGGCATCGAGGTCGGCGAGCGGGTCGGTCGATTCGACGAGCTCGATCGGACCGGCGGCTTCGGCCCGGCGGACCTTGCGCCGAACCTCGTGGCGCTCCTTCTTGCCCATCGCGGCGAGCACCGCGTCGAGATCGCCGCCATCGGGCAGCCGGATCACGGGGCAGACGTCCTCGCGCTCGACGTTGAGCGTCCAGCCCTCGGTCATCTCGCGCCGGCCGAACGCGGCTTCGAGCGCCTCGGTCGCTGGGTCGGCGTGGCGAAGGCGCCGGAGATCGACTACGGCCCACGGCTCGGGATGCTCGGGGTTGACCGCCGGGGCCGGCGGATGGATCGCGTCGCGAGCGAGCGCGGCCACGAACGCGTCGGCGGCGCCGGGCATATCGGCCGGGTGCGCGAGCAGGGTTGCGTAATCGGCGTGGTAGCTCGCGGCGAAATAGACGGCGCGGGCGTTCCCTTCGACGGGCGTCAGCGGCAGCTGCTGGCCGTGGCGGATCGCGGTGTCCCGCTCTGCGTCGGACGGCTCGACCACGTGGCGATCCATGAGCGGCACGATCCCGATCGGCCGATCGGGCGTCGCGCTCGACGGATCGACGACCACCAACGTCTGGTCGTGGGCGTTCTCGCCGTAGGCGTCCCACCACGCCCGATGGAAGGCCCAAGCCGAGAACGGCGTCGCGTAGGGGTTGTGAAAGGCGAGCTCGTCCCAGATCGCTGGATCGATGTCGTCGAAGGCGCGCCGCTCGGCGCGCAGCTCGCCGTGCAGTTCCACGCCCTGAGGCCGGAGGGAAGGTTCCATGTCGCCGGCGGGCGCCTCAGCTCGCGCCGGACGCGCACATTCGGGGTCAGCCTGGAGCGTGGGGGTCACCCGCTCACAATACCATCGGGAGCCGGACTTGCTTGCGCACGCAACCTCTGCCGGACCCATTTCCCCGCGGCCTCGCGCGCAAACGGCAGCACGCCGACGAGCATCGAGGGGCTCAAGAAGTAGAACGCCGGCAATGCCAGCGTCGCTCCGACGACGACCGGCCAGCGCCAGCCCCGCCAGGCACCCATCAGGACGATCGCCGCTGCGACGACGAACCGTGGCCAGAACGGCAGGTAGAAGGGAGCAAGCGGCTCGGGCGTACCGCCCGCGACCAGCAGCTGGATCCAGGCAAGCCAGCGGTCCGGCCAGATCGCGAACGTGACGAGCGCGATCGCGGCAGTGACGCCGAGTGACACCGCGAGCCGGCGCCATTCACGGCGCGCGGCGAACCACAACAGGCCCACGCCGGGCGTGACCTTCGTGAGCAACACGAAGGCCCATAGCCCAGGCCATGCCAGGCCGCGCCGGAACGACAGCACGATCGCGGCAGCGAGAAGGAGCTGGATGTTGCCGGCGTTGATCTCGTTTGCGACGCCCGTCCAGAGCAACAGTGCCACCAAAGTGAATGGCCCCGCGAGCCACACCAGGGTCACGAGCAGCAGCGCGCGCCAGATGGCGGCGAACGCGTCGAATGAGAGGTGCCGGCCCCAGCCGATGAGGACCTCGAACGCCGGCGAGTACAGGTAGGCGTCAGCGTGGAGCGTCACGGCGGCTGGCGGATAGAGGTTGTTTGGGTCGGCTGCCCAGTAGGCGTGGACATCGACTGGAAGACCGAAGCCGAGCGTCAGCTGTAGCCAGTAGAAGGCCGCGAGGACGATCCCAAGGCCGGTGAAGATGAGGCTCGCCGATCGGGCTGCGCGGGCCGCGACGTCGAGCAGGCGATCTACCACGCGCGGACGCGCTGGTCGACCCGCCCGGCCGGGGCATCGCGGAGGCCGACCCAGGTCACAGTGACGAGGGTGACCCAGAACGCGACCGGGTAGACCCATGGCGGGTTCAGGCCAATGACGATCGTCGACGTCGAGAGTGGGATCAGGATCGCCCACCACTGGCCGCGATCCATGAGCCATGCGACCGGGAGCAGGAGGATCAGGGCGTAGTGGTCCCACAAGACCGGTGAGACGAACTGGGAAGCGATGACGACGGCGAGGAAGGACGCCACGGCGGAGGCGCGCCAGGTCGCCAGCGCCACGACCACCAGCACGAGAGCGAGATTCGCCCAGTGGATGAGCATCGCCACGTTCAGCGGAGCGCCGGCCTCGAACGCCAGGCGTCCGAGCCCATAGCCGTGGGGCGTTTCGATCGGCCGGCTGACGCGACTCAAGAGTGACGCCTCGTCGAGCCACGACTGCGGCCCGGCGATCAGCGTCGCAATCAGCGCCAGGGCGCCGGCAAAGAGGACGGCGATGAGCGCCGCCCGGCGTCGCCCCGTTACGAGCGCCCAGCCGATGAGGAGGGCCGGTTGGAGCTTGATCATGGTGCCCAGGCCCGCGGCGATCCCGAGCGGCCAGGGCCGCTCCATCCAGCGCCACCCGACGGCAAACAGGATCAGCAGCATCGGCCCGACTTGGCCCAGCTTGATGGCATACACAAGCGGCCACGACAGCGCGGCGAGGAGCAGCACGATCCAGCGAACGCGGCCCGAGACCGGCACGAGCCAGATCGCAGCCACCGAGGCGGCCGCCAGCGCGAGCGTCCAGGCCCAGACGCCGAGCTCCGTCGGAAGGAGCGCAAACGGCAGGATCAGGAGCGCAAAGGGGGGCGGGTAGAAGAACAGCCCGAACGAGCCGGTTGCCTGCGCCGACTCGTCGTACATCGACTGCCCGGCGAGCAATTGGTCGACCGCCAGGTCGTACGCCCGGTAGTCGAACCCCAGGGTTCCGTTCGCGGCCGCACCGACGATGATCAGCGCGCCCCACGCAAGCGCTCCGACGAGTGCAAGAGCGAAGGCGACCCGCGCGACCGGACCTTCGATTGCCGACCGCCTGGCGGTCATCGTCGCGCGCGAACCGACCGATGCAGGAGCGGAATTCGGAACAGGTCCCAGGCAACCTGGAGGGCGAGCCTGGCGCCCGGGCGCAGGCGCGATCCTCGAACGTCCTCCCACCGGATCGGCACGACCGCGATCCGATAGGCCCGGCGGCGAGCGAGGTGAATGAGCTCGACGTCGAACACGATCGAGGTCACCTGCTGGCGAGCGAACAGGTCGTGCGCCGCATCGCGCGTGAAGCCCTTGAACCCGGCCTGGGTGTCCTTGACGTCGCCGACCACCCAGATCGAGGCAAGCGTGTGGAACAGGGCTCCGAGGATTCGCCGGTAGCGTGGCTGTGTGGCCCGCATATCCGATCCGTCGGGCTGGATCCGGCTGCCGAGGGCGACATCGGCGGTTTCGAGCGCCGACACGAGCTTCACGAGCTCGCCCGGCGGGGTCGCCATGTCCGAGTCGGCGAAGATGACGAGATCGCCCTGGGCCGCCAGCATGCCCGCCTTGACCGCGGCGCCCTTGCCCACGTGCGAGACGCCGAGCAGTCGGAGCTCGGGGCCGCTGGCCTGCTCGAACTCGGGCCGGGCACGGATGAGGTCGGCGGTCGAATCGGAGCTGCCGTCGTCGACGGCCAGGACCTCGACCTTGGGCGGAATGCCGTCACCCGGAGTCCGCAGGTAGGCGAACAGCTCATCGAGCGCCGGCCCGATCCGCGCGGCCTCGTTGTACGCCGGCAGGACGAGCGTGAGGCTGGTCGGCACGGCGGTGGGCATCGGGGGCGAGTGTACCCGCCGAGGTGGGGCGGCCTGGGCCGATCTGAAGCGCTAGGCGGGTGCCGGCGATTGCCGGATGGGACTCCGGATGGGCATCGCGAGCGAGGCCAGAAGGACGAGAGCGCCGAGCGTGGGCATTGCCCGATTGACGACCCAGGCGAGGTCGCCGAGGGCGGTCTGCTGGCCGCCCCACATCAGGAAATAGGCGGCGGCCAGCCAGCGGAGCGGAACGCCGGCGCCGAGCGCCAGCAGCATCGGTAGCACGAGCAGGGCCAGGTAGTGGTGGTAGAGCGCCGGCGCGATGAGGACCGCGATCGTCACGGCGAGGGCGAAGCTCCGGGACGTCGGCGAATGTCGATAGCCGACGGAAGGCGAAGGATCATCCACGGCCCGCGGACTCGCTGTCGAGGCGAGTGCCGAGAACCCGAGCAGCGCGAGCCCTGCGAGGGTGACCACCACGCGAGCCGGCGTAAAGCCGATCGCGGACGCCAGCCAGATGGTCGGGGCCAGGGTGTCGGTCGTGTCAGACGGCGCGGACAGGTTGGCCAGGACCGTCGGGAACTGCGTCCATGGGTCGATACCAGTGATCGGCAGCGTCAGCAGGGCAAACGTGGCAGCGCCGATCACCACGCCGGCAGCTGCCCGGAAGCGCCGGGTCAGGAGGAACCAGACCAGGAGCACGCCGGGAAATACCTTGATCACTGACGCGATGCCGACGGCGATCCCGCCGGCCATCTCCCCTCTCGAGTCGCCGCGCCGGATGCCGAGCCACGCCGCCGTTAGCAGCCCGAGGAGGAGCAGGTGGACGTTGCCGAGGACCAGCTCGCCGACGACCGGTGGAAACGCGAAGGCGGCCGCGACCAGCAGCCACCGACCTCGACCCTCGAGGACCGAAAAGCGCTCGGCGAGCCGCTCGGAGCGCCAGAGCGTGAGGATCGACCAGACCAAGATTGCCACCCCGATCCCCGTCCAGATCCACTCAGCCGCCCGGTAGTCCGTGGGGAAGACGGCGGTGAGCGGCATCACCGCTGCGGCGAGGGGTGGCGGGTAAAGGAAGCCGTCCTGGCCTTGCGGGGCGAAAGGCCCGGCGAGCTGGGTCGCCGAATAGATCGACTCCCCGTGGAGCAGGTGCAAGGCGGCGGTCCAGTAGAACGAGAAGTCGTAGCCCCACTGGATCTCCAGCGTCAGGAGCGTGAACTGCAGCGCTCGGAAGGCGAGCGCGATCGCGGCGAGGACTGCCAGCACGGCGAACCGCACGCGCGGCTGGCCCAGCAATCGGAACCCGTATGCGTTCGAGGTCATTGCTTGGCGCACGCGCTCACGTCGGGCCGGACGGTAGCATGCGGTCCATGCGCTGGAGGGAGGCGGCGGTCGCGATCGCGACGCTGTTCGTCGTGACTCGCGGCGCGCTGATTCTCGTCGCGCTGCTCCTCGAGAACAGCATTCCGCTCGGCTACCACGGGCCGACGTACGCGACCGGTCCCCTCCTGACCAGCCTGACCGGCAGTGATTCCGTGTATTTCCTCGGGATCGCCGCCGAGGGCTATCACGCCGAGCCGGTCCATCAGGCGTTCCGAGATTGGGCGTTCTTTCCGCTCTATCCGCTGGTCACGCGCGTGTTCTCGATCCTGACGTTCGGCAACATCGCCGTCGCAGGCGTGCTCGTGGCGAATCTCGCCTTCGTGGCGGCCATGGCCGTGCTCTATCGGCTGTCGATCATCCACCTCGACCACGACCGAGCCGTGCGCAGTCTCGCCTTCGTGGCGCTCGCACCGGGCGCCGTCGCGTTCGCAATGGCGTACTCGGACAGCCTGTTCCTGCTCCTGGCCGCGGGCGCCTTCCTGGCGGCCGAGCAACGGCGCTGGTGGCTCATGGCCCTGCTCTACGGACTCGCCACCCTCACCCGCCTTCAGGGCATCTTCCTCGGGATCCCGCTCGCCGTGGCGATCGCGACCGAGCACGGCGGCTGGAGGTCGATCTCAGGCTGGCGCGCGCCGCAGCACTTGTGGCTGGCTGCCGGTCCAATCGCCTTCGCACTCTTTGCCGGCTACCTCGGCTGGGCGTTCGGCGATCCGCTGGGGATGTTTACCGCACAGCAGGCGTGGAGCCAGATCGGTCGGGAACCTGGCGGTCCGGTGACGCCAGTGCTCGATCGCTTCGATCCGATCGTTCTGCTCCTCGTCGTCGTCCTGTGCCTGTACCTTTTCCTGTTCGTCTTCCGCCGTGCAGACAGGCCGCCGGCTTCATACACCGCGCTGGCGCTCGTCACGGTTGCGACGGCGCTCGCGTCCGGGCGGCTCCAGTCGGTCGCCCGCTACCTCGTCGTGGCGTGGCCCTTCTCGTGGACACTGGCGAACCGACGCGGAGCCTTGTTCGAGCTGGCGGGTCTCGCAACTTTCGCAGCCCTGTTCGTCGTCCACGCGGTGCTGCACTTCACGCAGGCACTCGCCCCGTGACGAGATGGCTCGCCTGGGTGGCCATCGCGGGCCTGGCGGCCTATCTCACGTTCATCGGGGGTGCCTGGCTCGGCATCTACGCCGCCCCGCTCCGCCTCACCACGATGCTGATGGCCAGCGGCATCCTTGCCATCTGGCTCCTCGCCGGCGTCCGTTCGGAGCATTGGCGACCTCGAAGCGCGCTGATGCCCGCGATCCTGGCGGCGCTGGCCAGTCTGGCGATCTCGACGCTCTTCTCGAGAGTGCCCCGGGTCAGCCTCGAATACCTCGGCTACGCCGTCGTGCTTGCCGCGCTCTACCTGCTCCTCGTCCGACTCATGGCGCATCCGTTCTTCGTGCGCCGCCTCCTATCCCTGTCGGGCCTCTTCTTCGTCGTCATCGTGAGCGCCTATCTTCTTCTCGTTGTCTGGCACTGGATCGAGTGGTGGCGTGTCCTCGGACGTGTTGCGATCCCGCCTTTACGGCCAAACTTCGAGGGCCTGACCTACCTCAACCCGTCGGCCGTGCTGACAATGGCGGTCCTGCTGGGCCTCCCTGTCGCCGGCCTCGCTAAGTCGGGATCCCGCCGCGGTAGTGTCGCCGTCGGACTGATCGCACTCTCGATCGGTCTGGTCGCGCTCCTCACCGGGTCGCGTGCCGGATGGCTTGCGATCGCGCTCGCACTCGTCCTTGGCCTCGGTGCGATTCTCCTCCACGCGCAGGGCCGAGCTAGCATCGCCGCGGCCGGGCGGCGGCTGCTCGCCCGTCGGGCAGCAGTGGGGGTCGCCGCAGTCGCAGTCGCGACTGTGCTGCTATTGGCAGCAGCATTCGCGCCAGCGATCCTTCGTCGCGTCACGGAAGGCGGCGAGAGCGCACGAGCGCAGTACGCGATCACCGCGCTGCGGATGTTCGGCGAGTCGCCGATCGTCGGGACCGGCCCCGGGACATGGGTAATCCAGCGTGTCGCGGCAACGACGTCTGGCGAGATCGACTACTACATCCCGCATGCACACAACATCGAGGTCCAGACGCTCGCGGAGCTCGGCCTGATCGGTGCGCTCGCGGGCGTCGTCCTGGTTGTGTCGCTCGGCGTGCTCCTTCGAAGCGCCACCCGGGACGCAGACCCGTGGCGGAGGCGGATGGGGTGGGCAAGTCTCCTCGGGCTGAGCTACCTGGCGTTCCACCAACTGTTGGACTTCTACGCGAACATGCCGGCCGTCCTGTTGGCCGCGGCCGTGCCGATCGCCTATCTCGACGCGACAGCCGGACCGTCGTCGTCTCCACCCGGCCGATGGTCGGCCCGGTCTCGCCAGATCGGTCGCATCGTCACGATCGGGGTAGTTGGCGTTGCCCTCATCGGCCTCACCGTTCAGGAGGTGCCCGCGCTGCAATCGATGCGCGCCGTTCAGCTTGCGAATGGCGGCGACTGGGCTGGTGCGGACGCGCCAGCGCGGGCCGCGGCGGACGCTGATCCCATGATCGGCTCCTACGCGATGACTGCCGGGCTGACCGCCGCCCGAGCCGGCGACGCCCGACGGGCTGTGGAGCATTTCGCAAACGTCGCCAATCGCGACGACCTGCCGGAGGCGTGGCTGAACCTCGCCGCGATCCAGCTCGAGGTTGGGGACCACCTCGCGGCATCGAACTCGTTGGAGAGGGCGATTCGGCTCGGGCGCCAACGTCCTGCAATGGCGGTGGGCATTGCCGACATCGCGCTGCGGCTCGGCGAGCACGACCTGGCGGTGGAGGCGGTCGTGAGCGCACTGACGGCGTACCCAACGCTCGGTGCGGACCCATGGTGGACCGCCGACGCCCAGCGAGCATCGGTCCTCGCGCTGGCGGTCGGACGAGTCCTGGCCACCATGCCCGTCGACATTCGATGGCAGACCACGCTCGCGGTCGGAGATGTTCAGCGGGCCAGGCTCATCGCAGCCGAATCGCCGAATCCTCGATTCAACCTCCTGGTCATCGAAGCATGGAGGGGTGATGAGTCGGCTCTGCGCGGCCTGCTTTCGGCGTGCGACGGCGAGCCGCTCGATTCCAACGCGCTGACATGGTGCGCTCGAGTGGCGGGGCACCTCGGCCGTTCGGAAACGGCGCAGCGGATGCGTGCGCTGCTCGAGGTCCTGGCGCCTGGATCATCTACTGGAGCCGGAAGGGTGCAGATCGTGTTCAATCCCCCGTCAACCGCGCCACTGGATGGGTTCCTCGCGACGTTCTGGGGCACCTTTACCTACCGGCGGGCGACGCCGCTCGACATGCTCTTGCCGAGCATCGCCCACCTGATGCTGGAGTAGGCCGCGCGTACCATTGCGCGGACACACCGCCCACCACTAGGCTCCCCGGGATGCTTCGCCGACACGCGTCCGGATTCCGCGCGCTCCTGATGCTCGCGGACGCGGGTCTCGCGTTCGCTCTGCTAGTCGTGCTGTCGATGGCCCGCTTCGGTGGGAACTGGCTGGACGTCTGGCGGCCGCTCCTCGAGGAGCCGGCGATCATCGCCGCCGCATACGCGGCCATGTGGGTCGCGATCCTTTGGCTTCACGGCCTCTATCGACCGAGGGCGCGCTGGTCCATCCGAAGCGAAGCAATCGCCATAGCGCGAGCTATCGTCGTCCTCGGACTGATCACGGGCACGGTCCTCTTCGCTTTCCGGCTGCCAGATGTAAGTCGACTGTTCCTGGCCTTGCTTTTCCCATCGCAATGGCTGCTGACGCTCGCCACTCGTGTCGCGCTCCGCGTCGCCTTCGAGCGGCTGCGCGCGCGGGGCTACAACGTCCGTTACGTCCTCCTGGTTGGCGCGGGCCAACGTGCGCAGGCGTTCGCGAGGAAGCTGGAGACGCATCGCGAGCTCGGACTCCGGGTGTTGGGTTTCGTCGACGATGAGCCGTTCGATCTGCCGGACGGCTGGCGTATGGTCGGCGACCTGGCCAGCGTCGAGACGTTGCTTCACACGGAGGTCATCGATGAGGTCGCGATCTGCCTGCCGTTCAGCAAGTGGGAGCGGATGAACGCGATCGCCCACCTGTGCGAGGAGGAGGGCAAGATCGTCCGCGTGCCGATCGACATGCTGGAGCGGGCGTTCTCCGCAGGTCGCGTGGAGGATCTCGATGGGACTCCCGTCTACTCGATGGTCAGCGGTCCCGACCGCGTCGTCGCGCTCGTCGTCAAACGCGCATTCGACATCATCGTGGCAGGGCTGGCCCTGATCATGGGCTCAGCGTTCCTGCTCGCAATCGCACTCCTGATCCGCCTACGCGATGGCTCGCCAGTCCTGTTTCGCCAGACCCGGATCGGCCTCCACGGCCGGAAGTTCGAAATGCTCAAATTCCGGACGATGAGCATCGATGCCGAAGAGAGGCTCGGAGCATTGATGGCGAAGTCGGAAATCGACGGAGCGGCGTTCAAGATGACCGACGACCCGCGCGTGACACAGGCAGGCCCGTTCCTGCGCCGTGCCTCACTGGACGAGCTGCCACAGCTTTGGAACGTCCTTCGTGGTGACATGTCGCTGGTCGGGCCTCGACCGGCACTGCCGCGCGAGGTGGACACTTACGACATGTGGCACCGTCGGCGACTGTCGATGAAGCCCGGGATCACCGGCCTCTGGCAGGTGTCGGCACGGCGATCGACCAACTTCGACACGTGGGCCCAGCTCGACCTTTCGTATATCGATCGCTGGTCGCTGTGGCTCGACCTCAAGATCCTGGCCCGCACGCTGCCCGCGGCCATCGACGGCCGATGAAGTCCAAGTAGCGCTCGGCACCGGGATCACCGGGCAGGACGGTTCGTACCTCGAGCTCCTGCTCGAGAATGACTACGAGGGTCACGGGCTGATTCGGCGGTCGAGCTCGTTCTCGACCGGCCGTATCGATCACATGTACCAGGATCCGCACGAAGCCGCTGCGCGGCTATTCGTAAAAATTGCGTTCGGCTGGTG
>JBBQFS010000069.1:0-12115 GCA_038322255.1 Candidatus Limnocylindrales bacterium | reverse complement strand
CGCGGCGAACTTGGACCTGGAGAGCCTCTCGTTGGGCATCGCGCCGCGCCTCAATGCCGCCGGGCGGGTGGGGGAGGCATTCGATGCCGCGCTGCTGCTGCTCGCCGACGACCCGGTCGAGGCGGAGCGGCTCGCGGGCATCCTCGAGGCAGCCAACGTGACCCGACGCGACCTGATGAAGTCGGCCGTGGCGGAGGCGCGGACCTTGCCGGATGCCGTCGACGACGCCGCCGCAACCGTCATCCGCGGGCCGTGGCCTGTCGGGATCGTGGGGCTCGTCGCCGCGCGCCTCGCAGAGGAGCGGCGCCGGCCGGCGGTCGTCGGGGCGGACCTCGGGTCGATCGTCCGGGCCTCGTGCCGCGGTGCCGGGAGCCTGCACCTCGCCGACACGCTCGAGACGTGCTCGGATCTGCTCCTGCGGCACGGCGGCCATGCCGGCGCGGCTGGATTCGAGATCGCGACCGAGCACTGGCCCGCATTCCGCGAGCGATTCCTGGCCCTTGCCGCCGTCGCCGGCCCGCCGGACCCTGTCGCAACCCTCACCCTCGACCTGGCCATTCGCGGTCGCGACGTGGATTACGACCTGCACCGCGATCTGCAGCGCCTCGCGCCCTGCGGCACGGGCAATCCCGAGCCGCTCGTCGCCGTCCTCGGGCTGACCGTGATGAAGGTCCGCGAGGCCGGAGGCGGCCACACCCAGCTCGTCCTACGTCGGCGCCTGGACGTGCTGGACGGGATTGCCTTCGGCTGGCCCGAGCTCTCGCACCAGGTGGCCGAAGGCGAGGTCATCGACGTCGTCGCCCAGCTCCGCAGCCGGCGCTTCGGCGGCATCGAGTCGCTCCAGCTCGAGATCCGCGACGCCGCGCCGTCCGGCCATCATGCCGAGTCACGGGCGATCCTCGACGCGGCGCCCGTCGCGGTTGGCCCGGCCCTCGTCGCCGGACTCGTCCCGGCCGGCTGACGAGCTAGCGTGGCCCGCGAAAACCCGCGCCCACCTGAGTCGGCGCCTGCCGGCCGGCGGCGCCTCCCCGTCGACCTCGCGCCGGCGCTGTCGGTGGCCGGGCTTGTCGTCGTCGCACTCGTCAGCTTCGCGCTGCTGGGCGGGACGCTCCCGACCATCCCCGGCACGGGCAACAACGGCAACAACGGCGGACCGATCCGGACGGCCACGCCCTCGAACGTCGTCATCATCGACCCGCGCGCCAACGTGCCCGGCTCACTGCTGTTCGTCAAGGCCGGCAACATCTGGCTCCAGACGGCAGACCGGGCCAGGCAGCTTACGACGAGCGGCCAGGACTCGATGCCGGCATGGTCGCCCGACGGCGCGTCGATCTACTTCATCCGGACGCAGCCCGAGACCGGCCGCTGGCCCTCCGGCGGCACGACGCGGACCTACAACCTGGCCGTCCCGAGCCTGGTCCGGATCAAGGGCGATGGCTCGGGCGAGCCGGAGGTGCTGCTGACCGGGCGGTTCAAGCGCGGCTCGAACACGTGGTCGTACTTCATTCGCGAGCCAGCGATCTCCCCGGATGGCAAGACCGTGGCGGTCATCACCGATGGTTCGGATCCGACCGCCAGCGACATCGTGGTCAAGCTGCTGGACCTCACGACGAAGGCGCTCACGAATCCCAGGCTCGCCCAGACCCAATCGCTTGGGCACCAGGACCCCGCGTGGTCGCCCGACGGCAAGACGCTCCTGTTCGTCCGCAGCGAGCGAGAGGGCTCGCGCGGGACCCCGGTGATCTATCGCTACAACCTGGCGACGGGCAAGTCGACCGCGCTCACCGGGCCGGGCTATACCGCCCCGTCGTGGTCGCGCGACGGCCACTACGTGGCGGCGACGAAGACCAGCACCTTTGGTACCGATGTCGTCGTCCTGGACGCGAGCACCGGAGCGGAGCTCCTGCGCCTCACCCATGACGAGAGCTCCTTCAGCCCGGTCTGGTCGCCGAAGGGTGACGCGATCGCGTTCTTCCGGGTCGAGCGCGGCCTCGTCGACCTGTACCTGGTGCCGCTCACCGGGACGGCGCCTGTCTGGACGGCAAGCGATCCGGTCGCGATGACGATCTCGGCAGGGCTCCAGGCCGCGTCCCGACCGACGTGGTTCGTCCCGGCCGACCAGCTGCCACCCCTGCCGACGCCGACGCCGGCGATCGCGCCGGCCGCCTCTGGGATCCCGCGCGCGACCGGCGGCCCGACAACGAGCCCGTGAGCGGCGCTTCCGTGAATGGCGGCTCGCTGAACGGCCATTCCGTAGCCGCCACGTATCTGGAGCGAGTCGCGGCCAGGAGCACCGCGACGGGAACGGTCCTCTGTCTCGGCATCGATCCCGATCCGGCGGGCCTCCCTGCCGGCTTCGGGACCGGCATCGACGGAGTCGAGCGCTTCGCCGGGCTGCTCCTGGAGGCGTGCCTGCCGTACGTCGCCGCTGTCAAGCCGAATCTGGCCTTCTTCGAGGCGTACGGCTCGGCCGGCTGGGCGGCTCTCGAGCGGCTCCGGGCGCGCATCCCGGCGGACGTCCTCGTGATCGCCGATGCGAAGCGTGGCGACATCGCGTCGACCTCCGCGCGCCAGGTTCTTGCCTACTTGGACGTGCTCGGCGCGGACGCGGTCACGATCAGCCCGTACCTCGGAGAGGAGGCGATCGCGGCATACCTCGAGCGCCCGGACCGCTTCGCCTACGTCCTGTGCCGAACCTCGAATCCGGGCGCGGCCGACATCCAGGGGCTGCGGGTCCGTGCGCGCTGGGACGCCGCCGGCGCCCTCTCCGCACCCGACGAGCCGCTCTGGGCCCGCATCGCGCGTGACGTCGCGGGCTGGGGCCCGGGTGGGACCGCGGGGCTGGTCGTGGGCGCCACGGCGCCCGACGAGCTGCGTGCGGTCCGGTCGATCGCACCCGGGATGGCCGTCCTCGTCCCGGGCGTCGGCGCGCAGGGCGGGAGTGTCGAGGCCACGCTCGCGGCCGGGCCCGCGACGGCGCCGCCGGCGGGCGGCCGGCGGGGTGGGGGACTGCTCGTGAATGTCTCCCGCGGCATCGCCTCGGCGGCCGTCGAGGAGGCCGGTCCCGGGGTCTCCGCCGATCTCGGGGAGCGCCTCGCGGAGGCCGCCCGGAGCTGGTCCGGGAAGCTCCCTGTGCTACCGTAACTGCGGCCAGACGGCCTCGCGGCCGCGCCTTTACAGGATCAAGAATGCCGTTTCCCAACATCGGCGCCCCCGAGCTGATCATCATCCTCATCATCGCCCTCGTCGTGCTCGGGCCAGGCAAGCTGCCGGACGTCGCGGCATCTCTGGGCAAGAGCCTTCGTGAGTTCCGCAAGGCCGCGAGCGATGTCTCGGATGCGGCGAAGGTCGATGTCGCGCCGACCGCCTCGACCTCCGTGCCGACGACGACCCCCGGCCCGTCTACGCCGGTCGCGCCGGTCCCGCCGGTCGCAACGCCCGCCGATCCGGCGCGGCTCCCCGACGGCGCGTCAACGCCCGTCGAGCCAGCGCGCGATCCGAACCTGTCCTAGTCGGCGCCGCGCCCGGCGCGCCGCCCGCCCAACGCACCCAACGCTCCGATGACCGCGTCCAACCGCGCCGAGAGCTCGCTGCTGCCGTCCATGCCCCTGGCCGGCCACCTCGCCGAGCTCCGGAACCGCCTCGTGTGGTCGATCCTGGCGATCGCCGTCGGGGGCTCCATCGGCTTCATCCTCGCCCCGCAGCTGATCGAGATGGTCCGGGCCCTGCTGCCGCCGGACGTCAGGCTGCAGCAGATCGAGCTTGGCGACGGCTTCTCGATCAGCCTCCAGATCGCCTTCGTCGTCGGCGTGATCCTCGCGATGCCCGTGCTCCTGTGGCATCTCTGGCGGTTCATCGCGCCCGGGCTCACGCCGTCGGAGCGTCGGGCCGTGTTGCCGTGGATCCCCGCGGCCCTCGCGTTCTTCGCGCTCGGCGTCGGGATCGCGTCGCTGATCCTGCCGTACGCGACCTTGTTCCTCCTCCAGTTCGTGCCGCCGGGTGTCGAGAAGAACATCAACATCCGGAGCTACTTCGACTTCATCTCCAGCCTGTTCCTGGTGTTCGGGATCCTGATGGAGTTCCCGATCCTGCTCATCGGCCTGTCGCGCGTCGGGATCGTGACGTCCGCTCGCCTGAGCAGCTCGCGCCGGATCGTGATCCTCGTGATCGCCGTCTTCGCCGCCGTGGCCACCCCGGGCGGCGACCTGGTCAGCCCGATCATCCTCGGCGTCACCCTGTACGTGCTGTACGAGGCCACGGTGGTGTTCATCCGGCGCACGGGCCGCTAAGTCTCGATCGCTAGACTTCCGGGCATGGCGAGCGAGTTGATGCCCGAGTTCGAGGCGGACGGCGGGCCGCACGTCGTCGTGTTGAGCGGACTCTCGGGCGGCGGCAAGACGGCCGCGGCGAAGCTGTTCGAGGACCTCGCCTATACGGTCGTCGACAACCTGCCCGGCGAGCTCCTGGCGAATCTCGCCGAGCTCGTCGTCCGCGAGCCGCAGCGGTTTGCCCGGGTCGCGATCGTGCTGGACGTCCGCTCCGGCGACGCCGAATCGGCCTATCGGGCGATGCGCGGGGCGCTCGAGGGTCGCGGCATCCGGCCCCAGGTCTTCTTTCTCGAGGCCAGCGACGAGGCCTTGATCCGGCGATTCTCGGAGACGCGCCACCGCCACCCCCTCGCCGCTGGCCGCAGCGTCCAGGCCGCGATCGCGATGGAGCGACGGCTGCTCGACCCGATCCGGGCCGAAGCCGATGTCGTCGTCGATACGACGGACCTCGCGCTGCGTGACCTGCGCGAGCAGCTGTTCGCGCGCCTCGGCGAGATCCAGGCCGGCCGGATGACCATCCAGATCATCGGCTTCGGCTACAAGTTCGGGCTCCCGCTCGAGGCCGATCTCGTCTTCGACACCCGCTTCATCCAGAACCCGTATTACGTCCCCGAGCTGCGGGAGCATTCGGGCCTGGCCGAGCCGGTTCGGACGTTCGTCCTGGGGCAGCCCGGCGCCGAGGAATACCTCGACCACATCGAGCGGTTGCTGGAGTTCAGCATCCCGGCCTTCGCCGCCGAGGGCAAGAGCCGCCTGACGATCGGCATCGGCTGCACCGGCGGCCGCCATCGATCGGTCGTCCTTTCCGAAGAGCTGGCGCGACGGCTCCGCGACAAGGGCTTTGGGCCCGTGGAGGTCTTCCACCGGGAGCTGGAGCGGGCATGAGGCTCCGGCGCTGGCTCAAGCCCGGACTGGGCGTGAAGCGCTGGCTCCTCCTGATCTTCCTGGGACTGTTACTGCTCGCGCTGGCCGGGGCACACGTCATCCGCCAGGTCACGAAGGACCTCGAGCCAGGCGGAGCCGCCCAGGCCGCGATCGACCTCGTGACGCTCCAGTTCCTGCCGTTCGCGTTGCGCGGGCTCATCGTCGGCGGGGTCGGGACGGCCCTGGTCGTCATCGGAGCCTGGCGCCTGGCCCAGGCCCTGACCGGCCCGCTCCGCCTCGACGAGGAGACCCCGCTCGCCGACGTGATCTACCAGAAGCGGTTCCTCGCCCGCGGGCCTCGGATCGTGGCGATCGGCGGCGGGACCGGGCTGTCAACGCTCCTGCGCGGCCTCAAGCAGCATTCCAGCAACATCACCGCGATCGTCACCGTCGCCGACGACGGCGGCTCGTCGGGCGCGCTGCGCCAGGAGCTCGGGATCCCGCCGGTCGGCGACATCCGCAATTGCATCGCGGCCCTGGCGGATGCGGAGCCGCTGATGAGCGAGCTCCTGGGCTATCGCTTTCCGGGCGGGCACCGGATCGAGGGCGAGCCGGTGGAGACCGAGCCTGGCGGGCTCGGCGGCCACCCGGTCGGCAACCTCCTGCTCGCAGCGATGACGGCGCTCGAGGGCGGTGACTTCGAGGAGGGCGTCCGACGGATGAACCGGGTGCTCGCCGTTCGCGGGCAGGTCGTCCCCGCCTCGGCGACGCCGATCAACCTTGTCGCACGTACGCGAGACGGCGTCACGGTCACCGGCCAGTCGGCGATCATGCGGACCGCCGGGATCGAGCGCGTCTGGATCCAGCCCGCGGACGTCCGCGCATCCGAGGACGCGGTCGCCGCGATCGCCGCGGCCGAGATCGTCGTCCTGGGGCCCGGATCCCTGTACACGAGCGTGCTGCCGGTGCTGCTCATCCCGGCCATCAGCGCTGCGATCGCCCGTGCTTCGGGCGTCCGCGTGTACGTCTGCAACGTCGCGACCCAGGTCGGTGAGACCGAGGGCTACGACCTGGCGGACCATGTCGACGCCCTGCTGGCGCACACGCAGCCAGACCTCGTCGACCTCGTTCTGGCGAACGACCGATTCAACGGCGACGACGCACCCTGGCCCGCCGACGCCGTGCAGCCGCGCTGGCCGCCAGCGGCCGATCCTGCGCCCCACCTCGCAACGGACGCGATCGCGAGCCTCGATGAGCCTCACCATCACGATCCCGAACGGCTGGCGACCGCGATCCTGCGCGCGATCGAGCGCGAGGGACCGGCCGTGCGCCGCGAGCGGACCGCGCGAACCGCCTGAGGTGGCCGGCACCGAGCGGGACCTCGTGCTGGCGCTGCGCGCCGAGCTGGCAGCGATCGACCCGTCGCGAGCGTGCGATCGAGAGGCGGAGCGCGCGGGGCTCGAGCCGGCTGGCCGGAGGCGCGATCCGGCGCTCGCCCGGCTGGCGGTGCGGCTCGCCCGACCCGAACGGGCGTCCGGGTCAGTAGCCTCCGGGTTCGCGCCCGGAGTGGCGCGCGCGCCAGCGCCCGGGGTCATGTCCGAGCGTCCCGCGCCCTTCGACTGGGCCGACCGACCCGAGCACTGTCGCATGGCCTGGCTGCGCGGCCGGTTCCTGTCGCAGGGCTCGCTGAGCCTCGCCAACGGGCGGACCCACCTCGAGCTCGTCGTCACGTCCGAGGAGGCGGCGGCCCTCGCCGCTCACCTGGCGGTCGCAGGCGTGCCGCCGGGCTGGCGCATCCGGCGTGGTCGCGGCGTGGTCACCTGGAAGAGCGCCGAAACGGTCCATGTCGTACTCCGGCGGATTGGCGCCGGCCCGAGCTTGCTCGAGATCGAGGCCCGGCAGATTGCACGGACTCTGCGCGGCGAGCTCAACCGCGTGCTCAACGCCGAATCGGCGAACGTCACCCGAACCGTCGCCGCCGCCGGACGGCAGCTCGACGCGATCGAGACGCTCAGCGAGGACGGCCGTCTGGCGCGCCAGACGGCGACCGTCCGGATCGTGGCCGCCGGCCGGCGCGAGACCCCCGAGGCGACCCTCGGCGAGCTGGCCGATCGGCTCGCGATCCATCGGTCGGCGGTGCAGCGGGCCCTGGAGCGCATCGAGCGGCTCGCGCGGGCATGATTCGCACCATGCGACCGGTGATCGTGGCTGGCAACTGGAAGATGCATACGACGCCGGCAGAGGCCGGCGAGCTGGCGCGGACGATCGGGCTGCGAACGCGCGTCGAGGGCGTGATCCGGATCCTGTGCCCGCCGTACGTCTGCCTGGCCGCGGTTCGCGACGCCGTGGTCGGGGCTGACGTCGCCGCCCCGGACGGACGGGGCGTCGAGATCGGGGCCCAGGACGTCCACCACGAGCCGGCCGGTGCCTTCACGGGCGCGATCTCGGCCCCGATGATCGAGGGCCTCGCGACCTGGACCATCGTCGGCCACTCCGAGAGGCGCCGTGACGCCTGTGAGACCGATGACCTGATCGGCCGGAAGCTCCTCGCGGCGCGCGCAGCGGGGCTCGGTGTGATCCTGTGCGTCGGCGAGCAGCTCCAGGATCGGGACGCGGGTCGAGCTATCGAGGTCGTCGACCGCCAGGTCCGCGGCTGTCTCGCGAATGCCGATCCGGCGAGCTTCGGTCCGGCCGCCGACGGGCTGGCGGACCCCGGCGCGCCGCTCGCGATCGCCTACGAGCCGGTCTGGGCCATCGGCACGGGTCGCAACGCCCGCGGCTCGGACGCGGCCGAGATGGCCGGCGCCATTCGGTCGACGCTGGCCTCGCTCGGGTTCGCGAACAGCGGCGAATCCATCCCGATCCTTTATGGCGGCAGCGTCTCGTCGTCGAACATCGACGAGTTCATGGCCGAGCCCGCCATCGATGGCGCGCTCGTCGGCGGCGCCTCGCTCAAGCCCGACGAGATGGCCGCCATCGTCGCCCGCGCGGGCCTCACCGCACAAGGCCGGGCCACGGCGGCCGGCGCCTGACGTCCGCCACGGTGCCCCCCGCAGGTCGAACGCGGCCCGTCGTGCTCGTGATCCTCGACGGGTTCGGGATCGGCACCAACGCGGGCGCCGACGCGATCGCGGCGGCGCAGATGCCGGTCTGGCGGGGGCTGCTGGCGCGCTGGCCGAACGCGAAGCTCGAAGCATCGGGCAAGGCCGTCGGCCTGCCGCAAGGGCAGATGGGCAACTCCGAGGTGGGGCATCTCAACATCGGTGCCGGCCGGCCGGTGCTCCAGGACCTGCCGCGGATCGACGCGGCCATCGCCGACGGTTCGTTCTTCGAGCGGCCGGCGCTGGTGCACGCGTGCGAGCGCGCCCGCCGCGTCCTGCACGTGATCAGCCTGATCGGGCCCGGCGGCGTCCACGCCAACGACCGCCACCTCGTCGCGCTCGCGTCGCTGGCGGCCCGGCACGGGGTGCCCGGCGTGCGGATCCACGTGCTGCTCGACGGTCGGGACACGCCGCCGTCTTCGGCGCTGGGCTACCTCGCAGATCTCGAGCCCCGGCTCCGGGCGGCCCACCCCGACGCGCGAATCGCATCGGTCGGCGGTCGGTATCACGCGATGGATCGCGACCGCCGCTGGGAACGGACTGAACGCGGCTACGACGCGATCGTCCACGTCGAGGGCCTCCACGCACCGACTGCCCAAGCCGCGATCGAGGCGGCCTATGCCCGCGGCGAGACCGACGAGTTCGTCGCACCGACGGTCATCGATGGGGGAGACGGCGTCGTCCAGGGCGGCGATCCCGTGATCATCGCCAACTTCCGGGCGGATCGGGCACGACAGCTGACCCAGGCGCTGGCCCTCGAGGCATTCGATGGCTTCGATCGGACGTCCCCGGGCGGACGCCTGCCGCCGCGCGACCTGTTCATCGTCACGCTGACCGAGTACGAGGCGGGCCTGCCGGTCGAGGTCGCCTTCCAACCCGAGGTCGCGCCCTGCCTCGCCGGCGCGTTCGCCGACGCCGGCTGGCGGCAGCTCCACGTCGCCGAGACGGAGAAGTACGCGCACGTGACGTACTTCCTGAACGGCGGGCGCGAGGAGCCGTTCGAGGGCGAGGAGCGGATCCTCGTGCCCAGCCCGAAGGTCGCGACCTACGACCTCCAGCCGGAGATGAGCGCCGCCGGGGTCACCGATGCCCTCGTGGCCGGGATCGCCTCGGAGCGGTTCGACGTCCTCATCGCCAACTACGCGAACCCCGATATGGTCGGCCACACCGGCAACTGGGACGTGGCGGTGCGGGCCGTCGAGGTCGTCGACGGCTGCCTCGGCCGAATCGTCGAGGCGCTCGATCCGCTGGACACCTCCGGCGCGCTGCTCGTCGTCACCGCGGACCACGGCAACGCCGACGCACTCCGCGCTCCGGACGGCAGCCCGATCACCGCCCATTCGGTCAACCCGGTGCCAATCGTGGTTGCCGGCGCCGCGGCCGAAGGCCGGCAACTGGCTGACGGCGTCCTTGCAGACGTCGCGCCGACACTCCTGGAGCTGGCGGGGCTGCCGCCCTGGCCCGGCATCACCGGGGTCTCGCTGCTCCGCCGCTGAACCTGCCCCGACGGGCACCCTGCTACCATCCCGCGGTCATCGAGGAGGAGATCCCACCGTGAATCCTGTCCTGGCCGCGGGCCAACTCATCGTCAGCGTCGCCCTCATCTTCGCGATCCTGCTGCAGTCCCGCGGGTCGGGCCTGGGCGGGACGTTCGGCGGCGACTCGGCGGTCTACCGCAGCCGGCGGGGGATCGAGCGCCGACTGTGGCAGTTCACGATCGTCCTGATCGCCCTCTTCACGATGTTCTCGCTGGCCGCGTTCATCTTTTCCCCGACCGTCGTCGCGGCCTGATTCCGGCAGCGGCGGGGTCCGCGACGCGCCTCCCGAGCCGTCCATGAAGCAGTGGGACCGCGCCCTCGTCGGCATCCTGAGCATCGCCTTGATCGCCCTGTCGATCGCGGCGCTGGGGCCGACGCTGCACTCGGCGGAGGGATCGGTCGAGCCGACGCCGGAGATCCCGATCGACCGCCACTACGTCGAAGGGGTCGTCGGTCGAGCGACCAACGCCAGCCCGTTCGGCGCTCGTTCCGCGGCGGATCGCGCCCTCGTGGCGCTGCTATTCCGGGGCCTCGTCCGGCTCGGTCCGGGGAGCTCCATCGCGAGCGACCTGGCGTCGCAGTGGGAGGTCGACGCCTCGGGCCGGATCTGGACATTCCACCTTCGCGCCGGGCTGTTCTGGCAGGACGGCGAGCCGATCACGGCCGACGACGTGGCCTTCACGGTCGACGTTCTCAGCGACCCGGCCTACACCGGCCCGGCGGCGGAGTCGTGGCGCGACGTGCACGCCACGGTGATCGACCCGCGCACCGTCTCGCTGGAGCTCACGACGCCGCTCGGCGGCTTCCTCCAGGCGGCCACGCAGCCGATCGCGCCGGCCCACCTCCTCGCCGGGGTGCCCCACGACGCGTTGGCCGACGATCCGTTCGGGGTGCGGCCGGTCGGCTCCGGACCGTTTCGGCTGCTCTCCCTGGACCCGGGTCGAGCCGTCCTCGCGGCATCAACGCCGCCCGAGGCGCCGCCGGGCGTGCCGGGCCGGCCGAACTTCGCGACCCCGCGACCGCCGGATTCGCTCGCGAGCACCCGGCCCACGGCCAAGCCCGACGTCGCGGTGCCGCACCTCTTGCGGTTCGAGCTGCGCTACTACGACGATGCCGACGCGCTGCGGGCCGACTGGGACGCGGGCAAGCTCGATGCCGCATCCGGTCTCCAGCCCGCGGCTGCGGCCGACCTGGCCGCGACTTCGGGGGCGCGCCTGGTGAGCTATCCGGGCGCGACCCTGCTCGCCGCGACGCTCAACCTGCGGGCGGGCCGGAAGGAATTCCAGGACCCCGCTGTCCGCCGGGCGCTGCTGCAGGCGATCGACCGCGACAAGCTCGTCTCGACGGTTCTGCGGCAGCTCGGGACGCGGGCGGATTCGCTGATCCCGGCGAGCTCACCCATGTTCGATGCCGACGCCAGCCAGGCGGTGGCATTCGACCCGACGGCGGCCGGCAAGCGCCTGCTCGCCGCGGGCTGGAAGCGCTCGGGCGGAAGCTGGACGCCGAGGGGCTGGCCCCAGAAGCTCGTCATCGAGCTCCTGAGCCCGGAGGAATCGGCGAATCCCGTGGCCTACGCGACGGCGGCCGCGGTGGTCGAGGCGTGGCACGGGATCGGCCTGGCCGTCCGCCAGGTGCCGTTGCCCGCGACCGAGCTGATCGGGGATCGGATGGGCCAGGGCGACTACCAGGTCGCGATCATCCCCCTGGCGATCGGGCTCGACCCGGACCTGTACCCGCTCCTCGCGGCGTCGCAGACCCGCAAGGGCGGCTCGAACATCGTGGGGCTCCAGGACCCCGACCTCGACAAGCTCCTGGTGGCGGCCCGGACGCCCGTCGACCAGGAAGCGCGAATCGCCGCGTACCGGGCGCTCCAGACCCGGCTCGAGGCCCGCGATTACGTCCTGCCGCTGGCCTTCCGGAACGAGTACGTCGTGTTCCGCGACGCGGTTATCGGGCCCGCTCCGAGGCCCATCGGGACCGCCGGGGACCGCTATTGGGACGTGCTAACATGGCGCCTCGCCGACGGCAGTTAGACCCGTTTTCGGGTCGCCGTGGATCTCACGCCGAGGTGGCGAAATTGGCAGACGCGCTAGCTTCAGGAGCTAGTGCCCGCAAGGGCGTATGGGTTCAAGTCCCTTCCTCGGTACCAACCCTCGACCTGCCAGATCCACGGAGCTAGCCGGCAGCGAACCTGATGCCCAGGTGGCGGAATTGGTATACGCGTACGTTTGAGGGGCGTATGAGGCAACTCATCCGGGTTCAAGTCCCGGCCTGGGCACCACTC
>JBBQFS010000068.1:0-12305 GCA_038322255.1 Candidatus Limnocylindrales bacterium | reverse complement strand
GGCGTCATCAGCGGCTGGCGGCGAGCATCGCGCGCATCGCGCGCCCGGCCACGCTCGGTGGGCGATCGGTCGGGTTGGTACCGGGGCTCGGGGCTGCGGTCGTAGCCGGGCTGCGCCGCCCGCGCATCTTCTGTGCGGACGACCTGCCGGATCGGCTTGACGCGGAGGAGCTTCGGGCGGTCATCCTTCATGAGCATCACCACCAGCTCGAGCGCGCGCCGGCCAGGCTCGTCGTGATCGGTGCCCTCGCTCCCGTCCTCGGCCTGGTCGAGGGCGGCCGAGCCTGGATGGAGCGGGAACGCGCCAGGCTCGAAATCGCCGCGGATACCTACGCCCTGAAGTCAGGAGCGTCACGGCCAGCCCTCGCCAACGCCCTCGTCAAGCTCGCATCGAGCCCCGGCCTGAGCTTGGCGCCGGGTTTCGCCAGCGCGGCGGACCTGCGAGTGCGCGCCCTGCTCGGCGATGCCACCGGGATCGACGGCGACGGCTGGGCCGGGCGGGTCGCCGGCGCGCTGGTTTTCGTTGTGAGCTGCCTCGTCCTGTACCTGCGCTAATCGGCGCCGGCGTCGCTCCTCGAGCGCCGCCCTTGGGCCTCCCTGCCGGCCCGGGCATGCTGCTACACTCCATGTAGTAGTATAGCTGCACGGGAGATTCTGTGTCCGCCGACCGTTCGCCGAGCTCAGAGCTCCATCGATTCGCGACCCCGGTCCTCGAGTACATCACGACCCCGGGCTGCGCTGACTGCCGTCGCTTCGAGGAACTCCTCATGCGAGTGCAACCGGATTTCCCGAGAGTCGAGGTTCGCGAGGTCGCCGGCGCGTCGGCCCATGGCCTGGAGATCTCCGTCGGCCGGGGAGTCCTGCGGTTCCCGATCGTCGTCCTCGACGACGAGATCATCGGCATCGAAACGATCACCGAGGACGCCCTTCGGCGAGCCCTACTGCAACGGGCAAGAATCGAGTGAACGCACTCCTCGTCGGCTCATCCATCCTCGGCGGCTTCGTTGGTGGCGTGCTCGCCCTCCTTGCCCCGTGCTGCATCACGGTCCTGCTGCCGTCGTACTTCGCGGCCACCTTCCGCAACGTCGGCACGCTCCTGCGGATGACGTTCCTGTTCGGCGCGGGCATCGCCGTCGTGATCGTGCCGATCGCCCTGGGTCTCGCCGCCCTCGGACAGATGTTCAGCCGATACCACACGATCCTCTTCCTCGTCGGCGGGGTCTTCCTCCTCGTGCTCGGCGTCATGACCCTGCGTGGCCGGGGCTTCGAGTTGCCATTCCTGCGGGCCCCGGCGTTCGAGGGTCGACCCGGCGCCTCGGTGTTCGCACTCGGCGTCTTCTCGGGCGCCGCCAGCTCATGCTGCGCGCCCGTCCTCATCGGCGTCTTGACCCTGACCGCCCTGACGAGCTCCTTCCCTGGCGCCCTAGCCGTCGCTCTTGCCTACGTCTTCGGGATGGTCTTCCCGCTCTTCGTCCTCGCTCTCGTTGGCGACCGCTTCGGTTGGTCGACCAGTCGCCTCGTGAGCGGGAGGATGGTCACGTTCCACGCCCTCAGCCGCCCGTTCCCCGTCCACAGCACGAACCTGATCGGTGGCTTGCTCTTCCTCGTGATGGGCGTGTTCGTGCTCGCCCTCGCCTTCACCGGCAACGAGTTCCTGGCGTTCCCCGGCCAGGCCGAGCTCGGGGCAAGGGTCCAGATCCTCGGAGATCAGCTCCTCGCGGCGCTGTCAGGGATTCCCAACCTCGCCGTGGCCGGGGCGCTCGTCGCGCTCGTCGTGTTCCTTTGGCGCCGGTCAGCGGGCCGATCACGCCCGCCGTCCGCGGAGGCGCCCAATGACCACTCGTGATCGTCGCCGCTCGCGGCATATGCAGCGCCAGCCAAGCGGCCTCGGGCGAAGACTGGGGCCTGTGCCTCTTTGGCTCGCACTCGGGGTCGTGGGCGCGGCCATCGCGGTCATCGCGGTCGCGGCTGCGAACACGCTATCCGGCGACCCGAGCGACGCGCCCCTCGTCCGCTACGACGTCGGTCAGCCGGGCGTGGGCGAGGAGGCCCCCGACTTCGCACTGGCGACCGCGGGCGCTGCCACGTTCCGCCTCTCTGAGCAGCGCGGGAAGGATGTCCTGCTCTACTTCCACGAGGGCCTGATGTGCGAGCCGTGCTGGCGACAGATCGACGACATCGAGGCTGACCTCGCGAAGTTCCGAGAGCTGGGCGTCGATGAGATCGCCGCCATCTCGCTCGACCCGGCGGACGCCCAGCAGCAGCGCGCTCAGCTGCGCGGGATCAGCTTTCCGGTTCTCGCGGATGCCGACCTGGCCGTGTCCGGGCTGTACGACGCGCTGAGCTACGGGATGATGGGCGGGACGCGGCTGGGCCACACCTTCATCCTCGTCGGGCCCGACGGGACCATCCGCTGGCGGGCCGACTATGGCGGTCCGCCAGACTTCACGATGTATGTTCCGAACGCGACGGTGCTCGCCGAGCTGCGGCGGGCGATGGCAGGGGCTGGCTAGGTGGCCCGATGACGCATCCGGCGGACCACATGATGGATTGGGGGGCGATGGGCGGCTTCATGTGGGTCGGGATGCTGATCTGGGCCATCCTCGGCATCGCCCTGGTCGTCCTCGTTGTCGTCGGGATCGCCTGGCTCGTGCGACACCCCGGCCGAGACGCGCAAAGCCGCCGCCGGCTCGCGAAGGGGACCGCGATCGAGGAGCTCGAACTGCGCTACGCCCGTGGCGAGGTCGACCGAGAGACGTTCCTCGCGATCCGAGAGGACCTCGAGCGAGATGGAGACTGATCCGGCGGTCATCGCTCGAACGTGCCAAGCTCGAGGGACCGCGACCTGCCGGCCGACGGATCCCTTCCAGGCGGGAAGGGCGACCGGCAACACGCATATCGAGGCCATTAGATCGGTCCGGAAGCGCGCACGAGCCGCCGTGCTCGCCGTCACGATCGCCCTGCTCCTCGGCGCCATCGTTCCGTCGGCCGTCCTTGCCCACGCAGAGCTCGTGAGCTCCACGCCGGCCGACGGCGCCGAGCTCGTGTCAGCGCCGACCGAGATCCGGCTCGTCTTCAGCGAGGCGCCACGGCTCGACAGTCTGTCGGTCCGGCTGTTCAACCGGCGCGGGACAGAGATCGCCCTGGGCGAGCCCGCACCCGGGCAGCTCCCGACGACCGTCATCGTCCCGATCCCGACCGAGCTGCGGCCGGGGCCCTACACGGTCGTCTGGTTCGTCGTGTCGTCGGAGGACGAGCATCCCGAGACGAAGGAGTTCGTGTTCGGGATCGGCGAGCCGCCGGGGGCGCCGAGCATCACGGCCGGCCAGCTATCTGATGGCGTCCGCAACACGCTGCTGCCGGCGTCAAACCTCCTGGCCATCCTCGGGCTGACCCTGATCCTCGGCGCGGCCATCCAAGCGCGCTTCTTCGGGCTCGACCGACGGAGGGTCGCGTGGCTGGCCTTCGTCGGTGCCGGCCTGTCGGGGTCTGCGCTCCTCGTCAAGGGCGTTGGTGCACCGAGGGCCGCGGCGACGATCAGCGACGGCTCGGCAGGATTATTCAGCGGGGCCGATCCGACCGACCTGGCGAGAGTCGCTCTCCTCGGAGTCTTCGTCGCTCTGGTCATGGCGGGCGGGCAGGCCTCAGCAGGGACCACCCGCCGGCGGCTATGGCTCGGCGCAGTCGTCGCCGGCGGCGGCCTGGCGTGGGTCCAAGCGGCGAGCTCGCATGCGGCCGGCGTCGGGATCCTACCGTGGGTCAGCCTCGCCTGGCAGGGCATCGACGTGGCGATCCGCGATCCGGGCGTCTATTCGTGGTTCGGAACGGCGTTCGAGCTCGGGCGGCAGCTCAACATCGTCATCGCCGCGGTCCACGCCCTCGCAGTCGGCGCCTGGGTCGGCGGCCTCCTCGTGGTTTCCCTGGCGGGGCTGTCGGCCGACGAGCTGGCGGCCTGGCATCCGCGCTTCTCGCGCTTCGCCCTCCGGGCCTTCCTCCTTGTCGCCGCAACCGGCGTGTACCAGGCGATCCTCTACCTGCCGAGCCCGGCGGCGCTTGTCGACTCAGGGTACGGGCGAGTCCTTGTCGCCAAGCACCTGTTCGTCGCCGGCGTCCTCGCGATGGCCGCGCTCAACCGGTTCGTCGCCGGACCCGCCCTGCGGCGCTCGACCGACCTTGCCGGCGCCCTCGTTCGGGCCCGCCGGGCCGTCCGTGGCGAAGCGCTCATCGGGATCGGCGTCCTGGCCGTGACCGGGCTCCTCGCGACGACCGCGCCCGCACGGCCTTCGGCGGCCATCTTCCTGCGGCCCGACGTCGTCGCGACATTCAGCGAGCGCATAGTCACGATCGCAGGGGACCGGCCCGGGTTCGGGCTCCGGGTCACGTCGCTATCGGCGACGCAACACCGCTTCGAGCTGACCGCCGCCGTGCCCCTGGCGCCCTCACCCGTGCTCAAGCTCGACGCGTCCAACGAGAAGGTGACGCGGTCGCTCTCGCTTCGAGCCGATGGGTCGGTCTGGCGGACCGAGGGGATCGCGTTCCCGAGGGATGGGCCGTGGGCGGGGTCCGTTTCCCTCGCCGACGGCGGCGAGGTCGACTTCCAGCTCGAGGTCGGCTTCGGCCGAGTCAGGCCCTATGAGCCCGCGGCCCGTGAGGCTTGGGACGCGGCGATTGAACGCTCGGAGACCGGCATGCGCTCGGCCCGGATGATCGACCAGCTGACCGACGGCCTGTCGGTCATGCTGTTCGGCCACCACGAGTTCGAGGCGCCCGATCGGGAGCGGTTCGACATCCAGGGTCGGTTCAGCTCGATCACTACGGATGGGCGCCGCTTCACCCGCGAGGCCGGATCGGACGTCTGGAAGGTGCAGGATGCCGGACCGGCGGGCTGGCCGTCGTTCGACTTCCTCCGCGCCGCCATCGGCGTGACGGTCGAGGGCGAGGCCAGCCAGGCCGGCAAGCGCTGCCTGGTCCTGGCCGGGACGGACCCGCAGTCGGACGTGACCTATGAGCTCTGGGTCGGTCGGGACGACGGAATGATCCACCGACTCGTCATGGGCCTGCCCGGACACTACATGGTCAACGCCTACTACGACGTCAACGAGCCGGTCGAGATCGTCCCGCCGGCGACGGCTGTCCCGGCTACCTGAACAAGGGCTCACGGTCCCGGCCAGGTACGGCCTCCGTCGTCGGAGCGGTAGAAGTCGGTCGTCCCGGTGACGACGGCCACCGTCCGCCCGTCGTCGGACAGCGCGATCGCGAACGCCGGCCCCGGCAGGGAGATCGTCGTCCATGTCGCCCCGCCGTCCTCGGAGCGGAGCAGGCCGTCGCCGACCCCGAGGGCGACGACGCGACCGTCCTGCGTGGCAGCAATGCTGTACGTCGGGAATGCTTCCGGCTGCGAGACGGGGCTCCAGGTATGGCCACCGTCCGCGCTCCGGACGAAGCCCTGGAACGGCTCGATTCCGACGAGCGCCACCGCCGAGCCGTCCGTCGTCGCGGCCAGGAACGGGATGTGGCCGTCGTAGACCTTCGACCAGTGCGTCCCGCCGTCGGGCGACTCGTAGACGCCGCCCTCGGCGAGATAGGCCCACATCCGCTTTGGGTCAAGGGGGTCGCGGGCGAAGGCATGGATGTCGATGTTCGGCAGGTCGGCCGCGATGGGCGCCCAGGTCCGCCCACCGTCGGCGCTCCCGACGAACACCTCGTGTCCGGCGATCACGATCGAGCCGTCCGCGGCCGGGCGCATGCCCATCGCATCCGCAGCCACCGGCAGGGGAGTCCAGCTCTGGCCGCCGTCCTGCGACTCGAGGATGCCGCCGTGGTGTCCGAAGTAGAGGCGCTCGGTTGTGCCTGGCGCGAAGGCGAGCGAGTGCACGTCCGCGGTTCCAAGCCGGGTCCACGGGACCGGCTCGCCCGGCGACGACAGCCCCCAGGCGGCGACTCCTATGGCCAGAAGACCGGCCGCGGCGAGGGCGATCGAGGCGCGGCTCGACGGTCGTCTCACGGCGCTTGCGGCGACAAGATCGACCGAGCGACGAGGCGAGCAGATCGGCTGACCGTTGCCGAGCGGCACGGCGACTGCGGCGACCAGGACGAGCGTCGCCACGAGGACGGCACCGGCGACGCCTGCTGGCCGGGCGGAGCGCCATGAAACTCTCTCCAACGGTGAACTACTACACTGCCTGTGGTATGACCGAGTATACGAGCGCGCCGCCGAAGGCCGATCCGGTCGGACAGCCTGCCTCCGATGTCGGCCAAGTGTCGGGCGAGACCGCCCCGGCTGGGGCACCGACGCCGGCGCGGCGGACCCTGATCGGTCCGTTCACCGCCCGTCAGATCGGGCTCGTCAACGCTACCGTCGTCGGCGCCGCGCTCGTCCTCTTCGTCGCAACGCGTCCGATCGGCAGCGACGCCCCGTTGACAATCCAGCCGGGCGCCAGCTTCTACCGCATCTCAGCCGAAACCCAGGGTCTCCAGCTCGGCCAGCGGGCACCGGACTTCGTCGGTCGAAACGGCGACCAGGAGATCCGGCTGACGGACCTCGACGGCCGCGAGATCCGCCTCGGCGACTACGCCGGGAAGCCGGTGTGGGTCGTGTTCTGGGCAACGTGGTGCCCGCCCTGCCAGCAGGAGACTCCGGACATCCGGGCGGTGTACGAAGCGAACCGCGATGCCGGGCTCGTCGTCGTGGCTGTCGATGTCCAGGAACCGGCTGACGCGGTCCGTGGATACGCACAGCGCTATGGACTGACGTACACGATCGGCATCGACGGGTCCGCTGCGATCATGAGGACGCACGGCGTGTTCGGGCTGCCGACCCACTATTTCATCGATCGCCAGGGCGTCATCCGCGATCGCTACTTCGGGGGGCTCAAGCGCGAGCAGATGGAGCAGCGAGTGGAACTCATCAGCCAACCGTAAGGAGAGAGAAGACAGGTGTCGAAGAAGCGCCGCGGGTACGCCCGCCGCCAGCCAGCTCCAGCCAAGGGTCGTCCGTGGCGGGCGTTCGTCGTGGGTGGTACAGCGGTTGTGGCCGTGGGGATCATCGCGCTGGTCGTCGTCCTGAACGCCGGCGGCCGGGCGACTATCGGCGGCGCCACCGCGTGGTCCACGCTGGGAACCCAGGATGTACATTCGCTCGCCTTCGACCCCGCCGACCCACAGCACCTCTATTTCGGGCATCACGGCGGCCTTCTGGAGACGAAGGACGGCGGGCGGAGCTGGCAAGGCACGGCGCTGCGCGGCGCGGACGCGATGAACGTGGCTCCGCCGTCAGGCGGCTTCTTTCAGATCGCCGGCCACAACGTCTACAAGGAGACGTCGGACGGCGGCCAGACCTGGCGGGACGTCCCGAACAACCTCCCCGGCCTTGACCTCCACGCGTTCGTGGCGGATCCGGCGGATCCAGCGCACGCCTGGGCATTCTCCGTCGGGTTCGGCCTGTTCGAGACGACCGACAAGGGCCGGAGGTGGGAACTGCGCCAGCCCGGTGGCTGGGGCGCGCTGGCGTCGTTCGTCGCGGGCGGCAAGACGATCCTCATCGGCGTCGGCTCCACGGGCCTCGCACGGAGCGACGATGGCGGGCGGGCATGGACAGCACTGGGCCAGCCGAGGGGCCAGCTTTTCAGCCTCGCAGCGAGCTCAGACGGGGCGGTGATGTACGCAGGCACGACAGATGGCGTCAGTCGTTCAGCTGACGGCGGACGAACGTGGGCGCCGACCGCGCTCGAGACGGTCGGCGTGACGGTGGCTGCCGATCCGAAGGATCCGAACATCGTGGCGGTCGTCGACGACAAGACCCGCTTCTTCCGATCCGCGGACGGTGGTGCCACCTGGCCCGGTCCCTGAGCCGCGGGCAGCGACTGGCTACGAGTCGACGACCGAGGTGTCGCAGGGAAGGCGGGCGCCGATCGACGCACCCTCGACTGTTCCGGCCGACAACATCGATAGTCAGCTTGCAGGTGGCAGTTTGGCCACCGTCGCGTGCGCCCGATCGATCACTCGTCCTCGCCTCGCAACGCCTCGATACCCTCGCGGACGAGGAAGAGGACGATCACGAGCGCGGCGACCGGATCGGCCCACCACAGCCCGAAGACCGCGTTCAGGGCCAGGCCCGCAAGCGTGGTTGCGGACAGGTACCAGCAGGCGAAAGTCTGCCGGCTATCGGCGATGAGGGCGCGGCTGGCCAGCGCCTCGCCGGTTCGGCGCTTCGCTCGGGCGAGCCACAGCATGACCACCAAGGACAGGAGCGTCAGGGCGATGCCCACGGGACTCGCCGCCGGGTGGTCCTGGGCGAGCAGGGTGTGAACCGCGTCGTAGGCCACATAGGCACCGAGGACGAGGAACAAGAGCCCCACGAAACGTTCGGCGCGGCGTTCGATCTGTTCCAACCGGTCGTCGTCCGCGCCACCGGTAGCCTCGGCACGAAGACGCCAGATCAGGACCGCGCCCGAGCCGCTCTCGACGAAGCTGTCGATCCCGAAGCCGATCAGGGCGACGCTCCCGGCCGCCAATCCGGCACCGATCGCGATCAGGCCTTCCACGATATTCCAGCCGACGGTCAGGTACTCGAGCCGGAGGCCCCGGCGCAGGAGACCGGCCCGATCCCCGGTCGTGAGCACTGCTGTCGTCACGCGTGCGGAGCCTCCTCAAGTCGCAAGCGGTCGTGCGTTTCGAGCTGGAACGTGGAGTGCTCGATGTCGAAGTCGCCCGACAGGCACCGGCACAGCTCGTCGAGGACCTCGGGCGGATCGGCGCCCTCGTCGAGCACGACATGGGCGGAGACCACGTTCATCCCGGACGTGATCGTCCAGGCGTGCAAGTCGTGGATGTCGGCGACGCCAGCCGCTCGCAGGATGTGCGCCCGCACCTCGCGGAGGTCAATCCCCTTGGGCGTCGCCTCGAGCAGGATGTCGACGGCGTCGCGCAGGAGCCGCCACGTCCGCGGGATGATGAGCAGCCCGATAAGGGCGGACGCGACGGCATCGGCCGGCGTCCACCCAGTCAGACCGATGACGATGGCGGCGACGATGACCGCGACCGAGCCCGCAAAATCGCCCATGACTTCGAGGTACGCGCCACGCATGTTCAAGCTCTCGCCTTGGGCCTTTCGCAGGAGGACGAGCGAGACAGCGTTGGCGGCGAGGCCGATCAGGGCGACTGCGAGCATCAGGCCGGTCGCGATGTCGGGTGGTTCGGACAGCCGTCGCCAGGCCTCGAACAGGATGAACGCCGAGACCCCGAACAAGAGGACCGCGTTGACGACCGCGGCGAGGATCTCGAGCCGCAGATAGCCGAAGGTCCGGCCGCCGTTCGCCGGACGGCCGGCGAACCAGATCGCGAGCAGCGCCAGCCCGATCCCGGCGACGTCGGTGAACATGTGACCGGCGTCGGCGAGCAGGGCAAGGCTGTTCGAGACGAGTCCGCCGACGAGCTCGACCACGAAGACCCCGAGTGTCAGCGCGAACACCACGAGCAACGAGTTGCGGTTGGCGGCCGCCGCGGTCCCGTGAGCGTTGGGCATCAGGCCGCCCCTTCGGAGACGTGCACGGCTGCATCGAGGACGAGCCGTCGGAGGTGGTCGTCGACGAGGCGGTAGTAGGCGATTCGGCCCACCTTGCGCCGGCTGACCGCGCCCCGTTCGCGGAGGAAGCGCAGCTGGTGCGACAACGCCGAAACACTCATCCCGAGGACGAGAGCGACGTCACAGACGCACAGCTCACGCTCGCTGATCGCGAGCAGGTGGAGGATCCGGGCACGCGACGGGTCTGCCAGCGTCGCGAACAGGCCGGCGACCGATCCAGCCCCGTCGGCGCCGAGAGATCGCCCCAGGAGCGGACGGATCGCGCTGGGATGGAGGCAGTCGATCTCACAGCGATCGGCGTCGATTTCGGAAGCGAATACTTGAGCCATGGCTCAAGTATTGCACGGTCCGACGGGTCGGAGGTCCGCTCCGGGGATCGGTCCTTGGGACAGAGGAGCGCCGTCTTGCTGGTCACGTCCGGTCTTTCGATGTAACAAATGTTGCATGGCGGTAGGATTGCCGGGACCACGGATTGAGGAGTCAGATGGGATCGACCTGGGTGCTTGCCGCATATCGGACGCCGTCGGCCCCTTCGACCGCGCGCGTCGCCGCCTGGCGAGGAATGCACGGCCTGGGTGGCTTGTTCCTCGGCCCGACCGTCTGCCTCCTTCCCGCGGCACTGGCCGATCCCCGCCAGCTGGAGGCCATCGCGATCCGGGTGCGCGCCGCTGGCGGGTCGTTCGAACTGCTTTCGGTCGAGTCGTTCGCGGAGGAGGCCGAGACCGCGCTCCGGGCCCGCTACAACGACGCGCGCGACGCCGAATACGCCGAGATCGTCGAGCGCGCCGACGGCCTGATCGAGGAGCTCGAGCGCGAGGGCGGACGTGGCAAGTTCACGTTTGCCGAGGTCGAGGAGAACGAGGCTGATCTGGCCAAACTCCAGCGCTGGCTGCGGCGGGTGCGAACGCGCGATCTGTTCGGCGCGACCCGCCGGGTGCCAGCGGTCGAGGCGGTCGACAAGGCCGCGGCCCGGCTCGAGGCATTCACCGCCGAGGCGATCGCTCGCGAAGGAGGTGGCCTGGCCGCCACGGCCGAGCTCGACGCGGACAACGAACCTCGCCTGAAGATCGTCCGCGACCGGTGAGCGCGCCGGCTGCACATACCAGCCCCGAGGAAGCGGCGGCCTGGCACGAACGCGCGCCCGACGAGATCGTCGGCGCCCTGGCGACCGACCCGGCGCGGGGGCTGTCGCAGGCGGAAGCCGCGAGAAGGCTCGAACGAGACGGCCCGAATCAGCTGCGGCCGGCCCGGCAGGAACCATGGTGGGAGGAAGCGCTCGAATCGATCCGCGAGCCGCTTCAGCTCCTTCTGGTCGCCATCGGCGTCGTCTACTTCCTGATCGGCGAGATCGAGGATGCCATCACAATCGTCGTCGTCATCCTCGTCGTCACCACCGTCGAGGTTTACAACGAGCTGCGGGCGAAGCGGGCCGTCGCCGCGCTGTCGTCGCTCGGGGCGCCGGCCGCGACGGTCATCCGCGACGGCATCCCGGCCAAGGTTCCGGCCAGCGAGTTGGTCGCCGGTGACCTCATCGTGCTCGGGCCGGGCGATCGGGTCCCAGCGGATATCCGGCTGCTCGACAGCGCTGCGCTGCGCGTCGACGAATCGAGCCTGACCGGCGAGTCGGTACCGGTGGGCAAGAACGCGGCGGCACTGCTGTCGGGCGATACCGAGCTCGGCGATCGCGCGACGATGGTCCATGCCGGGACGCTGGTCACGGCGGGCAAGGCCAAGGGCGTGGTCGTCGCGACCGCGCAGGCGACCGAGCTGGGACGGATCGCCGGCCTGACCGAGGAGGCGCGCGAGCTGCCGACGCCGCTCCAGCGAGCGATGCGCCAGCTGTCCGGCTGGCTGGTCTGGGCGGCCCTCGGGATCAGCGTGGTCATCCCGCTGCTTGGCGTCCTGATCGCCGGCCTGCGCGTGGAAGACATGCTCCTGACGGGGCTGACCCTCGCCTTCGCGACGATTCCCGAAGAGTTGCCGATCCTGATCACGATCGTCCTCGGGATCGGGTCATTCAAGCTCGCTCGACGCGGCGCGATCGTCAAACGGCTCCAGGCGGCGGAGACCCTGGGCAGCGTCTCGGTGGTGGCGACCGACAAGACCGGCACGTTGACCGAGAACCGGATGCGCCTGGCCGAGTTGTTTGTCGAGGGCGAGCCAATGGCGCCCGGGGCCGCGCTCCGGACGCCCACCGGCCGCCGGCTCATCCAGATGGCCGTGCTCGCCAGCGACGCCCAGACCACCCGGTCCAACGGTCACGTCGAATTCATCGGCGACCCGACCGAGACCGCGCTCCTCGCGGCGGCTGAAGTCGCCGGCCTCGGGGTCGACGACATTCGCGCCCGGTACAGGATCCTCGAGGAGCACCCGTTCGACGACGATCGCAAGCGGATGTCAGTCGTCGCCGCGGGCCTTACCGGCCCAGACGGTGACCGCGTCCTCGCGGTCAAGGGCGCTCCCGAGTCGGTGCTCGCCGAATGCGCCGTTTCCCACGGCCAGGCGGGCGACGGTGATCAGGCCGGGCGCGACGCCATCCAGGCGCGAGCCGATGAGATGGCGTCTCGCGGACTGCGGGTCCTGGCGGTGGCCGAGCGGACGCTCGGACCCGACGAGCGGTCCGACCGACCTGCGGCCGACGCTGAGACCGCGCTCACCTTCCTCGGCCTCGTCGGACTCGAGGATCCGCCGCGACCGGAGGCGGCTGCAGCGGTGGCCAGCCT
>JBBQFS010000067.1:0-12331 GCA_038322255.1 Candidatus Limnocylindrales bacterium | reverse complement strand
ATCCGACCGACCAGCGGCGTCGGGGACGATGTCCAAATGCCTGAGCCGATCACGCGTCGTCGCGAGGTTGACCTGTTCGAACAACGCTGCATCGATGGGCTTGTCCTGGCTCGGCTCTTGAGAGCCGACGAGCCCCGGCAGCGCGCCGAGCGCAAGGACGGCAGTGAGCGCCGCCCCGGCGACCGTCCTGCTGGGTCGCATCCGGCCGCACTGTACGTCATCCCCGGCGTGGGCTGACGCGAAACGAGGGCCGGCGCGGGCGTCGTGTCAACGGAAAAACCGTCCGTCCGAGGCCGATCCGACCTGGCCTCGACCGCGGACGCGGGGGCGTTCAGCGAACGATGAACAGGTCTCGCGCGGGGATCGTCTGGATCCCGCCGAAGTCGTCGTGCGACCAGCCCAGCACCTGGACGGCGCTCTCCTGCCCGTCCTGCCCGCTCGGGCTGACCCACGCCAGCCGGCCCTTGTCGATCGAGAAGCGTCGCAGCGCCGGCGCACCGGGCAGCGGCTTCAGCTCGGCATTGATCGCCCCGGTCCCGGGATCGAGCACGATCAGATGCAGTCGGCCCACCGCGGCGTCGACCTGCTCCCCGACCCACACGGCGAGCCGCGTGCCCGTTGGGTCGAACTTCGCCTGGAACACGGCGGTCTCGCCGGTCACGACCTCAATCGGCTGCCCCACCGGCCCGATCGGAGCTGATGTCATGCGCGGATCGCTCGAGGCTCTCGCGGGCGCTGCCGTGGCCTGTGCGCTCGCCCCGGCCGCCGGCGACGGGCTCTTGCCATCCGACCAGCCATCGAGCACGAGCGACCCGGTGCCGAGCTGCCAGTCAAGGCCGCCGGGCAAGGCCCGCAGCGTGCCGGACCAGTACGCGACGAACCGGCCCCTGGCGTCGACGACCGGGAGCCAGACATCGGGCTGGGCGATCTCGGTTCGTGCCAGGGTCGCGGGGTCGAGCAGGAAGGACGCGGGGTGAGCCTCGGCGGGCTGCACCGGTGCATCGCTCGCGCCGGCGGTCGGCTGTGGTGTCGCTACGTCCGGGCTTGCGGCGGGGCTGGCCGACGGGGCAACGGCGACGTTGACGCGGCTCGCCAGGACGTGCCCATCGAGCCAGCTCGAGAACCAGGTCTGGTGATCGCTGGTCACCGCGACGGCCGGGCCACTCCCGACGGACCAGAGGTACAGGTCCGGCCCGGTCGAACCATCGCTGGGCCTTGCCGAGAACGCCAGCCAGCGTCCGTCAGCGGAGTACGCCGCTTCGCCGACCATCGTGACGCCCGAGGCGATCTCGATCGCGTTCGACGGCGTGCTGTCCGGCGTCGGCGATGGGCTGGCAGGCTCGGTCGTGGCGAGTGGAGTCGTCGCGGGTGACGTCGTGGCGGGCTCGCTCGGGGCGATCGTCGCCGGGCGGGTCGTGGCCTTCGGCGTGGCAGCGGGGCTCAGCGAAGGCACGGGCACGACGAAGATCCGGCCGGGTTGGGCGCCTGCGCCGCGGGCCGAGACGACCAGCTCTTTCGCGTTCGGCGAGATCGTCACGCCCGTTGGCTTGCCGCCGAGGTCGACCGATCGACCCGGATCGTCCGCGCCGAGCTGCCCAGGCCGGCACGATGGCCGAGCGCGCGGACAGACCGCGTCGACGTCGCTGATGAAGAGCCGCCATGAGCCGTCGGCACCGGGCTGGATCCAGCCGACGGGCCCGGCGTCCGCGACGGCGATCGGGGTTGGCTGCGTGACCGGCGGCGTCGCGACGCCTACCGGCGAGCCATCCGCCGTCTTGTCGGGTGGCGCCACTGGGACGAACCCGGGCACGAGCGACGCTCCAACGACGACGAGCACGATGAGCGTCCCGGCAGCGGCGCCGAAGGGCAGCCCGGGCCAGCGGCCCCGACCGCCCTGACGCGCGGTCCGAGTGGCTGCGCGGTGGCGCCCTCGGGGGGCCTCGCGATCGAGTGCCGCGGACGTCCGGGCCCAGAGGTCGCGTGGCGGCTCCGGCGTCGTGTCACGCAGCGAGCGGAGCAGCTCGCGATCGGCGAGGTATGCCTCGCGGTCGCTGCGGCACTCGCCGCAGCCATCGAGGTGGCGCGCCAGCCAGGCCGTCTCGGCATCGCCCAGCGGGTCGACCATCTCGCGCGAGGTCAACGCGCGCGCCCGATCGTGGGTCGAATCGTCGTCGTGGTGCCGGCGCCGGAACGGCAGCGTCATCGCTGGCCCCGCGCCTCGCGCGCGAACCCGGCGTCACGGTCCGCCTCGGCCGCGCGCTCAGCGTCCTTCTCGGCAGCGAGCGCCCGGCGCAGGCTTTCGCGGGCCCGGGTGAGGATGGCCCGCGCCGCAACGTGGCTCACGCCCATCGCGGCTGCGAGCTCGACGCCCGTGAGGTCGTGCAGCTCGGCGAGCAGCAGGGCCGCCCGCTGGCGCTCGGGGATCTGGGCCAGGGCTCGCTCGAGCGGGCCGGAGAGGCGCAGGTCCATCGCGAGCCGCTCCGCCGAAGGCGACGCGCCATGCGATTCGCCGGTCCACGGGATCATCCGCACGATCTTCCGGCGCCGGAGCTCGTCGAGCGCCACGCGGTGGGCGATCTGGTAGAGCCACGCGCGGGCGTTCTCGTCCTTCTCCAACGCGTCGTAGGCCTTGTACGCCTTCACGAAGGCGTCCTGGGTCAGGTCGGCGGCAAGCTCGGGGTCACGGAGCATCCGGACGAGGTAGGCGTAGATCTCCGTGTGATGCTTGGCGAAGAGAGTCTCGACGAACGCGTGTGCCGTGTCCTGATCCCAGGTTCGGCTCACGGGGCGGCCGGCCACGAAGCGCGCGGATGGAGCGGCGGTTCGTTGGAGCAAGTGGAATGGTCATCCGAGCTGGGGGCCGCCGGATGGATTCGAAGGCAGGGCTGCGGGGTGGCGGCTTCGGTCCGAGTGACGAGGCGTCGCTCCCTCGTGTGACGCCAGCTCACGCGCCGGCCCCGGTGCGGGCCCCCGCGCGCTCGAGCAGCTCCTCGACGGCGGCCTCGGGCGACACGGGGTTCACGGGCAGCCCCGTGCCGAGCTCGAGCCCGGCGATGTCGCGCAGGCGCGGGTGGACCTCCCAGTGCCAGTGGAACGTCGCGTCGACCCGTTCACGCAGGGGCGCTGTGTGCAATACCAGGTTGTAGGGCGGTCCATCGAGGGTCACGCCGAGGCTGCCGAGCACCTGGCGCAGCGCCTGACCGGTGGCTCGAACGGCGGCGTCGTCTGCCCGCCCGAAGTCCGCCTCGTGCGTGCGCGGCACGATCCAGACCTCGAATGGCGACCGGGAGCCCCACGGGGCGAATGCGACCGTCGATGCGTCTTCCCAGACGAGCCGCTCCCGAGATCGGGCCTCGTCGCGGACGAGCCGGCACCACGGGCATTCGCCCTCGCGGATCACGAAACGGGCGGCGCCACCGAGCTCCTCGGCGACGCGATGCGGGATGAGCGGCAGGTCGTACAGGTCGATGCACAGGTGGTTCGTGCGGGCACCTGCCTGCGCCCCCCAGTTCTGCACCACCTGGAGGTAGTCCGTCTGGGCGGCGGCCGTCGCCTCCGCGATCGCGTCGCGGGCGACCGTGAGCATCTCCTCCGCGACCTCGCCGACCTGGGCGAGCGCGCGGTGCTCGCCCGTCGGGGCGGCGATCGTCCGCCAGCTGCCGGCTGCGCGCGCCTCCGAGACGGTGACCTGGGCGATGCCACGATCCAGGCCATCGCGGTCCTGCTCGGTGCCAACCGAGTGGAAGGCGTAGTCCTTGAGCACGCGCAGGCGCACGCCGTCGCCTTGGGGGATGCGGCAGTTCTGGCAATCGCCGCCGTCATCGATGGCGGCGGCCGCCCGAGCGAACCTGCTTCGATCGAAGTCGCGATCGACGATCGTCGCGACCCACCAGCCCGTGATCGCGTCCTTGCGCAGCTCGAAGAGGCCGGCGCTCACGGTTGGGCTCAGGCCTCCACGGGCACGGGCACGTCGAGCCAGGCGATGGGTGCGCCGATCGAGCCCGCGAATGCCTCGGCGAAGATCGTCCCCGCGCGTTCGACTGCCGCGGTGGTCGGCGGCTCGGCGGTTCGGCCCAGCTCCTCCGCGATCGACGTCGAGTCGAGTCCGGGCATCCCACACGGGTCGATGAGCTCGAAGTCGCGCAGGTCCGGGTCGATGTTGAGCGCGATCCCGTGATAGCTCACGCCGCGCTCGATCCGCAGCCCCAGCGCGCCGATCTTGCGATGCGGCCGGCCCCGATCGCCCTCGATCCAGCAGCCGGGATGACCGTCGCGCCGGAAGGCCTCGACGCCGAGGCGCGCGCAGGTCTCGATCATGGCGGCTTCGAGGGCCGCCACCAGCGGGCGCACCAGCAGTCCCCGATCGCCGAGCCGGATGATCGGATACGCGACGAGCTGGCCGGGGCCGTGGTACGTCACCTCGCCGCCGCGCTCGACCCGGATGACCTCGATCTCGCGGCGCCTGAGCTCGCGCGGCGTCGCCAGGACGTGCTCCGCGCTCGCCTGACGGCCGAGCGTGAGCACCGCGTCGTGCTCCAGGAGGAGCAGGCGGTCCTCGATTGCGCCCTCGGCCCGTTGCGCGACGAGCGCCCTCTGGAGCTGCCAGGCCTCGCGGTAGCCGATCCGCCCGATCCAGGTCGCGGCAAGCCGGGCCTGCGATTGCATGCGTTCGACGATAGCAGGGGCCCCTTCTCAGACGGTTCACGCCGGCTGTGAGAATCGGACCTGCTACCGGACGGCCTCGACCATCGCCTGGAGGTGCGGCGGCGTGCTCCCGCAACAGGCACCGATGACACCAGCGCCGGCATCACGGAAGCGCCGCGCGAAGTCGGCCATCGTCTGGGGCGTCGTGTCGTAGTGAACAGCCATGCCGACGAGCTGCGGCATCCCGACGTTGCCCTTGGCGACGAGCAGCACGTCCGGAAACGCGGCGCGCATCCGCTCGATCACGGGAACCAGCTCCTCGGGGCCGTTGCCGCAGTTGCCGCCGACGGCCGTGGCTCCCGCCTCGAGCAGAGCCTCCGCGGCCTGCTCGGGCGTGACGCCCATCATCGTGCGACCCCGGGTGTCAAAGCTCATCGTCGCGATCACCGGGAGATCAGGCGCGGCGTCGCGGGCGCCCTGGATCGCGGCGACCGCCTCGCTGACATCGCTCATGGTCTCGACCCACATGACGTCTACGCCCGCGGCGGCAAGGCCGCGGGCCTGCTCGGCGAACACCTCGCGCGCGATCTCGGGCGTCAGCGTGCCCCCGATCGAGGCCATGATCTGGCCGGTTGGTCCGAGGTCGCCGGCGACGACGGCCGGATGGTCGGCCGCGTCGACCTCGACCCGGGCCAGGACCGCGGCCGTCCGGTTCAGCTGATCGACCCGGTCGGCGCGTCCGTGCAGCTCGAGTCGCAGGCGGTTGCCACCGAACGTGTTCGTCAGGATCACCTGCGACCCCGCGGTCAGGTAGGCGCGCTGGACGCGTCGGATCAGCTCGGGATGTTCCAGGTTCCAAAGCTCCGGCGGATCACCGAACTCGAGGCCGTTGGCCATGAGCATCGTGCCCATCGCGCCGTCGGCGACGATCGGGCCGCCGGCCTGAACGAGCTCCTGCCAGGTGGTCATCGGGCGGCGATTGTGCCCCGGATCGCGATCGGCCGTGCGGCTGGACCCGGCTACCTCCCGATCGGCGGGCCCCACCACACGGCCGCTGCGATGATGGCGTAGAGGCCCAGGAGCATGGCGCCCTCGAATGCATTCGCCTCACCGTCGGTCACGATGAAGATCACGAGCAGGACGCTGACCGCGAGCGTGCCCAGAAGCAGCGGGCTCAGGATCAGCGTGAGCGGCATTGGCGCCACGAAGAAGCTCAGCAGCACGATCACCGGCGTCAGGAACAACACGATCTGCAGTGCGGAGTTGAGGATCAGGCTCATCGACAGGTCGCCATTGCCCTTCGCGGCGGAAGACACGCCGGCGAGATTCTCGACCGCGTTGCTGGCGATGGCGACGACGATCAGGCCCGCGAACGCCTCGCTCATCCCGATCGTGGCCATCGCCGGCTCGAGCGCCTGGACGAACCAGTCGGCGACGAAGGCCGCGGAGGCTGCCGAGCCGCCAAGGAGGGCCAGGGTTGGCAGCAACGGTGGCGGGACGTCAGGGGTGGAGTCGTCGTCGTCCGGGACGTGTGGCTTCGCCGCCGGCGCCTCGGTCGCCAGGCGCAACGAGATCGGCACCGACACCGCGAACAGCACGAGGAGGACGACCGCCACGACGGCCGACAGCTCTTCGGCGTGGCCGAAGTCGGGCGCGCCAGGCTGGGTGGCCAGGAAGGGTACCGTCAGCGCCGCGACCCCCAGGAGGAGCTCCGTCGCGTAGAGCCGGTTCGCGGCCGCAGAGAAGGTCAACTTGCCGTGTCGGAGCCCGCCGATCAACGTGGCGAGCCCGAGCACGAACAGGGCATTGCCGAGGACCGACCCAACGAGCGCGGCCGCGACGACCTCGAGCAGGCCCGCCTGGAGGGCGAAGATGGCGAGGAAGAGCTCCGGCAGGTTGCCCAGGACGGACTGAACGACGCCCGTCGCCGCCGGCGAGAGCCGCTGCGACAGGCGCTCGGTCGACTCGCCCACCGCAACCGCGCCACCTGCGAGCGCGATGACTGCGACAGCGAAGCGCACGAGCGAAGGCAAGCCGAGCAGGTTCACGGCTGCGACGATCGCGAAGGCCACGGCATAGCCGCCGTAGATCAGCAATGTCCGACGCCTGATTCGGGTAGGCATGTCGCGCGACATCATCGGGCATCTGCTGCGGCGCCTGCCCGGCGCTTGGTAGCGTTGCGGGCATGGCAGGCCAGGCCAGCGCGCCGTCGTCCGTTTCGGCGCCGTCGAGCTCGCGATCGCCGGGCGCTGTCGTCGGGGCGGTGCAGGCCGCCAACTGGCGGCGCGTCCAGATCGACTCGGTCTTCGTGGGTATCGTCACGGCGGCGGGCACGTTCCTGCCCGTCTTCCTTCTGCGCCTCGGGGCGTCCGGCAACGACATCGGCCTGCTGACGTCGCTCCCGGCGCTCACGGCGTTCCTGCTCGCGATTCCCTTCGGCCGGCTGCTCCAGGGTCGTCGCAACATCGTGCCGTGGTACAGCCGCCTGCGACTGGCGGCATGGTCGAGCTATGCCGTCATGGCCGTGGTCGCGGCGCTGCTCCCGCGCGAACAGGCAATCCCGGTGATGCTCGCGGTCTGGGCGCTGGCGTCGCTGCCCTCGACCGCCGGCCTGGTGGCCTTTCCGATGGTCATGGACGGCGCCGCGGGCCCCGGTGGACGCTTCGACCTCCTGGGCCGGCGCTGGGCCATCGCCGGCCTGTCGACATCGATTGCGGTCGCGGTCTTCGGCCAGTTCCTGAACGCGGCGCCGTTTCCAGCGAACTTCGAGCTCATGCTCGTGGTGGTGACCCTCGCGGGCTTCGGCAGCTTCCTCCAGTCCCGTCGGATCATCATCCCGGACCAGCCGGCTGAGGCCGGCCCGTCGCCGTCGCCAGTCCGCGAAAACGTCGCCGGGCTCTGGCGGCTCGTGGTGGCCAACCGGCCGTTCCTTCGGTTCGAGCTGCGAGCGTTCGTCTACATCGCGAGCCTTGGGCTGGCCCTGCCGGTGCTGCCGCTGTTCTACGTCCGCGAGATGGGTGCGCCGGACGCGTGGATCGGAATCATCGGCGCGGCCCAGTCTGTCGGTGCCGTGCTCGGCTACCTGGCGGCCCGACAGCTCGCCCGACGCGGCGGCGGTTCGATGGCGCTCCTGCCCTCCCTGCTGGTCGCGGCTATCGCCCCGGCGGCGCTCGCGCTCGTCGGCTGGCTGCCGGCGGTCGCGGCGATCGCGTTCGTGGTGGGCGTCGCGACGGCGGGTGCGCAGCTCGCCCTCTTCGACCAGTTCATGCGCCGCATCCCGACCGAGCACGGCGTGACCTTCAGCTCGGTCGACCAGAGCCTCCAGAACTTCGCGCTCGTGATCACGCCCAACTTCGGCGGGTACCTCGCCCTCGCGCTCGGGGCGCGAGGAGCGCTGATCGTCGTGGCGGCCCTCGGGTTCGCAGCCTTCGCGCTGTTCGCGCTGGAGGTCCGCGCAGCGCGGTCGAGTGCGGCGGCTCGTCGGCTGGCGGACGACGCGCGGCTCGACCCGTCTGGCGTCGCTGACTGATCCGCCCGAGCTGCCCCTCTACCTGCCGGCGAGACCTCGCACGGCTGCGAGCAATGCCGCCGGATGGTCCGTATCGATGACGTCGACCCCCTGCTCTACCAGCTCCCGCGCTGCCTGCCCGCCCTCGTCGGAGCCGCCGCCGATGATGTAGCCCCGCTGTCGCATCGCGGCGAGCAGCGCCACGGCATTCCACTGCCAGGGCACGTCGGCACCGTCGGCGCCGCACGCCTCGATGCGGGCGACCACGTCGTTCGGGTCGTCGGTCAGATGCAGCAGCAGGACGCAGGGCAGGTCCGGCGCGGCGGCCTTGGCCGCGCTGATCTCCTCGGCATCAAAGGCGTAGATGCAGAGGCGGTCACGGGCCGTCGAGGCCCAGGCCGCGGCCGCGACGGCGCCGCCGACACCGCTGGCCTTCACCTCGATCGCTGCCCCGAACGGCGCCCGGGTCTCGATCCAGCTCAGGAAGCCGGGCAACTCGGGGATCAGCTCGCCGCGGAATGCCTCACCAAACCAGGAGCCCGCGTCGAGCCGGCGGAGCTCCTCGAGCGTGACCCCCGAGACGGGTCCACGGCCGTCGGTGGTCCGGTCCAGCATGGCGTCGTGCACGAGGACGAGCGCCCCGTCGCTGGTCACGCGGATGTCCGTCTCGGTGTACTCGGCGCCATCGCGGATCGCCTGCTCGAAGGCCGCATACGTGTTCTCGGGCGCGACGGCCGATGCGCCCCGATGGCCGCCGACGCGCAGTCCGATGCTCCTAGCTCGCCAGTCCAACTTTGCCCTCCAAATTCTGCTCGAGGTGGCGGGTCCCATCGGCGTCGATCTCGACCCTGCGACCGGTCTCGGCGTCGAAGAGATGAAGGTGTGCCGGATCGATCCGGACGCCGACCTCCTCGCCCACCGCCAGGCGGACGCCCTGGGTCGCAGGGACCAGCGCCCGGATGGAGCTCGGTCCGACGTCGAGGTGGACCAGGAAATCGCGGCCCAGCGGCTCGGTCAGCGTGACTGCCGCCTTCACGTCGCCGCCGCCCACCTGCAGGTGCTCGGGGCGAACGCCCACGAGCAGGCCCGTTGTGCCATCGGCGATGAGCGGCTTAGCGAGCTGTCGGGCAAGCGCCCCATCGGGGCCGTCGATCGCCCAGACGTTGATCTGCGGTGAGCCGATGAACTGGGCCGAGAAGAGCGACGGCGGCCGGACATAGAGCGTGGTCGGGGCCGTCAGGGCCACGATCTTGCCGTCCGACATGACCGCCACCCGATCGGCGATCGCCATCGCCTCGGACTGGTCGTGGGTCACGAAGACCGTAGTCATCTTGAGGTTGAGCTGCAGCCGCCGGATCTCCGCCCGGACGTCCACCCGGAGGTGGGCGTCGAGGTTCGACAGCGGCTCGTCGAGCAGAAGGATCACCGGCTTCTTGACCAGCGCCCGGGCCAGCGCGACCCGCTGCCGCTGCCCGCCGGAGAGCTGATGCGGTCGCCGGGCAAGCAGCCCGCCGACGCCCATCAGGCCCGCGATTTCGTCGACCTCGTGCTCCGCCTGCTTGCGGTCGGTCTTCGCTGCGTCGAGCGGGAAGCGGATGTTCTCGCGCACGGTCATGTGCGGGTAGATCGCGTAGTCCTGGAAGACATAGCCGATGCCGCGGCGCTGCGGTGCCATGCCGGTCACGTCGACGCCGTCGAAGAGGACCCGCCCGGACCGGCCGCGGATGAAGCCAGTGATGAAGCCGAGCGTCGTCGTCTTGCCACAGCCGGAGGGCCCGACAAGGGCCACGAGCTCCCCGTCGCCGACGGTGAGATCGAGCCCGCGCACGGCCGCGACCTGGCCGTAGTCGACGGTCAGGTCCTCGATGTCCAGCCTCACGCTCGGATCCTCCAGCAGGGTTGGATGACGCGGGGTTCAGCCACGAATGGCACTCCCGAGGCCGCCCACGCGGACCAGTCGTCGCTGCAGCAGCGCAAAGACGGCCAGCACCGGCACCAGGCCCACGAGGCTGCCCGCAGAGAGCAGCGACCAGTTGTTCCCGAAGCCCACCTCACGGATGTACGCCTGCAGCGCCACCGTGTACGGCTGGGCGGTGTCCTTGGGGATGAGGATCAGCGGCAGGGAATATGCGTTCCAGCCGTCGATGAAGGCCAGCGTGGCAACGACCAGGATGCCGGGGATGGCCAGCGGCAGGACCACGCGGCGCATGGTCAGGAAGGCGCTTGCGCCATCGATCCGCGCGGCCTGCTCGAGCCGGATCGGGATCTGGCGGAACGTCCCGGCCATGAGCCAGATGCCCAGCGGGGTCGACCCGGCGGCATAGGCCAGGATGACGAAGAGCGGGTCGCCGTAGTGGCCCGAGGACGAGAGCAGGATGAACAGCGGCACGATCCGCGAGGCCGCGGGCAGGAAGCTCAGGGCGAGGATGACGATCAGCACGGCCTGGCCGGCCTTGAGGTCGTAGCGTGCCAGGGCGTAGCCCCCGAGGCTCGCGGCGACCGCTGTGGTGACGGCCGCGGTGATCCCGTAGACCGCCGCGTTCTGGTACGGCGTGAGACCGATGGCGTTCGGTCCGAAGAGGACGGCGTAGATGTTGTCGAGGGTCAGGCTCGACGGCACGACGGAGATCGGGAAGATCGCCTGTGAGCCCGGGCGAAGCGCGATGGAGAAGATCCAGAGCAGCGGCAGGATCGTGAACAGGAGGGCCAGCACGATCAGCACCAAGCGCACGACCCGCTGCAGCGGGGAGAGGCGGATCAGGTCCATTTGCGGTTCTCTCGCCGCCACAGCACCACGTAGACGACGGCCAGCACCAGGCTCAGGCTGAACAGGATGACCGTGACAGCCGCGCCCTGGCCGATGCTGCCCTTGAGGGCCGTGAGCCGGTACATCTCGAGGGCCATCGTCTCGGTCTGGTAGAGCGGGCCGCCCTTCGTCATGGCGTAGATCAGGTCGAACGTGTTGAGCCCGCCAACCAGGGCGACGAGCGCGGCCAGGAGGAATGCCGGGCGGATCGCCGGCAGGATGATCCGACGGATGACTCGCGTGACGGAGGCCCCGTCGACCTGGCCGGCCAGGATCAGGTTCGGCGGCACGTTGGCGAGCGCCGCGCTGATAACGAGCAGGACGATGCCGTACCCGGCCCAGACGTTCGCGGTCACGAGCGCGGCGATGGACGTGGCCTTATCGCTGAGCCAGGTGATCGGCCCGATCCCCACCGATCCGAGCAGCGTATTGGCCAGCCCGATCTCGGGGTCGTACATCAGCTTCCACGTGTAGCCGATGACGACGCCCGCGATGACCCAGGGCACGAGGTAGACGGCGAGCAGCGCCGAGCGACGACCAGCGGGGACGGTGTACAGCGCCAGGGCCAGGACGGTCCCGAGCACGAGGGATCCGGCGAGGGTGCCCGCCGTGAACGTCGCCGTGACGATGACGACCCCCGGGAACGGTGGGTTGCGCGATGCCAGGACGGCCTCGAAGTTCGCCAGTCCGACAAACCCGACGTTGCTGAGACGGCCGATCGTGGCCGCGGTCGTCGAGTAGTAGAAGGTCAGGAGGTACGGCAGGAGCAGGAACAGGAACAGCAGGAGCAGGGGCGCGATGAGAAGCAGCCAGGGAGTCGCCCGGGCGAGGACTCGACGAAGCATCACGCCGAGCGACTCCCGATGGCTGGTCTTGCGGTCCGCCGGCCTACTTCGCCGCCAGCAGGGTATTGACGGAGTTGGCGGCCTCGTCAAGGGCATCCTTGGTGGAGAGGTCGCCGTTGACGGCCTTCTGGATGCCCGTCCAGATGAACTCGATCATGCCGGTGTACTTCGCGATGAACGGCGGGAAGTGGGCGACCGCGGCCGCCTTCGCCGACTCCGAGAAGTACGGGTCGGTTGCGAACTTCGAGGGGTCCGCGAGGCCCGACTGGCGTACGGGCACGCGCGTGAACTGGTCCTCGAACGGGACCATCTGCTTACCGTCGGTGACGGCCAGGATGTAGTCCCAGGCCAGGTCCTTGTGCGTGCTCTTGTCGGTGATGCCGAGCATCCAGCCACCCGCGACGGTGGCCTGCTGGCAGCCGCTGCAGATCGGCGGAACGACCGCCCCAATCGTGGTCTTGAACTGGTCGGCGGTCATGCCCTCCGGCCGATCCGACAGGCCGCTGCCGACGGTTGCCAGCATCATCC
>JBBQFS010000066.1:0-12449 GCA_038322255.1 Candidatus Limnocylindrales bacterium | reverse complement strand
TCCTGCGGAAACTAGCCTCCTGCCGGAAATTGTAGCGGGGCGCCCCACCGGCGGTGGGACGCCCCGCAGCGATTCGAGGGTTACTGGCCCTTACGGGGTGGCGGGCCAGCTGTCATCGATGGCTTTCAGGACGGCATCGGTGTTCGAGCCGTTGTTGTTCGCCCAGTCGACGGTCTGGGTCCAGAAGGTCCCCGAGCCGACCGTCGCGGGCATCAGGTCAGACGCATCGAAGCCGATGAACGCCGCCTTGCTGACGATATCGGCCGCGACCTTCAGCTTGTACGCCCCGGCATACCAGTCCGCGGGCGTCTTGGTGTTCGACGAGATGGCGCTGCCGGCGCGGATCCAGTTCTGGATCCCCTCCGGGGTCGCCAGGAACTCGGCCACTGCCCGAACCTCGGGCTTGTCGACCATCATGATGACGGTGTCGGCCGAGCCTTCGGCCCCGTTCTGGGCCGGGTCGATCGTCGGGAACGGGAAGATCCCGATGTCCTCGCCGATCTTGTACTTCGACGGCTGACCGCTGGTCCGCTGGTCCGGGAAGAAGTCCGGGCCGTACCAGGTCGGGATCTTCTGCATCCAGCACCCCGGCGCGGCCGTGTCCTGGTTGAACATGGGATCCATCGGCGTCTTCTGGTCGAGGTTCACGATCGCGGTCCCACCGCCGTCGACGTAGCCCTGCGTGAACAGGATCTTGGCGACCTTGTCGAAAGCGTCCTTGATGCCTGGATCCTGGAACTTCACGGTGTGGTTGATCCAGTTGTTGTAGTAGTCCGGGCCCTTGGTCTTGAGGACGACTTCCTCGATCCAGTCCGTGAGCTGCCAGCCGGTCGCGGTCCCGGGACCTCCGGCGCTGGCGCACCACGGGTGGCTGCCGTCGGCCACGATCTTGTCGGAGAGGGCGACGAGCTCGTCCCACGTCGTCGGGACCTTGTAGCCCTTCGCGGCGAAGGCCTTGATGGGATACCAGACCGTCGACTTCACGTCGGCCTTGTACGGGAGGCCCCAGATGTGGCCGTCCTTGGTCACTGGACCGATCGTCGCCGGGTGCTCATCGCTGACCTTCTTGGCGTCCATGAAGCTGGCCAGGTCGATCAGCTTGCCATCGACGCCGTAGGCCACGACGGCCGTCGGCTGGGCGAGCACCGCCAGGTCGGGCGGTGCGCCGCCCTGGATGCGCGTCCGCAGGATCGTCTCGTGGCTCGAGGCGATGCTGTCGATCTTGAATGAGATGCCGGTCGCCTTCGAGAAGTCCGCCAGAGCCGCCGCGAAGTTGGTGCCTTCACCGGCGACCCACTGCGTCTGGATGTTGACCGACTTGCCCTTGAACGACGTGCCATCGAGCGCCTTGTCCAACTCGGGATAGCCGGTCGGGACCTTCGGTACGGCCGCGGCGACCGGCGCCGCCGACGGCGTACCCGCGCCCGCGGTAGCCCCCGATGTCGCAGCCGGTGTCGTGGCCGAGGGTCCTGTCGGCGCAGTGGTTGCCGCTGGCGCGCACGCCCCGACAATCAGGACGACGACGGCCGCGAAGACGGCCAGCGTCGACGGTTTCTTCCCCATCAATTGCTCCTCCTCAACCAATCCGTTGGTGACCGCGACCGCCTCGTTCGTGCCGCGGTAGACCAGCGCCATGCCGGCGCCGCTAAACTGTACTCACCTTTGTCAAGTGTCTGGACGAAGCGCCGCGAGACCGGCCCAGTATGCGGGATCAGACCGTCCGGGTCACCTTGGACAGCGATCGTGGGTTGTCGGGGTCCAGGCCGCGGGCGAGCGTCAAGTGGTAGGCGAAGAGCTGCGCCGGGACGATCGAGACGACCGGGCGCAGCCACTCGGGGACCCCCGTCGGAAGCGCGAGCGACCACGTGCCGAGCTCCCGCATCGCGGCCGAATCGGAGAGGACGAGCGTCTCGACGTCGCGCGCCCGCAGGTCGCCGAGCAGGTCCGCGAGGCCCGAGGACGCGGGGCCCTCCGGCGCGACGACCAGCACGGGGATCCCGGGCTGGACGAGGGCGATCGGCCCGTGCAGGAAGTCCGCAGCGGAGTACGGGTCCGCGAAGACCTGTGCCAGCTCCTTGAGCTTCAGTGCCCACTCTCGCGCCGTGGCGTACTCGAAGCCGCGACCCACGATGACGCATCGATCGGCCGCCGCGAGGCGTCCCGCCAACGCGGCGATCTCCGCTTCCAGGCCCAGCGCCGCCTCGATCCAGCGCGATGCCTTCGCGAGGGCCGCGACGGCTTCCGCATCGTTGAACGCGACCTCAGCGCCATCCCCGGCGACACCCTCGGTACCAGATGTGCCGAGCGCCACTGACACCCGCGCCAGCGCGAGGAGCGACGTGGAGTACGTCTTCGTGGCGGCGATCGCGAGCTCCCGTCCGGCCGCCAGGTCGATGACGAACTCCGCGGCCGCGCCGAGCGGGCTCTCGGGACTATTCGTGATCGCCAGCGTTGGCGCGCCCTGCCGTCGCGCGGCCGAAACGACTGCCACGATGTCCGGCGACGCGCCCGACTGGCTGATCCCGACGACGAGCGACCGGCCGACCCGCGGCTCCACCCCGTACACCGACACGATCGACGGTGCGGCGAGTCCGACCGAAAGCCGGTTGACCACGCCGAAGAGGTACTGCCCGTAGATGGCCGCGTGATCCGAGGTGCCGCGTGCCGCGATCAGCACCTGGTCGATCGGATTCGCGCGCAGGCGCGCCACCAGCCCCGCGATCGCGTCGTTCGACGACGCCAGCTGCCGGCGCGCCGATTCGGGCTGCTCGAAGATCTCGTCGCGGAGGCTCACCGGGCCGGCGCCGCGAGGTCGATCCCAACCGGGAGGCCGAGGAGCCGCGCCGGCACGACCGTGGCGGCCCTCGTCGCCTCCTCGGCGCTGATGCCGGCATACGTCGCCAGGTTGGCCACGGCCCGGTCGATGCCGATCACGCTGCCAGCGAGCCCGCCGCCGGTCAGTCGCGCCGACTCGCCATCGACGGTGCACACCCGGCCCGCGAGCGTGTATGAGCCCGGCGGCATCCCAAGCGCGGCGATCGCGTCGGTCACGACCGCCAGTCGATCCGGCCCGACGACCCGCCGAACGAGGGCGACCATCGCCGGGTGGACGTGCAGCCCGTCGGGGATGAGCCCGATGGTGATCCGCTCGTCGGCCAGGGCAGCGCCGGAAAGCCCCGGCTCGCGGTGGCTCAGCGGCGCCATCGCATTGAAGATGTGGGTGACGCTCCGGATCCCCGCGTCGAACCCGGCCCGAGCCTGTTCGAAGGTGGCGGCACTATGGCCCGCCGAGACGACGACCCCGCGCGAGACCAGCGCACGCACCACGTCGAGGGCGCCGGGCAGCTCGGGCGCGAGCGTGACCATCATGATCCCCGATTCGGGCGCCCAGCCGGAAACGGCCTCGACGTCCGGCGCGCGGAGGGTCGCGGGATCGTGGGCGCCCGCGCGCGACGGCGCGAGGAACGGGCCCTCGACGTGCCAGCCCAGCGGCGTCGCCCCGGTGTAGCCGTCGGGCGGTCCCGCGGCGAGCGCCGCCCGGGCGCGATCGACGATCGACCACGACGGGCTCACCAGCGTCGGCAGGAAGGCTGCGGCGCCGAACCGCGGGAGCTCGGCGCCGACGCGCCACACCGACTCCGGATCGGTCGTGAGGTCGAAACCCCCGGCACCGTTGACCTGGAGATCGATGAGCCCGGTGAGGGCCGGCTCCGCGTCGCCCGCGCGCATTACGCTTCCAGCCCGTGCCCGCGCGGCGCGATCCCCTCGATGGAGACCGGCAGCCGGCCCGGGAATGCCGCCTCGCGGGCTCGACCGAACAGCGCGGCAGCGAGGGCCTCCATCGATTCGGGCAGGATCGAGTACGTGCACGCGTGCGTCGGGACACGCGGGTACGCCGCCAGGTCCCACGGCGTCCGGAGCGCCACGGTCACCAGCGGGCGCCCGGTGGCGGCCAGGGCCTCGACCAGCTCCGACTGGGGGGAGCCGACCGTCGCGCCGATCGTGCCGACGACGAGCACGTCGTAGCCCTCGGCGCGCAGTCGCAGGTCCGCGATCTCGGCCCGGGTCGGCTGATGGCCGGTCACGATCTCGTCGACGGCGGGATGCTGCGCGCGCAGCGCCGACGCGAGCCCCGGCGCGACGAACGACGACGTATCGGCGGGCGTGAGGTCGCGCGGCGCGGGCATGATCGCGGCCACCCGGGCGTCAGGCGAGAGTCGCAACGGGAGGAGGTGCGCCTCGTCGCGGACCAACGTCAGCGATCGCTCCGCCAGCTCCCGTGCGATTGCCCGATGCTCCGGAGATCCGACGACCTCGAGAGGCGGGGCCTCGAACCCGGCCAGCCATTGTCGAAGGATATCGAGCCGCGCGGCCGAAGCGCGGAGCGCCGCCGGCTCGAACACCTCCACCGTCGCCGCCCGCCGGAGTGCCGCCTCAATCCGTTGCTGGGCGCCGCGATTCGCCGTCGCGAGCAGCAGGTCCACGCCCGCCCCGAGCGCGGCCAGGACGTCGACCGCCTGGGTCGCGTCCTGCGGCAGCGCCGCCATGTCCAGCGCGTCGGTGATCGTGACCCCCTCGAAGCCGAGGTCATCGCGGAGGAGCTCGCCCATGACCCGCCGCGACAGCGTCGCCGGCGTCAGGCGATTCCCGGTGAGCGCGGGGCTGGCGAAGTGCCCGGACATCACCATCCGGACGTCCGCGACGATCGCAGCCTTGAACGGGACGAGCTCGTGCGCCTCGAGGTCAGCCCGGGACCGGTCGACCACCGCGAGCTCGTGATGCGTGTCGACCGCGGCCGCGCCAGCGCCCGGAAAGTGCTTCCCCACCCCGGCGACCCCCGCCGCCTGGAGGCCGCGCAGCCACGCGGCGGCGAGCCGGCCGACCTTGAACGGATCGTCGCCGAAGGAGCGGATCCCAAGGGCCGGGTTCGCTGGGTTGTCGGCCACGTCGAGGACCGGCGCGTAGTTCACGTTGATCCCGACCGCCCGGAGCTCCCGTCCGATGGCCCGCCCGACGCGCTCTGCGAGGTCCGTGTCGCCAGTCGCGCCGATGGCCATCGCGCCGGCGAATGGCGTGAACCCGTCGCCGAGCGCGAGGAGCTGGCCGCCCTCCTGGTCGGCGGCGATGAGGACGGGCAGGCCGCGCATGTCGCCGAACGCGTCGCCCGCGGCGGCCGCCTGGAGGCCCGAGGTCAGTCGCAGCACCTGGCGCGGCGATCGAATGTTGTTCGCGCGAAACAGGGTGAACCCCGCGATCGGCGCATCGGCGAGCCGCGCGCGCAGCCAGGTGGGCACCGTGGTCCCCCGAAAGGCGAGCATCAGTCGGCCGAGGATCGTCTCCGGGTGCCCTTGATCGCGCATGGGCCCGGCGCTCTCGCCCGGCCTCTCGCGATCCACGGTCGTCGCGCCCGGCCCCGCGCGCGCGTCGCTGCCGGCGCTCATCCCTTCACGGAGCCGGCGATGATCCCGCGAGCGAAGGACCGGCGTCGAGCGCCACGCGGGCCACCGTAACCGCTCCCCATGCTCCCACGTCGGCACCCGCCGGAAGGAGCTCGACGAGTTCGGGCAGAAGGATTTCCGCGGCCAGCGGCGAGGTGGCGCGGAAGCGGTCCAGCTCGCGGCGGATGGGGACCATGAAGGCCTCGCCAGCATGCGACACCCCACCGCCGATGACGATCCGCTCGACGTCATAAGCGAGCGCGAGCAGGTGAACTCCCCAGGCGATTGCTCGTCCGGCCGATTCGATCACCTCGCGGGCCACCTCGTCGCCCACGGCGGCCGCCGCGAAGACGGCCTCAGCGCCGGCAAGGTCGGCGGTCGCGGGCACGGCCGCAGCCGCGCTGGGCGCGGTTGGCGCGGTTGCCGCGGTCACCGGCTCGGTTCGAGCACCCGCTACGGTTCGTGCGGCCAACTGATGGCCGTTCCGGCGTGCCGCCCAGCCCTGCCGGGTCCGCGCGACGATCGCGGGACCGGCGGCAACGGCCTCGAAGCAGCCGCGATTGCCGCACGCGCAGCGCGTCCCCTCGGGCTCGATGATCGCGTGCCCGATCTCGCCGGCGAGGCCGAGGGCACCGCGATGGAGCGTTCCCTGGAGCACGACGCCAGCCGAGATGCCGGTCCCGATCGCGAGCAGGGCGAGCGACTCGACCTCGCCGAACAGGCGCCGCCGATGGATGCCGAGCGCCGCCGCGCGGACGTCGTTCTCGAGGACCGTGGGGATGCCGAGCCTCGCCTCGAGCCGCGGGCCGAGCGGCAGGTCGTGCCAGTCGAGGTTGACCGCGAGGGTCACGTGCCCGCGCTCGGGGTCGACGCGGCCGGGCACGCCGACGCCGAGCGCCGCGACGTCGTCCGCGCCGACGTTCGCTTCCTCGAGCACGGCCGCGACCAGGGAGGCGATCGAGTCGGCGGCCTGATCGGGCGCGCCGACGGCGGTCGGGGCGATCGAGCGGGCGAGAACCGTGCCGTCGGCGTCGACGACGAGGATTGCGGTTTTCGTGCCGCCGATGTCCGCGCCGACAACGAGCCCGCCGCGTCGGTCGGTCATCGAGCGGCTCCCGCGCCGGCGGCGAGGCCGAGCTCCGCCGTGAGCAGCAGCGCCGACGCGCCCATCATGACGAGGTCCCCGATCGGCGGCGCGAGCTCGATCGAGACATCCTTCGCCAGCAGGCCCAGCGAGCGCCTCCGGGCCTCGTCGCGAACGGCCTCGAGCCACGGCTCACCGAGCGAGGCGACGCTGCCATGCAGGACGATGCGCTCGACGTCGAGCACACCGATGAGCCCGGCAATGGCCTGGCCGAGGAAGCGGCCAGCGGTCACGACCGTGCGGCGGGTCGACTCGTCACCGGACTCGAGGGCCGTCCGGACGTCGTCGAGGGTCAGCGCGCCCGTCTCCGCCAGTCGCAGTCCGAGCGGCGACGCTGGGTCCGCCTGGGCGTGCTGCGTCGCGATCTGGACGATCGCTCGCGAGCTCGCGACCGTCTCGAGGCAGCCGAACCGGCCGCAGCGGCACTCCGCGCCGTCGTCGTCGACGACCACGTGGCCGATCTCGCCGGCCCCGAAGCCGTCGCCATGGAACAGCTCGCCGCCGAGGACGACCCCCGCGCCGATCCCTCGCCCGACCTTGATCGCCACCAGGTTGGTCGATCGACGGCCGGCGAAGAGCTCGATCGCCAGCGCGGCCGCGCGGCTGTCGTTCGCAACTTCGACCGGCACACCGTGACGCGCGCGCAGAATCTCGCCGAGCGGCAGGTCCTGCCAGTCGAGGTTGACCGCCCAGCGGATCGTGCCGGTGGCCGCGTCGACGATACCTGGCGTCCCGACGCCGATCCCGAGGAGCGTCTCGCGGGCGCCTGCCGACAGCTCGTCGATGAGCTCGTGGACGACGTTGAGCGACTCGTCGCCGTCGAGGCCCTGGACCGGGCGCTCGATCGTTCGCTGGACATGTCCTCGAAGGTCGACGAGCGCAGCGCGGAAGAAAAACTCGCCGAGGTCGAGCGCGATGACGTGGCGGGCGCCGTCGATCAGCTCGAGGAGGATGGGGGCCTTGCCGCCTGTCGATGGCCCGCGCCCGATCTCCCGGGCGAGGCCCTCCTCGATCAGCGACCCGACGAGGTCACCCACGGTCGTGCGCGTGAGGCCGCTGAGCCGGGCGAGCTCGGCGCGGCTGATCGGCCCGAAGTCGTACAGAGCCCGCAGCACGAGGGCAGCGTTGTAGGCGCGGGTCTGCTGATGCGTCGCCTTCGTCGGAAATGCCACCCTGGCTCCGCCCCTCCTCTCCTCGCCGCTGCCCCCGCCGCTCCCCCCGCTGTCCCGCCGCTGGCTCAAGCGCCCGGCCGGCATCTGCAGCATGGCGCCCGGGCCTACTGGTCGATGCGTCCCGGCGGGCTTTGTCCAGCGTCCTGACAAACTCTACCCGCCTTTGTCAAATGTCTGGACGAACACTTTCTTCCTCCGCCAGCTCGGGGGCCGGGCCAACTGCGAACCGGTCGCCGGGCAATTCGTCGAGCCCGCCCACCGCCCGATCGCCCCAAGGTGCGCGCCCGACTCATGCCTGAATCGATGGCCCGGGCGGCGTTTCGTCTCAGATGCACGCCCCAGCGGCGTTTCGTATCAGATGCACCGCCCCCGGCGGCGTTTTGTCTCAGATGCACCGCCCCCGCGGGTTTGGTTCAGATGCACGCCCCAGCGGCGTTTCGTCTCAGATGCACGCCCCAGCGGGTTTGGTTCAGATGCACGCCCCAGCGGCGTTTCGTCTCAGATGCACGCCCCCGGGGCGTTGGACTCGGAATCACACTCGGAATCGCGCCCGGGGGCTGCCGGCACCGGTCGCGGTCAACCGCGCGGCGCGGTTCCCCGTTCTTCGTGAGCACGCCTTGACCCGGTCGCGCCATTGCCGCAGGAGGTCGCTCTAGCGAGGACGCGGCGCGGAGCCGAAAATGCCGAGCGAACGTTCCCGGGGCGTCCATCTGAGACAAATCGCATCGCGCGAAGGTCCAGAACGGGCTCGCGCAGCCAGCGCCGGATCGCTCTGCCGTCCTGCGGAAGGGCGGCCTGGAAGGTTGCCGCGTGCCGCTGAACCCTGCGTCGATTGGTCATGCTCTCGCCGACGAGCAGGCAGACGCCCACGACATCGGGCCGCCAGCCCAGGTCCTGCGCAATCCGAGCGGCAACGCGGCGCTTCCGGTCGAGCGTCCCGAGCAGCTCGCCGACATCGATGATCTCGGTCTTGAGCTCGATGACGAGGATTGCGCGGCGCTTCGCATGCCAGGCCAGCACGTCGACGATGCCCCGATCCGCGTAGAACGCAAACGACACCTCCGGGCGGACGATCCAACCCTCGAGGCCGGCGAGCCAGTTGACGACGAACTCCGCAAGGGCCGAGTGGCGCGCGCTCGCCATCCGATCGACCTCGGCGTGCCTCGACCGCGGCATCAGCTCCGCCCTGATCTCCAACGCGAGACAGACCGCTCGCACGCGCCCGATCGAAAGCTCATCGAGCTTGCCGCGTTCGATGCGCGAGATCGTGCCGCGCGAGACGCCCGCGAGATCCGCCAGGTCCTGCTGGCGCCAACCCCGTCGGATCCGGACCGCTCGGACCATTCCGCCGAATCGAACGTCATCCACGGATCGAGCATGCCCACCGGCCCTTGTCGCCGGCTCACCGCGTCTTTCGGTGAGGTGCATCCTGAACGGGCGTTCGATTCAACATGTCTCCCTCGACTAGCCACGGCCGCCTTCGTGGACAACCGCGACGGCTGTGGTGGACAACCCGGCGGGCGATGTCGAAAGCTCGCCCGCGAAGGTGGATCGGACAGGACTGAGCGTGGGCTGGGCGTGGACGGCCAAAATCAATGATATCCACTACATGTAGCGATCCGGGCACCTGGCAAACCACAACATCTTGTGTTTTGGGGTTGACTGGCCACCCCCGTTCGCGGTATCGTTAGTGTCTCGCGCACCGCTGCCAGGAGTCCCGGATCGACCGTTCGGACACCCACATTCGAGTCCCGAACAGGAGCCGTCGATCAGCAATCGTCGGGACCGCAAGATGGCAGATCGGACGACACGAGACAGAGACCCGCGCAGCTACGCGGGGACGACGAAGAGGCGCCTGGACTTGACCAGGAAATCAGGCGCCGAGCCCGGCGAACCGGGCCGAGAACCCGACACGTCGGGCGACGAGGAGAGGACGACGATGGCCCGAGCCACGGAAGCCACGGCACCGGTCCCGGTGATGAGCAGCGGCAAGAGCGCCAAGGGCGCGACCGCGAGCGCGAAGACCGGCAAGAAGACAGCGGGTGCCGGGGGCAAGCGCACGCTGGCCGGCGCCTGGGGCGCGAGCTTCGACGGCAAGAACCAGGACGGCAGCAAGGTCAAGGGCCTGAGCTGGCCGCGCCGGTTCACGCGCCCGGACATCCACCCGTACGACGAGCTCGAGTGGGAGCTCCGGACCGCCGCGATCTCGAGCGAGACCGGCAAGACCGTCTTCGAGCAGAAGGACGTCGAGGTCCCCAAGGCCTGGAGCCAGCTCGCGACCAACGTCGTGGTCAGCAAGTACTTCCGCGGCCACGTCGGGACGCCTGACCGCGAGACCAGCGTCAAGCAGCTCATTGACCGCGTCGTCAACACGATCGCGGCGTGGGCCGAGACCCAGCGCTACTTCGCGACCGACGAGGACCTCCGCGCCTTCCAGGCCGAGCTGACTCACCTCCTCGTCCACCAGAAGATGGCGTTCAACTCGCCGGTCTGGTTCAACGTCGGGATCGAGGCGAAGCCGCAGTGCTCCGCGTGCTTCATCAACTCGGTCCAGGACAACATGGGCTCGATCATGGACCTCGCCAAGACCGAGGCCATGCTCTTCAAGTTCGGCTCGGGCGCTGGCAGCAACCTCTCCCCCATCCGCTCCAGCAAGGAGCGCATGTCGGGCGGCGGCATCGCCTCCGGGCCTGTGTCATTCATGAAGGGCTACGACGCGTTCGCCGGAGTGATCAAGAGCGGCGGCAAGACGCGGCGCGCGGCCAAGATGGTCATCCTCGACGCCGGCCACCCGGACGTCCTCGACTTCATCGATTCGAAGATGCTCGAGGAGAAGAAGGCCTGGGCCCTGATCGAGCAGGGCTACGACCCGAGCTTCACCGGCGAGGCGTACGGCAGCGTTTACTTCCAGAACGCCAACCACTCGGTGCGGGTCACCGATGAGTTCATGCGCGTAGTCGAGACCGACGGGACGTGGACGACCCACTCGGTCGTCGACAAGCAGCCCGTCGAGACGCTCAACGCCCGGGACCTCTTCCGGCGCATGGCCGACGCGGCGTGGATCTGCGGCGACCCGGGGATCCAGTACGACACGACCATCAACGACTGGCACACGTCCGCGAACACGGATCGGATCTACGCGTCCAACCCGTGCTCGGAGTACATGTTCCTCAACGACACCGCCTGCTTCGCGCCCGAAACGCGAATCAGCACGCCGGATGGTCTCCGCACCGTCGAGGAGCTCTACGCGACCCAGGAGCGCGGGGAGGCCGTCCTGGTGACGACCGACCTCCACGGCGAGGACGATCACCGGCGGTTGACCGCCCACCGGCCGGCGATCGTGACGCGGGTCGGCGACCGGCAGGTCTTCAAGATGACACTGAAGGACGGGCGCTCGATCCGCGCCACCGCCGACCACAGGTTCCTCACCGACGATGGCTCCTGGAAGCGGGTCGACGAGCTTGCGCCGGGCACCGATCGCGTCGAAATCCGCGAGTCCGGGAATCCCGTCCGCTTCGAGTCCTCGCCCGAGGATGTCCGCCGCTGGCAGATGCTCGGCTGGATGACCGGCGACGGCGTGTTTTCGAAGGACACGGCCGCGCTCGTCTTCGGACCCGACGAGGGGTCGACCGCCGAGTCCATGACCGCGGAATTCAATCGGCTTCTCGCCGAGGCCCGCGCCCAGGAGGAGGCCGTTGAGGGATTCGAGCGAGCACTGCGCCCGGGAACGACCCTGACCAACGACGGCATGTTCGCCCCGGCTGGCAACCAAGGCAGCACGGCGATCTACACCGAGGCCAATGGCGTCATGCAAGTGGCGTCGAAGTCAGGCGCGCTCGTCCGGATGCTCAACGACCGTTATGGCATGCACCAGGGCACCGCGATCCACAAGGACGTCCCGACCGAGGTCCACCGGGTGGCCGACGACTTGAAGGTTGCCTACCTCCAGGGGCTCTTCTCAGCGGACGGCACGATTCGCCAAGCTGCCGCCGCAACTGAGCCCGAGGTGATGTTGGCTTCATCGGCGCCAGCGCTCGTCCGATCCGTTCAACTGATCCTGTCGGATCTTGGCATCACAAACCGAGCCACCTGGATCCATCCCGCGGGCCGGGCCAATGCCCAGGCGCAGCTCCACATCTACAACCAGGCCGCCCGGACGTTCATGTCGCTCGTCGGCTTCCCCTTGTCCGAGGCGAAGCAGGCCAAGGTCGACAAGACCCTGTCCCGCCCATTCCTCGGCGCGCTCAAGAACCCGCGCGCAACCAAGGTCGTCTCGATCGTCCCGGACGGCATCGAGACGGTCTACGACGTCACCGAGCCGGTCACGCACTCGCTCGTCGCCGAGGGCCTCATCGCCCACAACTGCAACCTCGCGAGCCTTAACCTCATGAAGTTCGTCAAGGACGACGGCGAGCTCGACGTCGACGCCTACCGCTACGCGGCGCGCCTCACGATCACGGCCCAGGAGATCCTCGTCGACAACGCGTCCTATCCGACGCCGCGGATCGAGGAGAACAGCCACAAGTTCCGACCGCTGGGTCTGGGCTACGCGAACCTCGGGGCCCTGCTCATGTCACGCGGCCTGGCGTACGACTCCGACGAGGGTCGCGCCTACGCAGCGGCCCTGACCGCGATCATGCACGGCGAGGCCTACCGGCAATCCTCGGTGGTTGCTCGAGACCACGGCGGGCCGTT
>JBBQFS010000065.1:0-12501 GCA_038322255.1 Candidatus Limnocylindrales bacterium | reverse complement strand
TTGCCGAGCGATGGCGGATCCGCGCCTCGCACGCGTCGAGCCAGCGGATCTCCGATTCGGTTCGGAAGATCAGGGCGTCGAGCAGGATCAGGAACGCGAGCTCCTTCTCCGGGTCGGCCTGGGCCTTGCGGCGGGTATAGGCCTGGAGCTGCTCGATCGAGGCGCGGCGCTGTCGCTGCAGCACGTCGGTGACGTCGACGTCCTCGGCCGCGACGGCGAGCAGGACCTTGATCGTCAGCTCGTCGCGAGTCGGTCCATCGGGCACGACCGGGGTCGCGAACCATTCGTCGAGCTGCTCGTGGCCGGTGGCCGTGATCCGGTAGTCGCGACGGTCGCCATTCGCCCTGATCTCTTCGACGAGGCCGTCGCGCTCGAGCCGCTGGAGCGTCGTGTAGACCTGGCCGATGTTGAGCGCCCACGACCCGCCGGTGCGCCGCTCGAAGCCGGTCTTCAGCTGGTAGCCGTGAGTCGGCGCCTCCGCGAGCAGCGCCAGGAGCCCGAAGCGAACTGACATGCGGACATGGTACATACCGAGTATGTATCGCGCAACCGCCGGTGCCGGGCCTGTTTCAGGCGACTGGCTTCTGCCAGACCGAGACGTGCTGGCGGCTCTCGCTCGTGAACGGCTCGCGCCGCCAACCCGCCCAGCGCTCCCGCAACCGCATCCCGGCCAGCGCGGCCATCAGGTCCAGCTCGGCGGGCCAGACGTACCGGAACGGCACCGACAGCCGCTCGACCTTCCCGCGCACGATCTCGAAGTGGTGCGATATCAGGCCCTGGGTGGCGACGTCGTACTCGTCGAAGCCCCAGCGGTTCTCGCCAATGAGAAACGGCAGGACAGTCTCGCCAGGCGGCAGCCGCTGGAGCTCCGGAACGCCGACCTCGATCACGAACGTGCCGCCCGGCTCGAGATGCGACGCGGCATTCCGGAAGCACCTGACCTGCGCCGCCTGGGTGGTCAGGTTCAGGACGGTGTTGAAGACGAGGTACGCGAGCGCGAATGATCCCTCGACCCTTGTCGTCGCGAAGTCGCCGATCGTGAGCCCGATGTCATTGCCGCCCGGCTTCTTTCGCAGCCGCGCGACCATGGCCTTCGAGAGGTCGATCCCGTGCACGGGCACGCCCCGTTGTGACAGCGGCAGCGCGATCCGCCCGGTCCCGATTCCCAGCTCGAGCGCCCGCCCACCGCCGGCAAGCTCGGCCAGGAAGTCGACCGTCGAGCGGATGACCTCGGGCTCGAACTCGGGGTCCGCCGAGTCGTCGTACCGCCGTGCAACCCGCTCCCCGAAGTACCCGTCCGCATTCAGGAGGAGATCACTCCGTGTCGCGGGCGTTATCGGGAGTGACGTCGATCGCCTCGAGGGCGCCGCCGGCACGGGTGACGAGCTGCTGGACCTTGAGCTCGGCCTCGGCGAGGAGCTTGGCGCAACGCTCATGGAGCGCGACGCCGCGCTCGTACAGGGCGATCGATCGCTCGAGCGGATCGCCGCCCGCCTCGAGCTCGGCGACGTTGCGCTGGAGAGCGGCCAGGGCGTCGTCGAACGAAAGCCCGTCGATCGGGAGGTCGGGGGTGTCAGTCGGGTTGGTCACCAGGGCTCCTCGTCGTCGGTTTCGGCGCGGTCGAGCACGCGCCCGAGGCGCGGTGCAAGCAGGAAGATACCGAACGCTACGCCACCTATCGCTGCTGTGGCGGCGACGATGAGGACGAGCCCGACGCCGGTCAGATCGTCCATGGTCAGGTCGAGTCCCGCGTCGCGGCGTCGACGGTCGCGGGGAACTCGCCGCGGGCGACCCGGATTCGGAGGCGAGAGCCGAAACTCACCTCTGCCGGGTCACGGACGATCGAGTTGTCGCGCGAGCGGCGAACGATGCCGTAGCCTCGCTCGAGCGTGGCCTGGGGTCCGAGCACCATCAGCGCCGCGCCGGCCTCGGCGAGGGCCGCTCGGCGCTGGCCGATCAAGCTCGAAGCGAGATTCGGCAGGGCCGCTGCGAGCCGATCCTCGGTCGTTGCCGCCGTCGCAAGCCGGACGCGGAGCGCCCGCGTCGCTCGATCCAGCAGGTCGCCCGCGAGCTGCCGTGACGAGGCGAGTTGCGCCGCCGGGTTGAGTCGATCGAGGACGCGCCGCTCAGCCTCGAGCTCGCGCGATGCGACGACGACGGCCCGCCCGCCGGCGACGCGCATCCGCTCGGCCCCGCGTGCGAGCGCCGAAGCGAACTCGGCCCGATCCGGGACCACGAGCTCCGCGGCCGCGGTCGGCGTCGCGGCGCGCACATCCGCGGCGAAGTCGGTCAGGGTCACGTCGACCTCGTGCCCGACCCCGCTGACGAGCGGCAGCGTGTGGGCCACGACAGCGCGCACCACCCGCTCGTCATTGAACGACCAGAGGTCCTCCATCGAGCCACCGCCTCGCGCGAGAATGGTGACGACGGGCGCATCGCCCGCCCGTCCCGCCTCTGCGAGCGAGGCTGCGTATCGCTCGACGCGCCGCAATGCCCGCACGATCGACTCCGGTGCACGCTCGCCCTGGACCTGGCACGCCACGAGCAGCACGCGCACGAGAGGCCAGCGGCGCGCGAGCACGTGGCAGACGTCCTTCCAGGCGGCGCCGGTCGGCGAGCTGACCACCGCAACAACACGGGGGCGAGACGGCAGTGGTCGCTTCCGATCCGCCGCGAACAGGCCCTCGGCGGCCAGCGTCGCCTTGAGCTGCTCGAACCGGATCGCGAGGTCTCCTACCCCACTCGGCTGGATCGAATCAACGTACAGCTGCAGCGCACCCTGGGCCTCGTACACATCGACCCGACCGTGGGCCACCACCCGCAGCCCGGTTTGCGGCTGGAATGGCGATCGAACTCGCTCGTCGCGGAACCACACGCACTGGAGTTGAGCCCGCTCATCCTTGAGCGCGAAATAGGCGTGCCCTGCGCTTGAGATCGTGACCCGCCCGACCTCGCCCTCGACCCATAGGTCGCGCAGCCGCTCATCTGCTCGCACCGTCGAGGCGATCGTGCGCGCCGCCTCTCCCACCGAGAGGATCGTCAGTCCCATGGCGGGCCCGGTGGACGGCCCGCCGCCGAGCCCGCCGGTCGGCCCGCTCTCGATCGACATGGTCGCCATGCTACGGCGCGCGGCGGCATGTCCGGTGGTTGGGAGGGGCGCGCCGCTCCTTTCCCGCCCTCAGCGCCAAATCACCGGTAGTTCCACATAAGCGAAACCATCGCTTTCGGCGAGTCGAATCGGGTTGGCCCGCCCTCAGCCTGGCGCCGGAAGGCGCCGCGATCGGGGATTTGGGCTCGCTCGCGGGCGCAGCCCTCGCCAGCGGGTCCTGACGCCGGGTCCATGGTGGCCGTCGGCCACGGCTTGCGTCGCGGGCGCGGCCCTCGCCAGCGGGCCGATCTGCTCCTGCGCCCCGATCAACAATGCCGACTCCGGGTGTCAGCTCAGCCGGCGAATCGCGCTGCCGCGTCGATGATTTCGCATACGTGGAACGGCATCGAAAAGGGCGCGCAGGGCGAGACCGAGAGAACGGCCCGTTCAAATCACTCCCGGAATGCAGCGAGGAGCCCAATGGCATCCGGTATGGTCGAGCGGTGATCACCGAAACCAGCATCACGATCGTCCTCGCCTTCGTGGTGCTCGTGACGCCTTTGCTCTTTCTCGCCTCCGTGGCCGCCGCGATCATCGACCGCCGGCGGCGCGGGATCATCAGCCGCCGACTGAGCACCATCGTCGCGTTTACCGGTGGGTTGGCCCTGGGCAGCTTGTGGCTCATCGGTAACCAGCTCGTGCTGGTCATCCCGCTCCTCGGCGTGCCAATCGTGCTCGCAGTGAGCCTGTGGCGAGCCCGACGGCGCGCCCCGGCCGGTTGGCTCCTGGCCGGGCTTGCCTTGCCGTGGACGCTCCTGCGGGGCTTCTACCTGCTCGTCCTCGTCACCGGAATCGAGCCCTTCGAACCGGCGATCACGATCGGATCGTTTCTTCTCGGCTTCGTGCCGCTCATGGTCGGCCTCGGGATCGCACGCCGCGGCGATCCGCCACCGGTGGCACCGTCGGTGGACGCGCCTGCGGGCCAACCGGGCTCTCACAAGTTTGGTTCGATCGCCACCGCCATCCGGGAGCCAACGTTGGTCGGCCCGTTCGGGCAGCCGGAAGTCGCCATGGTCGTGGCGCTCGTCGCGGTGTGGCTCGTGGTTCCGATCGCGATTCCGTCGTCGATGCCGGTACTCGTGCGCCTCGCTCTGCTCAGCTTCGTCGGCGCAGTGGTTGCGACCGAGGGGTATGTCCGGGCGTTCCCGACCCGAAGCCGTCGCGCTTTGGAGGCATTCAGCTGGTTCGGCGAGTGGGAGCTTGCCCGTGCCCGGGCCGTGACGGGTGGCAGCATCCCGACATCCAGGGCCGGGGCCGTTCGCTGGCTGGCCGACCGCCCGGAGCGCACGGAGGAAGCTGCCTACCGGGTCGAGAGCCTGCTCGTGGTTGGCCGCGTCGACGATGCAAGGAGCCTCCTCGCGCGGCTGCCGGCGACGACGCCGCGGGAGCGATTCGAGTACGTCGCCCTGCATGACCTCGTCGAGTGGCGGGCCGGGGGCGACGGCGACCTCGCGGCACTCGAAGCCGCGGCGGACGCGATCCCGTTGCCCGACGAGGATGACCGGCTCCGGGCCGAGGTCGTCGTTGCCGTCGCCAAGGTCCGGCGCCGCATGGCCGATGGCATCCCGGCCACCGACGCGATCCAGCCCTTCCTCGACGTGCGGGAGCGTCTCGGCGAACGTGCGGATGGTCAGGTCGGGCGAGCGTTCCGCCGCAAGCTCATTCCGGTGCTCCTGGTCGCGAGCTTCGCCTTCGGTGTGGTCGGCGAGGTGCTCGGGCTCATGCCCTGATCGGCTGCGACTGGATCAGAGGCGGGTCTGGTACTCCCCGGTTCGGGTGTCGACGCGGATGGTGTCGCCCTCGGTCACGAACAGCGGCACCGCGACCACGAGGCCCGTCTCGGTGGTCGCCGGCTTGCGGGCGCCGGTGGCCGTGTCGCCGGCGTAGCCGGGCTCGGTCGTCTCGACGCGAAGGTCCACGGTCACCGGGAGCTCGACCCCGATCGTCTCGCCCTGGTAGCTCGTGCGGTCCAGGGTCATGCCGTCCTTGAGATAGCTCCGGGCGCTGCCGAGCTGCTCGCCGCGGAGCATGAACTGGTCGTACGTGTCGGTGTCCATGAAGTGGTAATCGTCGCTGTCGCGATACAGGAACTGGACGGGCCGCTGCTCCATCTGGGCGCGCGGCCACTTCGTTCCCGCCTGGAACGAGCGCTCGATCGTCTGGCCGCGCTTTACGTTTCGAAGCGTGATCCGGACCTGGGCCGAGCCCCGACCCATCTTGATGTGGTGGTAGTCGAGGATCTGCCAGAGCTCGTTGTCGAGCTCGATGGTGACGCCTTTCTTCAGGTCGCCGGTGCTGATCATGGGTAGTCGGGCTCCCTTGTCTGGCCGGCTGCGTCGCCGGGTCGGACCGCCGCGAGCGCCCGGCTTCGCGTGGTCGATCGATGTGGGTCGGGCGATTGTAGCCGCGCGGCCGATCGTGGCCCAGCCGGTCAGATCCCGACGACGACCTCGTCTCGCGGGAAGTTCGTGATGCGCTCGACGCGCCCAGCGTCGACATCGACAACGACGAGGTCCTCGATCCGCACGCCGGTTTCGCCTTCGATGTAGATCCCGGGCTCGACCGAGAAGACGGTCCGCGCGGGGAGCGCCACGTCGGGGCTCCGGCGGCCGAGGCCTGGGAGTTCGTGGGTCGCGAGGCCGATGCCGTGGCCAAGCCCGTGGCCGTAGACCGGAAATCGGCCGTCGGCCTCGATGACGTCGCGTGCCATCTGGTCAAGCGACCGCCCGGTCGGCATCGGCTCGCCGTTCCGCGCGGCTGGGACGGCGTCGTCGAGTCGATTGAAGACGATGTCCTGGGCCGCGGCGACGACGCGGTACACCTCGCTGTCTCGCTCGCGTGGCTCACCGACGAACAGGGTTCGGGTCATGTCGCTGCGATAGCCCTCCACCTGGGCCCCGAAGTCGAAGAGCAGCACGGCGCCCGACTGGACCGGCCGCAGCCCCGGCGTGCCGTGCGGCAGGGCGGCCTCGGCGCCGGCAAGGCAGGCCACGTCGAACGCCAGCCGGTCGGCGCCGCCGGTCCGGATCCGCCACTCGAGATCGAGCGCGAGGTCCTTCTCGGTCACGCCCGGCCGGATCGAGGGCAGCAGCGAGGCAAGGGCCCGGTCGGAGATGGCGCTGGCGGCCGCGACGCGCTCGAGCTCCGACGGCTCCTTGAGCTGGCGGTCGGCCTCGACCCAGCCCTCGATCGGGATCAGCTCGATGGCCGGCGCGGCGTCGCGCAACCGCTCCCAGGTCATGTGCGGGATCGTCATCGCCTCGATCGCAACCCGATGGACGCCGGTAGTCGCAGCGAGGTCGGCCCAGCGGTCGGTCAGGGCGTTGTAGCAGTCGAAGAGCGTCGACTCCGGGGCGTCGCGGTGCACCGCAATCGTGTAGCGACTGTCGGCGAGGACCCAGACGTCGTCGAGCCCGACCATGAACTTGCCGGAATCGCCCGATCCGGTGACCTCGGCCTCGTCGAACGGCAGCCCGGTGAGGTAGCGGACATGCTCCCAGCGAACGCCGAAATAGCCGTCGACCCCGGCGTCGACCATGCGGTCCCGAAGCCGCTTCAGCCGTTGCGGGCGCGCCGCCTTATCCGCCTCGGCCCAGCGCGCCCGATCCGAGGCCGTGGGCGGCGCCGCGAAGTCGGCCGGATGCGGCCAATCGGCCGGCCCGACGCGCCCAATACGCCGCTCGACGCGCCCGACTCGCGGCGGATTACCGGTCACTGGTAGCCATATTTCTTGAGGTTCGCGTTGTGCTCGGCGAGGGTCTTCGCGAACGCGTGCGTCTTGGCGTTCGGGATGGCGACGAAATACAGGTAGCCGTCCGCCTGGTCCGGCGCCAGCGCGGCCTCGAGCGAGGCGAGGCTGGGTGTCGAGATCGGACCCGGGATGAGCCCGCCTCGCACGTACGTCTGGTAGCCGGCCAGGGCGGCGTCGACCTGGACCGCGGCGAGCGGGCTCGGCGGCACCTTCCAGAAGAAGTAGTCCTTCCACTGCTCGAACGGCAGCTTCGCGAGGGCCATCGTGTCGGTGGCGTAGCTGACGGTCGGGTCGGCGTTGAGAATCTTCGCGACGCCGTGCAGCCCATCGAGCCGGTTCTGGTAGACACCGGCAATCAGCGCCCGCTCCTCGTCGACGATCGCCTCGTGCTCCACGATCGAGGCCAACGTCGCGATCTGGTAGAAGGACAGTTTGCGAGCCGCAGGGACGTCCATGCGCTCGTCGCCGACGACAGTGTGGAAGCGGTCGAGGAGCCGTCGGACGAGCGCCTCCGCGTCGGTCACCTGGGCCGAGCCGCCGTTTGCGGACGTGACCACCTCGTACGTGTCGGGGTAGAGGAAGCCCTCCAGGCTGGCGCCGGCCGGCAGATGGAGCCAGTCGTAGTCGGCAAGCAGCTCGTCGGGCGGGTGCGTGGCGAGGTCATAGAACTTCTTCGGCTCGACGCCCGACGTGATCGTTTCCAGCAGGGCCGTCATCTGCTCGATTCGGAGGCCTTCGCGGAACGTGATCTTGATGGTCGTGACCGTGACCCGCGCCCGGACGAGCGCGTCGGCTACCTCGGCGGGCTTCATGTTGCCGCGAAGCAGGAAGTTGCCCGCCGTGAGCTTCTCATTGAGGCCCGACTGGAGCGCAGCGTAGAGGAAGGCCTTCTCACTGGTCACGAACTGATCGGCGGCAAGGCGAGGGGCGATGTCGAAGATCCTGTCGCCCGGGTTGACGACGAAAACCTTCTCGGTTGCGTCGCTGCCGGCCGGTGACGTCAGCGCGGCACCGAGGTCCTCCTGCACCAGGTCGGCCACGAACGGGAAGCGCGTGATCGTGCTCGGGTTGTCCCACGCCCAGCCCACGACGCCGGCCCGAATCAGCGGCCGGAGGGCGGTGAGCAGGATGACGAGCACGATGGCGGCCAGGAGGCCGGCGAACAGCAGGAACCGAAAGATCCCGGGCAGCCGGAAGCCGCCGCGACCAGCACGACCGTTGCGCGGGGTGATGGGGGGATTTCCGCGACCATCCGATGCCCTCCAGGAGGGCATCTCCGGGTCCCGCGGCCCGCGGCCGCTTCGAACCGTCACCCGGCCTTCTGTCCCGGGTCACGTCGAGCATCGAGCTCGTCCTGAAGGATGATCGCTGCGGCCTCACGATCCACGCGCTCACGATAGCGGTCTCGCTGGGTTCGCGAAGGAGGTCCGCCCGAGCGCCCGCGAGGCATCGGCCCGAGGCGAGACTCCGCCATGTGGCTCGAGAGCCGCTCGTCGCGCAGGGTCGCAGGGAGCCCGAGGAGCTCCGCGACGGCCCTCGCCCACGAGGCGGCGGCCTCGGCCATCCGACCCTCGGCGCCGCTCGCCTCGAGCGGGAGCCCGACCACAAGCTCGACGATGCCCTGCTCCGCCACGACTCGCGCCAGCGCCAGCGCGTCGTCGGCGGGCGCCAGCGATCGAGCGCGATTGAGCGTCGCGAGCGGTCGCGCGGAGAGGCCGCCGCGCTCGGCCAGCGCGAGCCCGATCCGTCGCTCCCCCAGGTCGATCCCGAGGATGTTCGTGCGTACGTTCCCGTTGCTGGCCCCGTCGGCGCGGCCGTCCCTGCGCAGCGTCATGGGCGCGGCGCCGACGAAGAGGCCGGCGGTGAGGCCGCCGATGGCGCGGGCGTCGGGGCGGGCTTCGGCTCGGCGAGGGTGAAGGTGATTCGATCGGCCCGGGTCGGGACGGTGGTGACCCAGTCTGGCCAGAGCGTGATCTGCACGTCGCCGAATGCAGCGAGGCGCGACCGGGCTTCGGCGAGCACGAGACCCTCGATCTCGGGGACCAGCGCCTTCGCATCGACGTCGTGGACCTGGGTCCCCTGGATCGTGACCGGGTAGCTGATTACCTCACCGAGCACGCTCGGCGACCCGACCTCGGACGTGATCGATGTCGCGACCAGCGACCAGCCAGGCGTCAGCCGGCTCCGGAGCCTCGCATCGGCGACGGCCGCGATCGGGCTCGGATCGACGCCAAGGGCCGTGCCCTGCGCGGTCGCGGCGAGGTCGAAGTCCGCCGCCTCGAGGCCCACGATCGTCTGCGGGTCGACGTCGAACTGGCTGTCCCCGGCAATCCGGGTCTGGGGGAACAGCGTGGTCCCCGCGGGGACGCCCGTGGCCTCGGCGACCTGCCGGTCGAGCTCGGTCGCGATCGCCAGGTCCAGGGCATCGCGCGCCCTGGAAACGTCGGCCTCGCTGACCTGTGGCGATTCCGTGTGGGCTCCGCCGCCGGTCGCCTCGACATTCGTCACCGTGAGCAGCCGCTTGTTCTCGTCCTTCGGGACGACGGTGATCGTGTTGTTGTCGACATTGCCGCCCGGGCCGCTGACGACGGCTTCGACCCCGACGGTACTCGTCGAGGGCACGACCGTGAACGGGAACTGGATCGTCGCGTTCGGCAGGATCACGGTCGTGAGGGTCGCAAACTCGACCCCCGATTCGGTGCTGACGATCGAGCCGGCGTTGATCCGGTTCGAGCGACCGGTGTCGAAGTTCGAGAACGTGACGTTGCCCGTCGCCTTCGTCTCGATGACCTTGGTGCCGGTCGCCGGGAAGGTCTGCGACGCCTGGAGGGCGAAGGTGAAGCGCCGGGCCGGGATCACGAGCGACTGTGGATCGGGCGCCGTCACGTCGGCGCGGGCCTCGACGGTCAGCGGCAGCGGCCCGAGCGCCTCGGAGCGCGGGTTCAGCACGACCGTCGCGGACGGCAGGAGTTCGAGCGCGAGGATGCCGCCGGCCAGGACGAGGGCGACGAGCGCCAGGCCGATCCCGATGGCGAGCCCCGTTCGTACGGGCGGACGTGCCGGTCCGACGATCGGCACGCGGGCCGAGCTCCGACGGGACAGCGCCAGGACCCGGGTCTCGGTGTCGTGGCCGATCTCGGCCTGGGGCATGGCCGCTGCGCCCGTGGCCGCTTCGCCCGTCGCGGCGGGCCCTGCGGACCCCTGATCCCTGGCGCCGCTCGCGGTCTTGCCGTCGGGCCCGGGCGATCGGCCCTCCACCACCCCGACCGGCGCTCGCCCCTCGAACGCGGCGACCGAGGGGTGGGCCGGCAGCCCCGCCGCGAGCGCCAGGGCCCGGGCCGACGGATCGGCGCAGATGATCTCTATCTGCTTGCCGCGCTCGGCCGCCTCGCGCGCCAGCAGCCGGAAGTTGATCCGCGAGGTCGCCAGCCGTGAGCCGTACGGCAGCACGAGGGCCACGCGCTCCGCGCCTGCCGCGCGGATTCGGGCCGCCGCCGAAGTGATCTCGTCGTCGACGTCGAGGTAGATGAGCGACAGCGGCGCCCGGCGCGGGCCGCCCGCTTCGATGCCGGCGGGGTTCACGCCGCTGCCGTCTGCTTCGGTGCCGATGCTCTCGTCGGCCATCAGATCTTCATCGTCCGGACGACCCGCCGCAGGGAGGCGTCGATGGGGTTCACCGAGGAGCCGAGCTCGATCGCCTGGTAGGCGAGGCCCATCGGCGTGACGTCCTGCTGGTCCTCGAGCAGCTGGGTGTCATCCCGGATCGTCTCGATCTGCTCGGGAGCGAGAATCGACACTTCCGGCGGGCGCGCGAAGGGCAGCTGGCGAGCGAAGGATTCCGCAGCGAGCGCCTCGCGGATCTCGGGCAGTCGCGAGCCGCCGCCGCACAGGTAGATCCGCCCCGGCAGCAGGTCGCCGGCAGCGAGCTCGTCCATCACCAGCTCCACGCCCGCCGCCCAGACCGCCACGTCGTCGTCGACGATCTCTCGAACTGCCTCGGTCCGATCGCCCGCAATGCCCCGGGCGTAATCGACCTTCAGCGCCTCGGCTCGAGGGAACGGCAGCTCCAGCCGATCGGCGATCGACTTCGTGAATGCCCGTCCCCCGAGCGCGAACATCCGCGTGCCCTCGATCCCGCCCTGGCGAACGAGGGCCACGTCGGTCGTGCCGCCGCCGACATCGATGAACAGCGCCCCGCCCTGGCGCACCTGCTCGCTATCGAGCACTCGCGCGACGGCGTATGGCTCGGCCACCACCGCGATCAGCTCCATCTGGAGCTTCGACGCAACGGTCTGCAGCGCGCCCAGGTGGACCAGCGGGGCGAACGCGTCGAAGATCGAGATCCTGACGTTGCGGCCCTGGAACCCGATGGGATTCGTGACCGCGTAGCCGTCGATCCAGGCGCCGACGACCGCCGCGTGGACCAGCCGCACGTCGACGCTCTGCAGCCCGGTCTCCCACGTCACCGATCGTTCGGCCTCGCGCATCGCCTGGCGCTGGACGCCCTCGATCAGCTTGCCGAGCTCCGCCTGGGCGATCTGCACGTCGGGCCGGACGCGCTGCTGGTCGACGACCGTCGTGAAGCCCTTGACGAGCTCCCCGGCGATGCCGATCACGACCTGCTCGGGCCGGAAGCCGGCCATCTCCTCGGCCTCCTGGAGCGCAACGGCGCAGTTGTCGACCACGGCCGAGATGTCGGCCACGGTGCCCGACTGCATGTGCGCTAGCCCCTGGCGCTTGCGGCCGACGCCCTTGACGACGCCCCTGCCGCCGTCGATCTCGAACACGAGTGCCTTGGCGAACTCGGTTCCGATATCGAGGGCCGTACAGGCGGTGAGGCTCTCGGGGCTCTCACGGGTCCAGAGCCGGCGCAGGACGGTCATCGGCTCCGATCTAGGCGACGACGTCGCGAACTGACGTGCGAATCGCCTCGAGCGCCGGTCCGACACCATCGCGCCTCTTGCCGCGGCCCTGGGCCATCTCGGGCCGGCCGCCGCCCTTGCCCTCGATCTCGGCCACGGCGATCCGGACCAGGTCGCCGGCCGAGATGCCCTTCGCGACCGCCGTTTCGTCCGCGGTGACGAAGACCTGGGGCTCGTCGGCGTCGAGGGCGAGCGCGACGACGTTGGCCCCGAGCGCCGACCGCAGGTCCCTGGCGTAGCCCTTCATCGCTTCCGATGACTCGAACGGCGCCGCGAGGGTGACGAGTGACACGCCGTCGAACGACTCGACGCGGTCGCGCAGGTCGCCCGGCTTGGGCAGCCCGCTCATTCCCCCACCGCCCTCGCGAAGCTTCCGTCGGGTCTCGCGCAGCTCCCCCTGGACCGCGGCGATGCGGTCGGGCAGGGACTCGATCGACGTCGTGCCCGCCGCCTCGGCGGCGCGCTCGAGCAGGTCGAGGCGGTCACGGAGGTGAGAATCGGCACCTGCTCCCGTCAGGGCCTCGATCCGCCGGACGCCCGAGCCGATGCTCCGCTCCGACGTGATCACGAACGAGCCGATCTGGCCGCTCGCCCGGCAGTGGGTGCCGCCGCAGAGCTCGAAGCTGTAGCCCTCGACCCGAACGGTCCGGACCGTCTCGCCGTACTTCTCGTCGAAGAAC
>JBBQFS010000064.1:0-12639 GCA_038322255.1 Candidatus Limnocylindrales bacterium | reverse complement strand
GCCTCGGCAGGCGCTCCGTCGTCCGGGCTGCCATCCGGATCGGGATCGGTCCAGCCAACCGATGGAGGCCCACCGCCCACCGATCAGGTTGCGTACACGTTCCAGGATGAGTTCAACGGCGCGACGCTCGGCCGCGCCTGGGGAAATCACTGGGGGACGGCCAAGCCGGGCAGGTGGTCAGGAAGCCAGGTTGACGTCGCGAACGGGGCACTGACGCTCACCGCCGAGATCACCGGCTCGGCCTGGCAGGGTGCGCTCGTCGACACGTTCAGCTCGTTCAGGCAGCAATACGGCGTGTTCTCGGCCCGGGTGAAGGTCCCCCAGGGACGAGGCCTCTGGGCCACGTTCTGGCTGGCCGAGGACTGGGCCGTCTCGGGCCGGGAAGTCGACGTCATGGAGGTCTGCGCGAATCTCCCGGGGACCCACGACGGGAACGACGCGACCCTGATCCACCACATCATCCATGACGCGAATGGCGACAACATTGCCTCGAAAGGCGAGCGCCTGGCGGACCTGACGACCGATTGGCACGTCTTCTCGCTCAATTGGCGACGCGACGGCATGACCTTCTACCGTGATGGCGTCGTGGTCTGGCACCTCGACGATGGATCGAGGATCCCAACCGTCCCGATGGCAGTGATCTTCAGTCTCACAACAGGCAGCTGGTGCGGCAAGCCCGACGCGACGACGCCAAATCCGTCGGTGATGCAGGTGGACTGGGTGCGAGTGACGCGGTGAGCGTCGAACTGGACCGAGCGGAGCCCGGTGATCTCCTTACGAGCGGCTCCGGGGTCTTGCGCTCGCCGCTGGGCGATGGTCCGGGGCCGCATCCGTTGCTGGGCGAGGTCTTCGGCGAGCTCGAACGGGCTGGGACCCGTTGGCTCGTCCTGCGCGGGGAGCTCGAGCTCGCAAGACCGAGCGGCGACGTCGATCTCCTGATCGACGAGAGCAGCCTCCCGCGGGTGGAGGCGATCCTCCGCGCCGCCGGCTTCCTTCCGGTTCCGACCGCCGGTCGGGGATCACACCGACAGCACGTCGGCCACGACGATCGTGACGGGTCGTGGCTCAAGGTCGATCTCGTCACGCAGCTGGGTTTCGGCCCGTACTTCGCGTTGCTGGCGCCGCTCGCAGCCGACTGCCTGGCGCGCCGCCGGATCGTTCGCGGCGTGCCTGCTCTCGATGCAAATGACGCGTTCTGGACGTTGCTGCTGCACTGCGCCCTGGATTCGCACGCTTTCCCGGACCGACACGCGAAGCGCCTCCAGACGCTTGCTGCGGAGGCTTCGGACGACAGCCAGTGGACGACGGTGCTGTTCCCGAACCCCGGCGACCGGCGGCGCGCCGCCTCGCTGCTCTCGTGGGCCGCCGCGGGCGACTGGTCCGAGGTGCTGCGCCATGCACCGGCGCTCGAGCGCGGGTGGCAACGCCGCCAGCTCGCGCCGGCCCTCGGTCGACGGCTTGTTGGCCGGCTCCAACGGCCTCTCGAGCCCGTCGTGGCCTTCCTTCGGCGCCCCGGCCACACGGTTGCCTTGCTGGGCCCTGACGGCGCCGGGAAGTCAGCCCTCGCCCGCGAGATCGCGCGGACGTTCCCTTTTCCGGTCCGCTCGGTGTACATGGGCCTGTTCCGCCGACCTTCGCGAGTCGAACGCCCCCTGCTGCCCGGGCTCGACCTCCTCGCCCGCCTCCTGTTTGCCTGGCGCGCGTACCTCGTCGGCCGGTACCACCGCGCCCTCGGGCGCCTCGTGATCTTCGACCGCTACGTCCACGACGCGCGCGTCGACGCGCGCCAGGGTCACCCGCTTCGCGATCGCCTGTATTTCGGGCTCCTCGGCCGGGCCCTCCCGCCACCGGATCTCATCGTCATCCTGGACATACCAGGCCACGTTGCCTACGCGCGCAAGGGCGAGCACGACGCGGCAGGCCTCGAGTCTCGCCGGCAGGCATACCGCTCGCTCGGAGAGACAGTCCGCGGGGCCGAGATCGTCGATGCCGACAGACCCCTTCCCGTCGTGCGCAACGACGTGACGGCTCGGATCTGGCGCCGCTATCGCAGCGGTTCGCGGCGCTGACAGCCGGAGCGTGGTAGCGGGGCGTACGCCGGGTCTCTCTGCCGGCATCGGAGCGCGCCGGCGGCTCCGAGTCCTCATGGTGACTGCAGAGCCTCCGTCCTCGCAGTCTCGGGGTGGGCGTCCGCTGGCTACGCATGCCTCGTTGCTCGGCCTGTCCAGGCGGCACGATGTGACCCTTGTGACCCAAGCCGGTGGGGACCCTGCGGATCCGACTGCGATTGCCGCCTGGCGCGCAGCCGGCGTGGACGTGCACGTCAGCTGGTGGCCACGCCCACGGGGGTTCAGGCTGCTGGCGCGGCGTGCGAGGCTTGCCTGGTCGTGGCTAACCGGAGGCGAGCCGTGGAGAAACGTGTTGTACCGCGACCCCGACGTCCAACGCAACATCGAGCGGCTGCTCCGGACCGGTTCCCACGACGTCGTTGTCGTCGAGGACAATCTCATGGCCGGCTACCGCTTTGCTACTCGATTGCCCATGATCCTGACCGAGCAAGAGGTTCGACGTCCGCGCCCGGTCCAGTGGCTTGGACTGCTGAGATCGGGCAGTGCCCGAATGGTCCTGCGCGAGCTCGACTGGCAGCGTTGGCTACCGTATCAGCGGAAGTCGTGGCGACTCTTCGGCCGGATCCAGTGCGTGACGCCCGACGACGCCGTGATCGCGTCGCGGATCCTGCCCGACGCCGCGGACCGCATCAGTGTCAACCCCTTCGGCATCGAGCTACCCCAGCCGCTCGACGACGAGCTCGAGGAACGCGACGTCATCGTCTTTGTCGGCGCTATGTCGCATGGCCCGAACGTCGATGCCGCGCTGTGGCTTGCGGCGGAGATCATGCCGTTGCTACGGCTACGCCGGCCGGGCGTGCGGCTCTACATCGTCGGGCACTCGGTGCCGCCAGCGATCGAGGCCTTGCGATCTGCCGACGTCGTGGTCACGGGCGCGGTACCGCTTGTCGAACCCTTTCTCGCACGCGCCGCAGTCGTTGTCGCCCCGGTTCGTATCGGCGGTGGGCTCCGGACCAAGGTGCTCCAGGCCATGGCCTTCGGGAAGCCGGTGGTGACGACCGAGCGGGGTGCGCGTGGCATCGGCGTTGCCGGGGAGGAGTTGCCCCTCGTGATCGCCGACGATCCGGTGGAGTTCTCCGACGGCTGCGCCGAGCTCCTCGCTGACGCGGATCGCCGGCACGACCTCGGCCGGCGCGCACGACAGTATGTGGCGACGCACCACAGTCCGGCCGCCTACGTGGAGAGGCTCGAGGAGCTTTTCGCCGAGGTGCTGCCGGCGTCCGCACCATCGTCGGATTGAGCGCTCGACCGGCGATGTCTCCGACCTTCGCCACGATCCTTGACCGGCTGGCCCGCGGTCGTCGAATGGTCCGCGATCGGTTCGTAATCCCGAAGATCCTGGCGGAGCTCGTGGCAGCGGGTACGGCGGCGGAGGACTGGGCCGTCGTGGGCGCACATCCCCCGCGCTGGTCGCCGAGCGGCGTCACGGTGGTGCTGATTGGTCCACCGGCAGGCCAGCCCCAGCTCGCGGTCAAGATTTCGCACGACGAAGCGGGCCACGCCAGCCTCGTCCGCGAGCGCGAGGCGGAGACCGCGCTGCATGCCGATCCGCGCCTGGCGAGCTGGCGCAGGCTCGTCCCCGAGCCAATCGCGGACGGCCGAACGAACGGTCTGGGCTACGTGGTCGAGCGGGCCATCCCCGGCCGGCCCGCTCTCGCGACGATCCCCGACACTGCCGCTCGCGCGGCCTTCACGGCGGCCGCCGGGACGGCGATCCTGGAGCTCCACCTCCTGACGGCGCAGCGGCTCCGAGTCGACGAGGGCGTGCTTGCCCAATGGGTTGATGCGCCGCTCCGCGCCGTTGCCGCAGTTCCGGATGCCAGGGCGGATGCCGCCCGCCGGTCCGCGGACATCGGCTCGCTCCGCGACCGCTTGAGGGCCTCGCTCCAGGGGCGTGAGGTCACGACCGCATGGATCCACGGCGATTACTGGCCGGGAAACATCCTCCTCGCGGCCGCCCAATCCGCGCCCGCGGGCATCATCGATTGGGACCGATCGGCGGCGGCCGAGCTGCCCTGGCACGATGTCCTGCATCTCCTGCTCTTCACTCGCCAGATGCTGGGTCTCCAGGGGCTCACGCGGATCCTGGCCGAACCCGACGCGCGGGACTTCTGGACGCGGGCCGAAGCGGACCTGCTCGCACGCACACGGGAGGCCCTGGCCGACGACTCCCCTCCATTCGCGATCCTCGCGCAGATCTACTGGCTCCGTCAGACCGCGGCCACCCTTGCCGTAAATCCGCGCCTGGGCCGGGATCGCGGGTACGCCGCGATGATTGGCTCGATCCTTCGCCTGTCGACACAGGGAGCCGGATAGCGCCGGTCCCAGGTCAGCCGCCGAGGTCGTCCCGATCGCCGGAACCGCGATCGCCGCGGCGCGCCAGTCGCGCCAGTCGCGCATAGAACGGGATTTGGTGAATCTCCGGGAACAGGGCAGCGACTTGCAGCGAGCGCCAGCCCAGGACGAGCCCGAAGATGCCGCCCGCGGCGCTGATCACGACGGCGACAAGCAGGTTGGAAGGCAGGAACGTGGCAACCACCAGGGACGCAAGCGCGAAGCCGGCAATCCCGAGATAGAGCCGCGCGGTCTCCTTCGGGAAGGCCGGGATCGATGTGAACCGACGAAGCCCCGACTGCTTGAGGATGTTGTGCAGCAGCAGGGTGACTGACGTTCCGATCGCAGCTCCCACCGCGCCCCACGTCGGAATCAACAGCAGGTTCACGAGGACATTGAGCACCGACATCGAGACGTCGACGAGCACCATGTATCGGAGGCGATTGTGAATCTTCAGCGTCAGGCCGTTGAAGCCGGTCGCGGTCTGGAAGAAGTACGCCGCAGCGAGCAGGGCAAGAATCGACGCGGATCCCGAGTACGCAGAGCCATACACAGTGGGAACGACGACCGGCGCAAAGATGGATGTCAGGAGCAGGAGCGGAAAGGTGAGCACCGTCATCCAGGCGGCCGTTCGCCAGTAGAGCTCCCCGAGCTCCGTGATCGCCCCCTTCGTGAACATCCGCGCGGCGAGCGGCAGGTACAGGACGGAGAAGGTCGTCACGACAAGCTGGTTCATCCGCGCCATGGGCAGGATGACGCGAAAGCTTGCGACGGCCTCCGCGTCGTGGAAATAGCCCAGGAGCAGTGCATCCGACGACTCCATCAGCACCCAGACGAGCGTCGATGTGAGCAGGGGAAAGACGAATACCAGCATCTGTGAGACCGGGAAGGTTGCCCGCATGCCTGCGGCGGGGCCGTCCCGACGCCCGATGAGCCCCTGGCGTTCGAGCAGGCCCTTGAGGGCGAAGACGTAGAGCATGACGCCGATGAGGCTGACCGCGACATAGCCCACCGCGAACACGTCCAGGCCGGCCCCGGTTGCGATGAGCAGGACCACAAGCCCGAGGCGCAGCCCCGGAGCCAGCAGGGATCGCCTGATGAAGATCGTGCGCGTCGCCCCGAATGCCGCGAACAGTCCCGTAAAGACGCCGTCCACCGCCTGGATCGGAATGAGGAACGCGATCAGCCCCAGCAAACGGAGCGATTCGGGGTCCTGGGTCGGCCGAAACCCGAGGACGTCGACGAGCAGGATGATTCCGAGCGCCAGGAGGATCCCGAGCGCCAGGACGACGCCCAGCGCGATCGTGATCGCCCCGATGGCTCGCGGGCGGTCGTTGCCCTCCAGGTACATCGGCAGGAATCGCGCGACCGCCTGGCGCATCTCGAGCTGGGCGATTGTCGCGAACAGCACGACCATCGCCAGGGCGTAGCTCCACGCCCCGAATTCAACCTTCGTGAGAGAGCGGACCAGGAGGATCTGGGCGGCGAAGTCGACGCCGGCAGAGAGGACCGATCCGGTCAGGAGGAGTGCCGAACCGCGAATTTGCTGAGCGATCGGGCTGGGGGCGTCCGGCACGGGCGTCGTCACATGTGGCGATCGCCGGCGATCGCTCGCGGGCCCTTGAAGTTCAGGGTGACCCGCCGCAAGGTCACGGTCGCCCAGATCGAAGCCAGCATCGTGACCGCGAACAGAACCGGCGGCACCCACAGGTCTCGCAGCCATCGCCGGTCGCCCGTGTATGCCGCCATCTCGACCGGCAGGCTGCTGCGCCGAAGGAGCAGCCATGCGATGGCAATCGCCCAGAATCCGACCGCCGCCACCCGGGCGTCGGGACTGCCGATCGCCACGATGACCACGGCCGCCACGCTGATCGCCGCGCCTCCCCAGGCGAGCACGTACGGGTACAGGCTCTTGAGCCCGGTCAGGGCATCACCGAAGAAGTAGTCGCGGAGACGGATCAGCGATAACAGGTGGGCTCGGCGCCACCGGATCTCGTTGCGCCAGTACTCGCCGAGCGTCGATGGACGCTCCGTTTTCACAAGGGCATCACGGCAGTACGCACGCTTGATCCCCCGTGCGGCGACTCGCGCGTCGAGCTCCCAGTCAACCGAGTAGGAGTCGGTCGCGAAGCCGCCCAGCTCCTCGATCAGCGTCTTCTCCATCGCGATGCTCGCGGCTCCCTGCAGGGTCGTCTGCCCGAGGATCTCGTACCAGACGATCCGCTCCATGTGCTCGCCTCGCGTGACGGCCGTCAGGCGGGTCGGGACAGCCCTGCCGGTGGTCGCCCGGCAGGACTCATCGAGTGGAGCGACGAGTGCTCGGAGCCAGCCGGCGTCAACGAGCGAGTCGGCGTCGAGGAACACGACCACCTCGCCGGCCGCCACGCCGAGGCCGGCGTTGAGCGCAGCGGGCTTCCCGAGGGGCTCCTGTCGAATGACCCGGGCATGTCCGAGGCCCCGGACTCCTTCGACCGCCGCTTCGTAGGTTCCGTCATCGCCGCCGGCGACAACGACCGTTTCCCAGTCCGGGTAGTCGACGCCGGCGAGACTCAGGAGGCAAGGCTCGAGCGTCCCGCGCTCCCGCCACGCCGGCACGATTACCGAGACCGACGGCCAGTGGTTTCGCTGGACCGAGGCGACGCGCGGCCGCTGCGCGGCCCGTGCCCCGCGAGCCCGCGCGACGGCCCACGAAATGCCGACATGGACGGCAGCGACGAATGCCAGGAGCCAAAGTGGCGATATCACCATCTCTTCCCGGGTGCTAGCCCAGGTGCCTCAAGAGCCAGCGGGCGCCGACACTCGGACGCAGGGGCCCGCGACCCTGTCATGGGGCGGAACCGCTGGCTTCGGGGCTGGCTTCCGTGCCGGGATCCAAGCTGGGAGCGGCGCCCCACGTCGCGGTTCGATACGCGACCCCGGGTTTGCCAGCGAGGTACAGGTGCAACTCGAGCCGACCATGAGAGCTGATTATGGGCACATCGGCCTCCCATTGCTGACCGTCCTCGACCGCCACGGCGGGCCACTCCTTCACGATGTTCGTCGGGTTCGAGAGCACGAGGCGGTACGTCGTGGGCCGGCCCTCATGGTTCGCGACGCCCACACGAACCTGGGATCCGGCATCGTTCGGCACCAGCCACACGCTCGAGAAGACGTCGGTCGGCTGCTCCGCTACGCCAATTCGCGCGAGGGCGACCGCGATCACCACGAGAACGCCCGCGGCGCCCAGCAGGGCGCCATCCAGCAACCGAATCCGTGGCAATGACCCCCGCCCCAACGGAGTCGCCTGGTAGATCGCGGTCGGGGAACGCGCCCATCCGATCGCGACGCCGACGAGCGTCACGATCACGAGGGCCACCGCCCACGTGTCGCGGGACAGCCCACCGGGCCCGACATTCAGCAGGAAGCCGGTCAGGACCGCGATCGCCAGGCTGAGCCCGAGGGCAAGCAGCACGCCGTCGGGCCCGCCGACACGACGCGGGCCGAGGAGCGCCGCGGTTGTTGCATACCCTGGAAGGACGGTGGTCAACAGGAGCCCAAGGCCCACCCTGACCGGCATTTCCGGAGGGAGCCCGAGCACGGCCGCCAGGGCCGCCACCGCGCCGACGCCCACGAGCGCCAGGTCCGGGCGCCGGAACGCGATGTCCCACCATCGCGGTTTCCGCCTGCGACGAGAGCGAGTTCGGGGCCTTGTCCCGGGTCCGGCCTGCGGTTCAGCCTCTGGCGTCATGAACTGATTCGCGCCGGCTGGGTTTCAGGGGAAAGAAGGCTTTCGTAGAAGGCGATCGTTCGCGCCGCGAGGATATCGTGATGGTAAACACGATCCACCCGCTCCCGGCCCCGGGCGATGAGCTCAGCGCGCAAATGCGGATCCGACCGGACGCGTTCAATGGCGGCCGCCAACGCGTTCGCGTCGCCTTCCGGGACGACGATGCCGGCATCGCCGATCGCTTCGGGAATCCCTCCGGTCGTCGAGCCGATCACCGCGATCCCATTCGCCATGGCTTCGATCAGCACCCGGCCAAACTGCTCGGCAGCATGCGGCTGGGTGAGCGATGGCAGGACGAGGAGGTCGATCCGCTTCCAGAATTGGGCCATCGCAGCGCGATCGAGGGTCCCCAGGAGCTCAACCCGGGCGTCACGTGCAAGCTCGTCGGCGAGTGGACCATCGCCTGCCAGCAGCAGCTTCACGCCCGGCAGCTGCTCGACTGCGGTTTGGAGGATTCGAATGCCCTTCGGGGCGACGAGTCGACCGGCAAACCCGACCACGAAGGCATTCTTGTCAGGCTGCCGTGGACTCTCCAGGGCAGGCCGGTTCTCGAAGCCGTACTGGGCGATGACCGCTCCCGGCCGGTGGAAGCCGAGACGCCGTGCCCGCGCATACGCGGCGGTGAGCCCGAAGATCCCCCCATCGGCGATGCGGTAGTTGAGCGCCCGAAACGCCAGTCCCCTGCGGAGCGGGTGGACGTTCTCCCAGGCCACGAACACCAGCCGGTACGAGAAGATTGGCTTCAGGAGGCTCAATTCCAGCAGGCTCAGGCTCTCCGGCTCCTGCTCCACATGGACGATGTCGGGTCGAAACCGACGGAGGACGCGGAGCAGCGGCATCGGGTGATAGAGATATCGAAAGGGATTGCCCTGCATGATCGTTGGCAACGGATGGTGGATCCACGTGCCACCTCCATGCCGGGGCACCGCGTCAACCGGGTGCAGCTCCTCGGGCGTGGACCAGCGATCCGGTGTCACGACCTCGAGATCGACATGACGCCCCAGCTCGTCGAGCTTGTCCCAGTTACCCGGGTAGCCATAGATGTTCGAGACGAGCAGGACCTTCATCCCGGCGCGGCCGGATTGAATTCGTAGATCACGATGTTTCCGCTGTCGAACAGCCGAATCATGTCGCTCCGACCTTCGAACTTTTCGAGCTGGCTTGGCTGGATCGGCTCCGTGTGGCGCCGCGCGAACGGCTCTCTGTTCTCGTAGTAATAGCCGACGACCGGAAGCATCTTCGTCATACGCCAATCGACGACGATGAACCGAACCCTGTTCGTGGTGAGGTCGCGTCGTACCTCCGCCCCAATCTCCGCGGTGAAGTAGATCCACGAGAGCCCGTGGATCGTCTCCTCGCCGCCGTAGGAGCCCATCAGGATCGCATTGGTCTGGTCGGCGATAAGCCCGTGGTTCGTGCCGAACTCCGACCGCAGCCAATTGGTCGCGGCGACACTCTCCGGCTGGATTGCGCGAGTGTCGCCGGTCACGAGGTATGGCCCCGGGATGCGCGCCCACGGCGACAGCCCGATGATCACGCCACCCATGAAGACCAGGGTCGCTGTCGCCGTGAATACAAACCGGCGGATCTCGCGGTGGGTTCGCCGGAGCCACAGCTCCGTGATCGCCAGGGCGAGGATGAACCCGACGGGCAGGAACAGGAACTCACTCGAGCGATTCGAGATCTCGCTGCTCCTCGGAACGAGCCGCAACGCCAGCGCTGGAAACTGCAGGAGCGACGTCAGGGCAAACGTCACGACGAGCGCGTTGGCCCGTTGACGATCCCACGGCCGGACCCTTCGAGCGATCCAGATCAGCGACCAGGCAAGCAGGGCGCTGATCACCGCGACATCCACGAACGCGATGAGCCGTTCCCACGTCGGTGACACGAGCGCGGGATCACCGGCAAACAATGGCCGCACCGGCGCAAGCCCGGTGATGACGTCGATCGCCTGGCGAATCGCTGCGATCACGAGGGGCACGAGGTACTGGAACGTCACCGGAGCGCCGATGACGAGCCAGGCCAGGGCTGCAACTGCCGTGACCCCGGCCATCAGGAATGGACCAGGCAGTGCCACCTCGCCCCGGCGCTTCATGAGCACCGTCAACCCGCTCCAGATCGCGAGGAGCGCGGCAAGCGCGTAGGCCGTCAGGTGATGGGTGATCACGACCGCGAGGACCGTCAACAGCAGCGCAATGTCGATCGCGCGCGACTTGTTGGCATCACGCGTCCGGATCGCCGCGAGGTAGATCGCGAGGACCGCCAGGGGCAGCGCGAGGGACTCGTAGGCGTACTGCGCGGTGAAGAACATGAAGTTGGGATTGCCCATGTAGAGGAACGACGCGACAGCGGCGACCCGCGACGAAGCGCTCAGCCGTTCCACCAGCAGGAACATCGAGATCATGAGGATCACGCGCCCGGCGCCGACCACGATCAGACCGGCTACCTGGATTGGCAGCCCCGTCAGATCCACGATCGCCGCGGTCACGATCTGGAGGCCGGGAAACACGGGACTCGTGAGTGAGAGCGGGTTCGGCGTGAAGAGATGCCCGCTCGCGAGGATGTCGGCAGCCGTTCGCCAATGGGTGTGCTCGTCTCCGAAAGCGAACGCGACAGGCGAGTTCAGGACCTTCACCAGGTACAGGCACACGCCGACGACCACGACACCGCCGAGACGCTCGAACCGGGTGGTGCCGGCCATGGCGGCGTGCGCGGCAGCAGGCGCGAAGATCGCGATCACGCCGATCCAGAACAGGAACCGTGCGAGCCCATCCTGGCCGAGACGTCCCGCGTTGAACCCGGTAACGGTGACGAGCAACCCGAGGACCGCGATGACCAGCAACGCCGGCAACAGGCCCCAAGGCCGCTCTGCGAGCTGGGCTTCGGTCGCGGCGATCCCCCGCGGGATCGTGCCGGCGCGGGCAGCGAGCGGCGGCGCCGTGGCCCTCGCCACTCGGCCCGCCGGGCGCATCAGGCTCGAGCGCACGCGAAGACCTTCATGAGCCGCCGCTCCTCGCCGGCGCGGGCGTCAACGCTCGGTGGTACGCCTTGAGCGTTCGATCGACGGTGTCGCTCCAGACAGGCACTCCGAGCGATTCTGGCGCCTCGGCGAACGCGCGGCGGGTCGCCAGGATCGCCGTTGCGATCGACCTTGCCGGGCTGTCCGGGGCGATCAAGCTGATCGCCGCATCCGGGACGTAGGCGCTCACCTCTCGATGCGCCGGGATGTCGCTCGCAACGATGCCGGCTCCGCCAACCGCGGCCTCGAGGAGCGTGATTCCGAACGCTTCGTGCTCGGAAAGGCTCACGAAGACCGACGCGGTCCGAAACCAGCGATGCAGATCCCCTCTCGGAACAGCCCCGCGGAACGCGACGCGCTCCTGAAGTCCCAACCGCGCGACCTGCTCCTCCAGGTCGGCGCGAGCCGGCCCGGTCCCGATCACGACAAGGCGCTGATCAGGGAGATGGGTCATCGCCTCGATAATGCGATCGATCCGCTTGTAGGTTTCGAGTCGCCCGGCCGCCAGCACGGTCCGCGCTGCGTCGGGGACGGTCGTTTCGTCGAACGGCTGGGCCGCGGCGATCGCCTCGCGATCGACGCCGTTTGGCGCGAGCACGGTCACGAGCTTCGAGCCGAAGTCGTGGCGCAGCATCCTGCGCTCGGCGTCCGAGACACAGACGACGACATCGGCGCCACGGACCATCAGCATCCCGAGCGGCCGGTACGGCACGTGGAGCAGGCGTCGCAGGGGGGTGTGTCCGGTGCCGTGGTAGTGCGGTGTCAGCACGAACCGTCGCCTCGACAGTCTGGCCCCGGCGAATGCGGCGAAGGCGAGGGGGCTGTGGTAAGCGTGAGCGTGGACGACATCGAAGCGCCGCGCATTCGTCAGGACCCATCGTGCGAGGCCGGGCGAGACGAAGAAGACGTTGTCGTTGGCGATCGTCGAGAAACGGTGAACCCGGATGCCGTCATCGACGGCTGTTCGAGGCAACGTCCGGGTGGGATCGCACGTGGCCACCTCGACCTCGACGCCGCGGTCCCGCAGGCCGCGGGCGAGCTCCGAGACGTGCCGCTCGACCCCGCCCACGGCAGGCGCGAACTGCGGGACGATCAATGCGACCCTCACGTCGATGCAGCGGCGATGCGGCTCGACCTGATCTGGCAGATTCGCGGCACGGGCGCGCCACAATACACGATGCCGCTCGACTGCCGCCATCGGGCGCCCCCAGGAGGCGACCGGCTATGGCCCCAGAAGCCCCTGGATCTCTGTTGCCGTGAGGGCGCGGTTCAGGACGCGAGCCTCGTCGATCGTGCCCTGGAACAGGGACAGGCCGTCGCCCTGTGCGCCGATCCCGAGGGCCTGCGAGTTGGTCAGGATCGAGGCGGGCCCAGCGACCGATGTTTCCAGG
>JBBQFS010000063.1:0-13121 GCA_038322255.1 Candidatus Limnocylindrales bacterium | reverse complement strand
ATCCGCTCGCGCAGCGCGGCGTCGGCCGGCAGTGCGAGGTAGAAGCCTTCGCCGATCCGGTTCGTGTTCAGGCCGAGGAGCCGGCCCTGGCCATCGAGGAGCGCGCCACCCGAGGAGCCCGACGCGAGCGGCGCCGTGTGCTCGATGCTGCCGGCGATCTTGCGACCGCCCGGACCGCGGAAGGCCCGCGCGACCGCCGAGACGGTCCCGAAGGTGACGCGCGCGCCACCGCCCGGGGTGGCCGCGGCGCCGAAGACGATCGCGCCGACCGAAACCGCGCTGCCGTCGGCCCAGTCGAGCCCGGCCACCTTCCCGGTGTCGACCGAGATGACCGCGAGGTCGCCGTCGACGTCGATGCCCGCGAGGCTGCCGCGAGTCGAGTGCCCGTCGGCGAACGTGACCGTGACCTCATTGCCGCGGATGTTGTGGGCGTTCGTGAGGACGCGGCCGTCGCCGATGATCACCCCCGACCCGCGCTGGCGCGAGCCGATGCCGACGATCGACTGGCCGGCCTTCTCGGCAACGGCGGTGATGGCGGATTGGAACTCTTCGATGGCGGTCATGCGCGGGCTCTCCTGTCGTCGCTGTAGGATGGGTGTCACTTGCGACTTGCAAGTTACTACCGGAGTCCGCAGTTTGGCAAGCGCCGTTCCTGACCTACCATTGGCACCGATGCCGCCGCGCAGCGACCAACCGCCCAGGCCGTTGGAGCTCGCGCTCGAGCGGGTGGGGGATCGCTGGAGCCTCCTCCTGGTCGAGGCGCTTCTGGACGGACCGCGTCGGTTCAACGAGTTGACCGACGGCATCGCCGGGATCGCGCCGAACATCCTCGCGGACAGGCTTCGGCGCCTCGAGCGCGAGGGCGTCGTCCTGGCTCGCCCCTATACGGAGCGGCCGCCTCGGATGGAGTACGCGCTCACGTCGGCGGGCCACGACCTCGCCGGTGCGTTGCGCCTGCTCGCGGACTGGGGCGCCCGCCGCTCTGACGACAGCGACCCGCTGCGCCACGAGCTGTGCGGCACGCCCCTCGAGGCCCGCTTGTATTGCCCGACCTGCACCGTCATGGTCGACGACGCGGCCGCTTCGGCGGTCCGCATTCTCTAGCCACGTCAACACCTTGACGGTGTTGGGCACCTCGCCCGACGCACCGAGGTATGCGAGGCTGACCGAGGGCGCCTGTCAAGCGGCACATCGCACGATGGGCGGATCCCGCAGGAGGCAACCCATGACGCAAGCGAGACCGGGCTTCCGACGAGCGAGATCGAGCCGCCACCAAAGGCGACCGGCAAGGAGTGGATCGGCCTGGCCGTGCTGGCTCTGGGCGCGCTCATGTATGTGATGGAGCTGACGGTGCTGGAGCTCGCCCGGCGTGACGGCAACGGATTCCCTCGTCGAGCGATTCTGGTTGGTCACGATCATCGTCCTCGGTGAGGTCATCGTCGGCGTGGTGAATGGCCTGTCCTCGGTCGAGCGAGACCTGGTCACGATCGCGACGGGCTCGCTCGGGCTCATCATCGGCTTCGGCTTCTGGTGGCTCTACTTCGACCTCGTCGGGGGTCGGCTCCCCCGCGAGGATGGGGCAGGCTCGGGCGATGGATGCTCAGCCACCTGCCGATCACGCTGTCGATCGCAGCAGCCGGGGCGGGCATGGTCAGCCTCATCGAGCATGCGCACGACGCCGCCACGCCGGCGGGCACGGCGTGGCTGATCGGTGGTGCGGTCGCGATCGGCATGGTCGCGCTGATCGTGGTCGAACGCGCGCTCGTCGATGCCGAGCGTCTTGCGGTCGTCTATCGGCCTCTCGGCTACGTGCTCGCCGTGGGCGCGGTGGTGGCGCTGATGGCCGCCGCGCGCCCCGCCCCGTGGCTCCTTGCCGCTCTCCTCGTGGCGATCCTCATGGCGGTCTGGCTCTTCGCCGTCAACCGGTTCATCCGTGCCGATGCATGGGGCGACGCGCTGCCCGAGACCCGCTAGGCGGATTTTCGCGTCGGCCTTTCATTACGTCGCGATCACGACCGTAGCCCGCACAATCGGAGGCCTAGTGGTGGCCCTTCATGAGTGCATTGAGGACGTCGGCGACCTTCTGCTTGCGGATGGCGATCTGGGTCCCGTGCCCGATGCCGGTGAATGGTTCAACGCCGAGAGGAGCGATGACCGTATCGGCATCCGATTTGCCGATTGACTTGAGGAACTCCTCGAACATCCCGCCGCGCGCGTCGTTCGTGCGCAGGTAGGCGCTTCGGTTGGTTGGGACGCCGGGGAAGTCGAGATTTCCCAAGGGCTGGTCCATGTAGGCCTCCCACTCCTTGGCGAAGTTGCCGCCAGGTCGGATGTCGACGACATCGCCGAGCTTCTCGACCGGGATGTCCCACTGCATGGTGTGTGTCGCGCCGCCGCCCTTGCCTCTGGGGACGACCAGCTCGCCCGGCTTGCCGCCAGGCTTGGGCATTCCCGAGCGGGAAACTCGATCGGCGTACTTCTCGGCAGCGGCCTGATCCGTCGCAAGGTAAAACCCGCGGCCGAGATCCTGGACCTCCGATCCACGCGCCACGTTGATCTTGCCGCCGGTCACGCCGCCGAAACCCCTCAGCCCGCCGGTGGTGCCGTGGAAGACGGAGATGACACCCTCGGCACCCTGAGCTGCCCGAGCGGCCTTCGCGGCGCGGGCGGACCGGCGACCGAGCGCTCCCCGAAGCCTGCGCCACCCACCGGCCAGCTTGCGGGAGCCGCCCAGGATCGCCTCACCCGGTGCGCCGAGGACCTTGCCGACCCCGCCGGCCACTTTGCCGGCGACGTTGGTGGCGGGTTCGACCTTTGCCGCAATCTTCGCAGCGACGCCGCCGGCCTTCTCGACCCCCCGTGCGATCTTCATCGCGACCTCGGTCTTGCGAAGCGCCTGCGCTGCCTTGATCGTCTTCTGGACAGCCGAGCTCTCCTTGACGAGCACCTCCAGGAACTTGGCAAATTTGCCGCCCTTCAATGCCGCCGTCGCGCCTGCGAGCAGCACGAACGCGACAACCTCCATCGTCCCGTAGCCGACGATGCGACCCCAGTTGTAGGCCTTGCTGAGGAAGCTGCCGGTTTCGAGCCGCTTTCGCAGCGCTTCGTCGATCGACTCGAGCAGCTTTCGACGCATCTCCGGTTTCGTGACCACGTCATAGATCGCCTTGGCAGCGTCCACGAGGCTGCCGCCGAGCGACTTGATCGCGCCCCACACGAGATCGAAGAGGCCGACGAAGAGGTCCTTGATCGATTCGAGCGCACCGACGACCAGGCCGCCGATGAAGGCCGGGATCGCGAGCAGCTTCCTGCCGACGTTCTTGACCTTCTCGGCGAAGTCGCGGAGTCCCGAGCCCGCTGACACGGTGCCCTTGAGACCGAACGCGAACTCCAGGCTCGGCACCCAGATCTTGCCGCCGGCGACGAGCTCGATGTCCTCGTAGGGCATCCCGATCGAGCCCGTGAGCCCGCCGCCTCCGCCGCGCATCTTCACCTTCTTCACGAAGAATTGGCCGCGTTGTGCTCGCTCGTTGACGTACTCGAGAACATTGGTGAAGAAGCGCTGGTCCTGGCCCGTGTCGATGTTCTGCGCGCCGTAGTGGCGCCGCACGAAGTCGTGGGCACGCTCGCCGCTCTCGATCCGATGGAGCGTCGCCCCCGGGTCGGGTGCCGATGGGTCGGGCGGCATGTTGGTGTTCACGTATAGGCGCGAGACGTAGCCTGCCGTCCCTTTCGACGCGCCGTCCGTCGCGACGACGTACAGCCAGTCGTTGGGCATCTCCTGCTTGACCATCACGTGATCGTTGTGCGCGAGCCGGGTGAGCACGCCACCCTCCGGCGCCGCGCGCATGTTGAGCCCGCCGCCACCGGCGGTGTCGTTGTCGACCACGCCCAGCTGCTCGACGGGCTTGCCCTCCGTTGGTGGGGCGGCGCCCGTGGCTGGGCCGGTACCGGCCGCTGGACCGGTACCGGCCGCTGGACCGGCGGGCGCTCCTGGTCGCGGCGCGGTTGCTGACGCCTCCGGTGCCTGACGCTGGGCGATGAGGCGGGTGACGGCGGCGTTTCCTGCCTGCGACTGGAGCGCGAGCAGCGACGTGCCCGCCGCACCGAGGAAATTATCGAGGTACCTATGGCCACCGATCGCGTCGACGTCCGGGGCCCGCGCGACGCGCGACCAGCCGGGCGCGCCAGTCCCTTTGCGGGTCCCCGCCGCCGCGCCCGGTGCGTCTCGACGTGCGCGATCCGCCGTCCTCATCGGCATATCCAAGGATCGGTTGCGAAAACCCGCCCGCGAGGCAATTTGCAAGTGCCTTTCGGGCAGATGACGGTCAGCGGCCTGGCTGTAAACCGGCTACGTGGTCTGAGCGGTTGTAGCCCGCGTGAATATGTCACCCTGCTATGATGGTTTGCCATGAGAGTCATAACTCCCCTCGACCTGCGCCGATCGCTCGGCAGGATCCTCGATCAGGCGTCCGCCGGCGAGCGCTTCGTGATCGAGCGAGATCGCCAGCCACTGGCCGTGCTCGTGTCGATCGAGGACGGCAGCAGGCTCGAGGACGACGGCGAAGCCAGGCGCGCGCGGACCCGCGCCGCGCTCGACCGACTCGCCACGATCGGTGACGAGCTTGCCAGGCACAACCCGGAAACGCCGGACGCGGTGACGGCGATCCGCATCGACCGTGATCGCGACGAGCCGGGCGCCGGGGAGTGACCATGGACATCGCGCCGCCGCCGGTCGTCCTCGATGCGTCGGCGGCGCTGGCGCTCATCCGATCGGAGCCCCACCGGTCCGCGATCAGGGAGGTCATCGATCGACATCTCGGTGCCCGAGGTCGCCTCCTGGTGCCCGACATCTTCTGGCTCGAGATCACGAATGCGCTGGTCCGCAGACATGCACTCCCACCGGATCGGGTCGTCGATGCGATCCTGTCGATCGACGAGCTCCCGGTCGAGACGATCTGCCAGGATCGTCCACAGCTCCTGCTCGCGCTCGACCTGGCCGCTCATCACGACCTGACCTCGTACGACGCGGCGTACCTCGCGCTCACCGAGGTCGAGGATGCGAGACTCCTGACCCTTGATCGGCGGCTGGTCGCGGCGGCAGGGGAGCGAGCGGTTCGGCTCGAGGGCGCGGAGCCCCCGGGCGTCGCGGAAGGATCCGCGGCCTATGGAACCGAGCCGATCGACTGGGCACGGTTCGGGCCATACCTCGCGCGCCTCCGGGCTGCCCGGTAACGACCCTTCGACGCTGGCTGGATGGGGTGCTCACGCAACTCGCGCAGGTGGGTGCCGATCCCGCCGACGACGACGAGACGCGGCTGCAGAAGGCGCTCCTCGTCCTGATTGCCATCCTGAACCTGCCGATCGCGGCGACTTGGGCGGTGCTCTACCTGTTCTTCGGCGCGTGGACCGGGTGGGTCGCCGTCGTGTACGCCGTCGTCTCGCTGGCGTCGATCGCCCTCTTCGCCCGGACCCGGGACTTCGGGATGCTGCTGAACACTCAACTCCTGGCCATCGTCCTGGCGCCCACGCTGTCCATGGCCCCGATCGGCGGCCTCCTGCCCACTGGCGGGGTGGGCGTTTGGGGGATCATGGCGCCGCTGGGGGCGTTGGTCTTTCGGGGCGTCGGCGCGGGCGTCCGGTTCGTCCTCTGGCTGGTGCTATTTCTCTACTCTGGAATCGCGGCGATCGTGCTCGGAACGCAGTCGCCGATGCCGGCGTGGTTCTCGAGCTTGATGCTGGCCCTCAACATCGCCGTCGGCGGGACGATGATGTTCACGCTGCTGGCGCTGTTCGCGAAGCAGCGGCAGGACGCGCTGGCCGCGCTGCGGGTCGAGCAGGAGCGGGCCGAGAGCCTGCTGCTCAACATCCTGCCCGGATCGATCGCCCAGCGACTGAAGGGCAGCCCGCGGACGTCGATCGCCGACCAGATCAACGCCGCTTCCGTCCTGTTCGCCGATGTGGTCGACTTCACCCCGCACTCGGCGAACCTGACGGCGGCGGAGGTCGTCGGCCAGCTCGACCGACTGTTCAGCCACTTCGACGACCTAGCCGAACGCTACGGCCTCGAGAAGATCAAGACGATCGGCGACGCCTACATGGTCGCCGCGGGCGTGCCCGAGCCACGGTCCGATCACGCGCGGGCGCTCGCGCTCCTCGCCGAGCGGGCGGCCGTGACCCGCCCAGTGTTCGAGCTACGGCCCTCCTCACGAGCGCCTATGGCCACGCTGGCGTGACGATCGGGCGTCGCCCGAGCGCTATCCCGACCCAGAACGTCCACCCGATCGTCAGCGGACCCTTGAGCGCGCCCAGGGCGAGGAGTGGCCACGGCACATCCAGCGCCGTCACAACCAAGTCGAGCGCCGCTGCGACGCCGAGCACTAGCGTGAAGCCGCCGAGAAACCGGAGGCTCGGCACCAGCAACGAGCCGAGCCCGAGCCACCAGGCGGCGGCCAGCCCGATCCACAACGGCTCGAGGGAGGCGGAACGGTAGGCGAACGCCCACATGAGGGAGGCGACGATTCCGGCGGCGGTCACGGCCACCGCCGCCAGCGGTCGATGGGGTGCCACGCTAGCGCCCAGGTAGAGGGCCGTTGGGATGATGAGCAGGTTCCACGCCGTGATCGTCCATTCAGGGTTACCCGGGATCAGGAGATTGGCGACGTAGGCGAGGCCGGATGCGAGAGCGAAGGCTCCCGCGAACGTGTGGGCGGCGGGCCACCGACGTGGTGCGCCGCCGTCTGGACCGTTGGACTTCATGTCGCCCTTTTCTCGATGGGCCTACCGTATCCGGAATTCGAGTCACGGCGCCGCCGCCACGGCGTCACCGGTCGTCAGTGGCGACGGATCTGGCGCATGATCGACTGGTCCTTGATCTTGCTGTCGTTCACGAGCAGGAAGGCCTTGCTCAGGATGACGGCGAGCGTCGGGTCCTCCACCGACCTGCGCCGTCATGTGTCTATGGGCTGGCTCGGTCGACGACTTCCACCGGGGCCCTCCAGCTTGACGCGGTCGAGCCATTCGTTGACCAGGGCCGCGAAGAGGATCGGTTGCTCGTGGCCGCTGCCAGGTGGCGTGCTGTCCTGAGCTCCGCCGCATCGGTGACGACGATCTTCGACGAGGGCAACACACGGAGGCGGCACCCGATGGTGCCGCCTCCGTTCGACGAGGGGGTTGCGGGCGTCAGCGCGAGCTGACGTAGATGTCACCGTCGCGCCCGAAGTGGAGCCGCCGACCGTCCCACGAGAGGGACGACCGCGTCTCATTGCCGGCCGTATTGACGGCCGCACCGAGGTTGACCGGCGTCGACCACGGCTCGCTGGTGCTGGACCGCGAGGCCGTGTAGACGTCCTGGCCGCCGAAGCCCCCGGCGCGGTTGGAGTTGAACACGATCTCGAGCCCGTCCTTGCGGACGTTCGGCATGAAGTCATGGGCCGGCGTGCTGAGCTCGGCGACGAGCGTCGGGGTACCGAAGCTGCCGTCCGAGACTTGGCGACTGACGTAGATGTCCTGATCGCCCCCGACATCGAACCCGTCGCTCGAGAAGTACAGGAACCTGCCCTCGTCGGTCTCGACCATCGAGGGGCCGAACTCGCCGCCCGGGAAGTTCGTGCCCGAGCCGTCCGCGGCGCAGCCGAGATTCGCGACGCTCCAGCCGCGGGCCGGATTGTTGCGCGCAAGGTAGATGTCGCCGCCGCCGCAGCCGCCCGGCCGGGTCGAGACGAACAGCAGGCGCTTGCCCCGGAGCGGCGTGGGGCAGTAGTCGGCGAACGTCGAGTTGACCGGCGTCCCCAGGTTCTCCGCCGTCCCCCATGGCCCATCGATCGTGGGCCGGTGGAAGACCCAGATGTCGTTCGGGTCGGGGCTGCCGGTCCCGCCGGCGCGGTTCGAGGCGATGTACAGGCTGAGCCCATCGGGAGACTCGATCGGGCAGCCCTCGGCCGACGCGGTGTTGATCGCCGATTCGGCCGTGGCCGTGCCCCAGGCGTCATACATCTTGCCGGCGACCCCGGATGGGACGACCAGCACGAGTGCCGCGGCGGCGATGGCGAGCCGCGAGGGCGTGCCGATCGTGCGAAATGCGTGGCGAAGGACAGTGTTGTACATCATCTGGCAGTTCCCTTTCGTGTGGTTGGTAGGTCGTGGTGGCCACCGCCCGCCAAGGCTGGCGGGCAGCGAGCGAGACGGCCCGCGCTGCCCCGAGCTCCGCCGCATCCGGCGACGACGATCGGGGCGACGAGAACGCTGACGACGGTTCGCACGTTTCTCCCTCCCTGCTTGCACACGATGTGGCAAGGCGGGAGGCCAAAGGTTCCATCGTGGCTACAGCCAAATGTGGAACCTTTGCACCGCCAGTCGGGCACATCATTGGCAGCCCGGCAGGTGGCCGGCGCCAAGGCGGTGGTGAGCAGTGGACGATCTCGTGGTCCGGGCGCGGGAAGGCGATCGCGACGCCTTCTCCGAGCTCGCGGCGCGGTCGATCGGGCGGCTCACCGCGGTGGCGCGGATGATCCTGCGGGACGAATACGCCGCCCAGGACTCCGTCCAGGAAGCCTTCATCGCGGCATGGCGGTCACTTCCGGGGCTTCGTGAGCCGGACCGGTTCGACGCTTGGATGCGACGGCTCCTTGTCCGTGCGTGCTTCAAGACTCGCCGTAGGAAGCGGGTCGACGCAATCGAGATTCGCCTGACGCCCGGCGACGAGCCGGCCATCGCCGGGATCGAGCGCGATCTCGACATCCACGATCAGCTGGAGCGCGGCCTCGCTCGACTTTCGGCCGAGCACCGCGCCGTCGTGGTCCTCGTCTACTACCTCGACCTGCCGCTCGCGGACGCGGCGGAAGCAATGGGCATCCCGCTCGGAACGACGAAGTCCCGGCTCAACCGGGCGACCCACGCGCTGCGTGCGGCCATCGAAGCAGACGACCGGGAACCGTCCCGCGTGGGGGGAATCGCATGATGCACGACAGGTTCGCGGCCCAGCTTCGACAGCATCTGCTCGAGACAGTCGGCGAGCGACCGGCTGATGGCCAGCTCGCAGCGGTCGTCGAGCGCGTCGCCGTCACGGAGCAGCGCCATCCACTCGCAGCGCGGCTGGCGTGGTTTCCCGGGCGGATCGGGCCGTTCCCGTCTGCCACCCTGCGATATGGACTGATCGCCCTTGCTCTCGTTGGCGGGACCGTGGCCGCGACGATGCTCGGCGGCGGGATCGGCCCGACGCGAAGCACGGTCTTCGAGGGAACTTGGACCTCGACCGACCCCGCAGACAACAGCACCCAGACCCTGGTCGTGGCCGCGGGGACCAGTCCCGCGCTGCATTACGAGGACGACTTCGCGAGCGGTGCGGCGTGCCGCGCGGACGCCGTCAAAGTCTTCACCGCCGAGGGTGCCGGTGAGGTCTCCGGCAACCGCCTCGCCGTTTCGTACCCCGAGGGCGGCGGTTGCGGCCTGATGAAGGTCCCCGTGCCTGGTGCGTCCTACGACTACGACGCGGGCAGCGACACGCTGCTCGACTACCAGGACGTCCGTTGGGTCCGGGTCCAGGGTGGCGCTGGGCCGGCGACGCAACGCCCTGCGGCCCAACCGACGAGGATGCAACCGACGGAGACGCAACCGCCGACGTCGCTCCCGCCGCTCGCGTCGGCGACGCCTGTGGCGGACTGCATCGAGTTCAAGGGCGGCGGCACTTACAGCGGAAGCGCCGGCTCGCTGTCGCTGACCGTGACGCTGCCGGCCGCCGCCGACTCGTGGTGGCACGGGCTTCGGGACACCTTCTACCTGCTGAAGGCCCCGTGCCTTTTCGGCGGCCCAGTCAGGCTCGAAACCACGCTGGTGAGTCACGTGTACGCCGACCCATGCGACTGGCGGGGCACGGAAGTCGAGGTGGGTACATCAGCCGCGGCGGCCGACGCGCTTGCCGCGCAGGGTGGCCACGACACGATCGGGCCGACGGGCGCGATCATCGCCGGCTACGCAGCACGTCGGTTCGAGATCTCGGTCCCGGCTGATTCGATGCGACGACGTGCTCCGATGGGACCATCCTCTTGTGGCCAGCTTCCGAAGGTCAGGACGGCCTTGCGTTGACCATGGATCCGGGCCAGACCACGGCTGTCTACCTGCTCGATGTCGACGGGCTAACGCTCGGCGTCACCGCGACCTACTCGGACGAGGACGCGACCCCAGCTCTGCTTGCCGAGATCGAAGGGATCGTCGCCTCCTTGCGCATCGAACCCTAAGCCCCCGGGACGTCCCGCGCGATCTGCGCAAGCGTGGCCTTGAGGCCGCAGCGTCGAGCGTATCGACCGTCAGGTCCATATCGACGAGGCGGCACCGCAGCCGACCCGAAGGCCCAGGACTCGCTGCTTCCACCAGTCCCCTAGAGCCGGGTCAATCGCGCTTCGTCATCGATCGATTTGGGCTTCTGGTTGACCCGGGCGTGTCCGCGGCACTTGTCCGCTAACCGACGACTAGACCTCGCCCTCGAAATAGGCATCATCGACCCGCTTGACCACGAGGCTGCGGCCAGATCTGACGCCGATCCCGTAGTCGTACATCAGCTTCGCGAGTGCCTTGCCGTCAATTAGGACGATCCGCCGGCTGATCCGTCGCACGTATTCCTCGGCCTCGGCGGTGAAATAGGATGTGGTGACAAACACTCCCTTGCTCGCTCGCTGTCCCTCGAGGCTTCCAGCGAAAGCTTGAAGCGTCGGGCGACCCACGCCGGTCTTTGCCTGGTACTTCTTGGCCTGAATGTAGACGGCGTCCAAACCGAGCTTGTCCTCGTCTATTACTCCATCGATGCCTTCGTCCCCAGTCAACTTCGTGACTCGGAGCCGCGTTTCATCAGTCGACCCGCCGTACCCCATCGCGCCGAGCAGCTCCACTACCAAGCGTTCGAAGGCCTCCCACGCATACGCCGTGGATTGAAGTCGCTCCACGATGTCGGCCTCGATGGTCTGGCGCAGGGCGTCGTAGGTACGGTAGAGAAGCTCCTCAGGATTCTGCACGTCGTCGTCGCTCGGAATCGCCGCGGTTCCATTCCCTGACTTGGGCTTCGCCTTCGCGCGGAAGGCGGCGAAGGTCGGATGGCCCATTAGGAACGCTACGTCGATCTTCACCGGCTTCTTGACCAGCGCCTCTTGCCCCGCGGGCGTGATGACGATTCGGCCTCGCGCAGGTCGGGCGATCAGGCCAGCCTTGCCCATGTACGTGACCGCCCACTGCGTGCGGTTCACGAAGGTTCCCTGCAGCCCGGACGGCAACATCTGAGCCCGTTCATCGGGGGTCAGATGGAATTGATCAGAGAGTGACTCTGTAACGTCTGGCACAACCCTGCGAATTTGGTCGTCCGCGAGTAACGCGAGTGTGGGCAGCATGAGCGTCTGGTAGTCAGGGATCGCCATAAGGACGAGTATCGCATTCGGCCGGGGCGCGTCCGGCATGACCGGCAGGCAATCCGATCCTCACTCCTTGGTGAGGGCGAGCCAACTGACCGTCTCCATCGGCCGCCGGCGAGCGTCGCCGCGGCCAGCGCCTTCCCCCTTCAGTACGTTGCTTCCTCAGAAAGGGAGAAGCCCCCGTGGAGGAACGGGGGCTTCTCGTATCGGTGTAATCCGCCTCGGTCAAGGGCTGCCGCTGCTCCATGTCGGCGATGGTGTTGGGCACACCATCGAGCCGTCTATCCGGCAGATCCCTTGATGTCGGCCTCAGCTGCAGCCGCTGGTGCTGCCGCAGTTGAGGCATTTGTAGCAAGAGCCGTTGCGGATCATGATCGAGCCGCAATCCATGCACGACGGGGCGTCGGCCTGGGTGGCGAAGGCGACCTTCGTGCCGCCCAGGTTGAGCGTGATCCCGCCGCCGTTCGTGGCCTTCGGCGCGTTGCCGTTCGCATGTCCGTTGCTGTGCCCGTTCGAGTGGCCGTTGGCGTGGCCATTCGACGCGCCGACGGTGCCGAGGTAGCCGAGCTCGACCCGCTCCGCCTTCGGAGCCGACTGCTCGATTGCGACCGCGCTCGCCTTGGGCGGATCGATCGGCTCGTCCCGCACTTCCGTAACAGGCTCGATCGCCGGCGCCAGCGCGGGTGAAACCGATGCGAAGGAGATCGAGCCTGAGCCGGTCGACCCGGCGTCACCGACCGCGGAGCGATCGATCAGTCCGAGGCCCGACTTGTCGTCGTCAGTAAGGAACCGCGAGCCCATCCACCGGAAGATGTAGTCGACGAGGCTCTTGGCGATCGGGATCTCGCTGTTGCCGGTGAAGCCGCTGGGCTCGAACCGGACGTGGGCGAACTTATTGACGAGGTCGCGGAGCGGCACGCCGTACTGGAGCGCCACCGAGACCGTCGTCGCGAAGCTGTCCATGAGCCCGGAGACCGTCGAGCCCTCCTTGGCCATCTTCAGGAAGATCTCGCCGGGCTGGCCATCGGGGTAGAGCCCGACGGTGATGTAGCCCTCGTGGCCGGCGATGTCGAACTTGTGGGTAACCGCCGTTCGCTCCGCCGGGAGCCGGCGGCGATGCGGCTTGCCCGCCTCGACGGTGGCATTGGCGAGCTGCTCCTGGAGCGCCCTGATGAGCGCTTGCTGCTCAGCCGTAGAGCCCTCGTCCTTCTTCTTGCCGGTGCTCAGCGGCTGGCTGCGCTTGCTGCCGTCGCGGTAGATCGCGATCGCCTTCAGGCCGAGCTTCCAGCCCTCGAGGTAGACCGACTCGATCTCCTCGGCCGTGGCGGCCTCGGGCATGTTGACGGTCTTGCTGATCGCGCCGGAGATGAACGGCTGGACGGCCGACATCATCCGGACGTGGCCCATGTAGTGGATCGAGCGATCGCCGTTGACCGGCTTGAACGCGCAGTCGAACACCGACAGGTGCTCGGGCTTGAGCGCCGGGGCGCCTTCGATCGTCTCCTGCTCGTTGATGTGGTCGAGGATCCCCTGGACCTCGTCCGGGCCGTAGCCGAGCTTGCGCAGGGCCTGGGGCACCGTCTGGTTGACGATCTTGAGGAAGCCCTCGCCGACGAGCTTCTTGTACTTGATGAGCGCGATGTCGGGCTCGATGCCGGTGGTGTCGCAATCCATCATGAACGCGATCGTCCCGGTCGGGGCGAGCACGGTCACCTGGGCGTTGCG
>JBBQFS010000062.1:0-13316 GCA_038322255.1 Candidatus Limnocylindrales bacterium | reverse complement strand
AAGGAGCTTGGGAGCCAGGTGGTCACCCGACCTCGCACCCTAGGCCTGCGAGGCCACCGGTGCTGGGCCTATCTAAACAAGTCAGGAGCTTGTCACGCGACAACGCCCCCGGCGGTTAACCCACAGTTCACGCGCGCGACGTAGTCGGCACCGACATCCTCCAGGTCGTGAGCTTGGTCGACACACGCAGTGCCTGGCAACGCCAAAGGGGCCTGCGCTGGAAAGTGGCTCAATTGCGGTTGCGTGGCCGCCACCCCCAATCGGCCGCCTGTCCACTGCCAGAGTTCCCCCACCGGCCCAGACCCAAGGGATGTGGCGATTCACGGTTTCGACGGCCATCAACTCCAACGAAAGCCTGTGGTCAACCGTAACCGGTGCCTCATGCGACTGGACGAGCACAGACGATACTGTCTATCCCGGCACCCACTGGGGCTCAGAGAAGTGTTCGATCATAGGTGGAGCTGGCACCAGCAACATGGACATCTACCAGATCAGTCACACGTAACGAGGTGGGCCTCGGTCCGCCACGACACTCTTCGTGTAGGTTCGGATTAGCAGACCCAGGACCACCAGCGCAAAACGGCCTCGTGTCCTCAGACTGCATCGAACCAGGACCGTAGCAACCACTCAACGCCATCAACAAACCCATCACCAACAACCAACGCATCGGAGACCTCCCGGATTTGGGCAGCACCTCATTGAGCTCGATGAGCGCGTCGCCGAAACGGTCGGGATGTTCGTCCATCTCGATCGCTCGCCGTGATGTCACTCGCTCGACCGCGGTAGCCGCGGGAGCTGGGATTAACGGGCGGACTTGGTCGCGGTGCGGCGGCAGCGGGTGCAGACGAGCGCGGGGGTCGAGACGCCGTCCTTGACGATGACGTAGGGCTGGAGGTTCGGCTGCATGCGGCGGTGCGCGCGAACCCGGTTCGAGCCGGACGATTGCGGGTTGAAGCCGCCCATCGATGTCTTGCCGCAGATCGCGCAGGAGCGAGCCATGAGGAACCTCGGGATGTTCTGAAAAGGAGCGCTGGGCCGGTCGGGCCCGAACGGGGCGGTACTATACCACGCACCCCGGGCGCTCCCGGGAGCCTTCGCGGGGCGCGGTTGAGGGAGGGTCGGTGCCGGATCAAGCCATCGCCGGCCGCGCGCTCGTGACGCGTCGGGCCGTGATCGACATCGTGCGCGGCGTGACGCTCGGTTCGTACGGCGTCGCGGGCTTTGCCGGGAGCTGGGCCGACCGAATGCTGGGCTGGATCGAGCGTCGACCGGGTGGGCTCCGCGTGTCCGTCGCCGGCGGCTCGCTCTCCATCCGGATGCACTTGCGGATCGCCCACGGGCTGCCGATCGCGGAGGTCGCGCGCCAGGTCGATCTTGCCGTCCGACACGCCATCCGGGCGGCCCTGGGGCGAGAGGTCGACTCCCTGTCGATCCGGGTCGCCAAGCTCGAGCTCCACCCGGGCGGCGAACCGCCACAGCCTCGACCACCGACCGAGCTGGGGCCCTCGGACCTGGCCGACAGCGGAACCGACGTCGCCTGATGGGGCTCGTCGATTGAGGGCCGCGAACTGATGGCGCGCCGCGCGTGCGACGGCGCCGGCCTGCTGGGCGCGTTTCGCGCGGCCGCGGCGGCGCTCGAAGCGAGCGTCGACGAGGTCAATGCGCTCAACGTCTTTCCCGTGCCCGACGGCGACACCGGCTCGAACATGATGGCCACCGTTCGCGCGGCCCTGGCCGAGGCCGAGGCGCTCGGGCCGACCGTCTCCGCCGAGCGGGTCGCGTCGGCTGCGGCGTTCGGGGCGCTGATGGGCGCCCGCGGCAACTCCGGCGTGATCACCAGCCAGATCCTGCGGGGGCTCGCGGAGGGGCTCGCGGGCAAGACGCGCTTCAACGCGCTCGACCTCGCGAACGCGCTCGACCAGGGCACGAAGGCTGCGTATGGCGCTGTCGCGAAGCCGGTCGAGGGCACGATCCTCACGGTCATCCGTGAGGCATCGGCCGCCGCCGTGGTGAGCGCCGAGCGTGAGCGAGCGCTCGACGCGGTCATGAAGACCACGGTCGACGCGGCTCACGCTGCCGTTGCCAAGACGCCGTCGCTGCTGGCGATCCTGCGCGAGGCAGGCGTCGTCGATTCCGGGGGCCAGGGGCTGTTCCGGCTGCTTGAAGGCGCCCATGCCTATCTGACCGGAGGGGCCTCCGTCCCGGCGCCCCGGTTGCCGGGTGCGGCCGCCGTCGCGGCTGCGGCCGGTGGTCGCGGGACGAGCGTGCCGGCGAGCGCGAGCGCGGCGCAGCACGGTGCGCCACCCGGCGCGGGCCTCCGCGACGAGGGCTTCGGTTACGAAACGATGTTCCTGGCGCAGGCCGGCCCCGGCGCGAAGCTCGACGTCAGTGAGATCCGCGATTACCTCCAGTCGATCGGGGAATCAGTTCTCGTGGCGGGCGACGCGCGCGCGATCAAGGTCCACATCCACAACCAGCGACCCGACCTGGTCCTGGCCTACGCCCTCGGGCTCGGCCCGCTGTCGAAGATCAGCGTCGAGAATCTCGACCAAGAGGCGACCGACGTGCGCGAAACCCGCGCGGCGGCCTTCGCCGCAGATGGCAACGGTCCGGGCTCGACCAGTCCAGACGCCGGTTATGCAGCGATTGGCATAGCCGATGGCGCAGGGGCGAGCGGTGCGTCGTCGAACGGCTCGAGGGCCGAAGCCCTGCCCCTCGCCGTGATCGCCGTCGCGGCGGGCGAGGGCCTCGCGGCGATCTTCAGGGACTTTGGCGTCCATCGGGTCGTGTACGGCGGACAGACGGCGAACCCCAGCACCGGTGAGCTGCTCGAGGCCGTCAAGTCGATCGATGCCCGCGAGATCCTGCTGCTGCCCAACAACCCGAACGTCGTGCTCGCTGCGCGCCAGGTCGCGGCGATGCACGATCGGCCGGTCGCCGTCGTCGCCACGCGGAATGCCGCCGAGGGCTTCGCCGCGCTCCTCGCGCTCGATCCCGACAAGAGCGCGGTCGACAACGCCGGCGAGATGACCGAGGCGGGTCGGGCAATTCAGTCGCTGTCGGTGACCCAGGCGGTTCGGGACGCGACGATCGGCGGCAAGAAGGTCAAGCGCGGCCAGACGATCGCGCTCGATCCCGACGACGGTCTCGTGGCGGTGCACGACGACCCATCGAAGGCGGTCCTCACGGCGATCAAGGCGCTCAGTCCCGGCTTCGAGCTCATCACCGTCTATTACGGCGACGGCGGCGAGCTCGCGAGCACGGAGGCACTCGTGCGGGAGATCCATGCGCTCGGCACCGGCGCCGAGGTCGAGGTGCTCCACGGCGGCCAGCCGTACTACCGCTATCTGATCTCGGCCGAGTAGGCGGGGTGGGGGAGCGACCGGCTCGAAGGACGGCACCCGTTCGGGCTGGCGGCGGCCCGAAACGGCCAGCGCCGCGGAAGGCTCCCGCGCCGGCGGCCGCGCCGCCAACCGGCGCCGCGCTCCTTGACACGCCGCTGGCCAAGGCCGGCATCGCAGGCGCCACGGTCCTGGGTCGCGTCGGCCGACGCATGGGGCTCAACACGGTCCGCGACCTGCTGTTCCACCTGCCGCGCCGGTACGACGACCTCCGGGAGATGCGCAAGCTCGGCGATCTGATGTGGCTGGAGGACGGCACGGTCATCTCGGCCCGCGTCACCGTCGCCGACCTCCGCGTCGAGGCGTCGTACCGGCGCCGCGTCCAGCGGACGATCGCGGTCCTCGAGGACGAGACCGGCTCAATCGACGCGACGTGGTTCGGGCGCCGGTACATCGAACGCCGAATGTTCCCCGGCCAGCGCGTGATCGTGTCCGGAAAGCTCAAGCACTTCGGTCGCAAGCGGACGCTCGACAACCCCGACTTCCAGCCCGAGGGCAACGAGGACGAGCTCCTCCACGTCGGGCGCATCGTGCCCGTCTATCGACTGACCGCCGGGCTGACTGCCGTCACGCTCCGGCGCGCGGTGCGGGATGCGCTGGACCGGGCCGGGACGGCCTATGCCGAGTATCTGCCGCAGTCGCTTGTCCAGGAGCGGAGCCTCACACCCCTGACGGAAGCGCTCGAGGAGGCGCACTATCCGACGGCCTTCGAGAAGCGCGACGCGGCGCTCGAGCGACTGGCGTTCGACGAGCTGCTCGCGCTGCAACTCGGGATGGTGCAGCGACGCCGGGGGCGCACCCACGAGCGCGGCGGCCCGGTCGCGATCGGCGACGCCGACGACGTGCGCATTCGCGAGTCCATCGTCGGCTCGTTGCGGGCGAAGGTAGGGCCCGAGGTCGAGCTCACGGCCGACCAGGCGACCGCGATCGAGGCCATCCGGGCTGACCTCGACCGACCGACCCCGATGCTGCGGCTGCTCCAGGGCGACGTCGGCTCGGGGAAGACGGCGGTAGCGGCGTGGGCGCTGGCGGCGGTCGCGCTGGCCGGCAAGCAGGCCGCGATCCTTGCGCCCACGGACCTGCTGGCGCGCCAGCACCACCGCACCCTCATCGACCTTTTGGAGCCGCTGGGGCTACCGATCGAGCTGCTGACCGGCTCGCTGAAGGGCTCCGACGCGGATCGCACCCGCGAGCGACTCGCCACCGGGATGGCTCCGATCGTCGTGGGAACGCATGCGCTGATCTCCGAATCGGTTGCCTTCGCCGATCTCGCGTTCGCCGTGATCGACGAGCAGCACCGCTTTGGCGTCGAGCAGCGCTCGGCTTTGGAAGCCAAGGCCGGTGGGCGCGTGCCGCACCTCCTGCTGATGACCGCGACGCCGATCCCGCGCACCCTCGGGCAGGTCCTGTATGCCGACCTTGACGTGACCGACCTGCGGACGCCACCGGAGGGACGTGTCCGCATCCGGACCGGGATCCGCGAGCCGGGCGCGCTCGATTCGACCTGGCAGCGGGTCCGCGACGAGGCCGTCCTCGGGCACCGGACCTTCGTCGTCGTGCCGTTGATCACCCCCGGCGACGACACGAGCGCGGACGAGCCGGCTGATGATCTCGGTCTCGATACCGGCGACGAAGGCGAGGGCGCCTTCGTGCACAGCCCCGCGTCGTCGGCGGTCGCGGCCGAGCCTGAGGCGGAGCGGCTGCGCGAGCTCCTGGCGCCGCTTCGAGTCGGGCTGGTCCATGGCCGCCTGCGGCCGGTGGATCGCGACGCCGAGATGGCGCGGTTCCGCGACGGTGAGCTGGACGTGCTCGTCGGAACGACCGTCGTCGAGGTCGGGGTCGACGTGCCAGAGGCGACGATGATGATCGTCGAGGGCGCCGACCGGTTCGGGCTGGCCCAGCTGCACCAGCTGCGCGGGCGAGTGGGCCGCGGGACGGTCGAGTCGTTCTGCGTGCTCGTCTCGGAGACGACCGATCCGACGGCCCGCGCCCGCCTCGAGGCGGCCCGGGACCTCCGTGACGGCTTCGAGCTGGCGGAGCGGGACTGGGAGCTGCGGCGCGAGGGCGACGTGCTGGGTCTGGTCCAGAGCGGGTTGCCGACGCTGCGAGTCGCCTCCCTCCAGCGCGAGCGGCATCGGGAGCTGGCCACGTCGGCGAGGGCCGCTGCGGAGACGATGCTCGACGATGCCGGGGCGATGCGCCCGGGTCACGAGGCACTCGCGCGGGAGCTGTCGTCCGGCTGGTTGGCGAGAGTCGCCCAGGCCGAGCCGGCCGGCGCCGCCTGACGACGATGGCAGCGGCGAAGGCACCGAAGGGCGAGCGCGGTGCCGGTCGGGTCATCGCCGGGACGGCCCGCGGGCGGGTGCTCATCACCCCGGGCGAAAGCACCAGGCCGCTGGGCGATCGAGTGAAGCAGACCCTGTTCGCGATCCTCGAGCCAACGATCCGGGACCGAGCCTTCCTCGACCTCTTCGCCGGCAGCGGCGCCGCGGGCATCGAGGCCCTGTCGCGCGGCGCGCGGAGCGCCGCGTTCGTCGAACGCGACGCCGGCGCAATCGCGGCCATCGAACGCAACCTCGCCGCGACCGGATTCGCCGGGCCTCGCGCGCGCGTGATCCGCTCGCAGGTGGGGACCTGGTTCAACTCGATCGGCGCGCCCGGCAAAGGCGCCAGCCAGAACGCCGGCCCCTTCGCCGCGATCCTCATCGATCCGCCCTATGACCTGCCCGAGCTGCTGCTCGCCGCCCTCCAATCGATCGCCTCGGCCGGGCCCGGCGGCATCCTCGAAGCCGACGGCGTCGTGGTCGCCAAGCACTTCTGGAAGACGCCGCCGCCGGCCGAGATCGGGCTGCTACGATCCGCCCGCGAGCGCCGCTTCGGCGAGACGACGCTGACCTTCCTGCGCTGGGTCCCCGAGGAGGACGGATGAGAGTCGCGCTCTATCCCGGCTCATTCGACCCTGTCACCAACGGCCATCTCGACGTCCTCGCCCGCGCCCTGGCCGTCTTCGATCGGGTCATCGTGGCCGTCCTTGCCAACCCGCGCAAAACACCGCTCCTGCCGACCGAGACCCGGGTCGTCGTGCTCGAGACCGCGATTCGGGACGCCGGCATCGATCCGGAGATCGCGACCGTGACGACCTTCGACGGCCTGACCGTGGACGCCGCGCATGCCCACGAGGCCCGCTGGATCGTTCGCGGCCTGCGCGCCATCTCCGACTTCGAGACCGAGATGCAGCTCGCGCACAACAACCGGGCGCTCGCGGACGACGTCGATACGGTCTTCTTCATGACCGCCGTCGAGAATGGCTTCGTCAGCTCCAGCCTGGTCAAGGAGATCGCCGGCTTCGGTGGCGACGTGTCGAGCATGATCCCGCCGGCCGCGGTGACCGCCCTGCGCACGCTCCGCCGGTCGCCACGCCGGTGATCCCGGGCGAGGCCGCGTCGGCCGGTCGGCGCGTGCGATAATCGGCTCTCGATGGACATCATGTTCCTGCTCGAACGGCTGGAGTCGCAGATTGCGACCGGCACCGGCGTGCCCACGACCCGCAAGGTCCTCGTCGACAAGGACGCGGTCCTGGAGCTGATAGACCAGCTCCGCGTCGCCGTGCCGGAGGAGATCCACGCCGCGAAGCGGATCAACGCCGAGGGCGAGCGAATCCTCGAGAAGGCCCAGGAGGAGGGCGCCCGCGTGACCGCCCGGGCGCAGGAGCAGGCGACCTTCCTCATCGGCGAGCGCGGCCTGCTCGACCTGGCCGAGGTCGAGGGCCGGAAGGTTATCGCCGATGCTCACAATGTCGCCGACGGCGTCCGGCTCGGCGCCGATGCGTACGCCGCGCAGATCCTCGAAACGCTCGAGGCCGAGGTTCGCAAGGCGCTCGCCGGGATCGAGAAGGGCATCGACGTGCTCGTGACCCGCCAGGCCGAGCTTCAACCCGAGGAGCCGGTGGCCGGGGACCTTTCCGGAGATGCCGACACCGCTGACCGCGACCTGGAGGGCTGGTCCGACACCGCCGAGGAGTCGCCGGCCTTCGCACGCGAAGAGGACGCAGGCCAGACCGTCCCGAGATGAGCTCGCCGGCGCCCCTGACCTATCAGCTGGCGAGCCTCCTCGCCGAGCCCCCCGGCACCGAGCGGCGCTACGAGATCCACGGCGCGACCATCCCACTGCCCGACGGCCTCCACCTGGCCGAGCCGATCGACGGCCGTGTGCGAGTCTCACGCACGAATCGTGGTGTCCTCGTCGACGCGAAGCTGTCGGCGGCGATCACGGGGACCTGCGCTCGGTGCTTGCGCGACGTCGAGATTCCGACGACGGTCGAGATCCACGAGGAGCTCCTGCCGGCGATCGACGTCGCAACCGGCAAGCCGCTCGACCTCGCCGTCGAGCCCGACGTCGCCCGTCTCTCGAGCCACCACGAGCTCGACCTCGGCGTCCTCGCGGGCGAGGCCATCTCGCTGGCCGAGCCGATCGCGGTGCTGTGCGAGGCGAATTGCCCCGGCCTGTGCGTCGACTGTGGCGAGCGGCTCGGGCCCCAACATGTCGCCCACGAGACCGACGAGGTGGACCCGCGCCTGGCGGCGTTGCTGGCCTTCAAGGTCGACGGCAATGGGGAGAGCGAGTAGACTGCGCCGTCGGTTCGCCGGGACCGGGGCGGGCTCCCGCGAGCATTCCGATCAACTCACCGATGATCGAGCTGAAGCGCCGCGGGCGCTCGATCCGAGGTTTCAACGAAAGGAGCAGCACTCACCATGGGCGTGCCCAAGCGCAGGGTCTCCCACGCACGACAGGGCGACCGCCGCTCGCACCTGGCGCTCGACCTGCCACAGCTCGAGGAGTGTCCGCACTGCCATCAGCCGAAGCGCAGCCATCGGGCATGCCCCAACTGCGGCTACTACGGTGGTCGCCCGGTGCTCGAGATCAAGGTCCCGAAGGAAGACAATCCTCCGACCGCTGGCTAGCAGAGCGTCGCCGGGGTCTTCGGAGGGCTGAACCATGGGTCCCGCCTCCGACCGTGCGAATGCCGCGGGCGTACGAATAGCGGTCGACGCCATGGGTGGCGACCACGGCCCGGCGGAGATCGTCCCCGGAGCGCTCCACCACGCCGCGGCGCACCCCGAAGACCACGTCCTCCTCGTCGGCGATCAGGCCCGGATTCGGGCGCATGCGCCGACGCTGCCGTCCAACGTCGAGATCGTCCAGGCCAGCCAGGTGATCGAGATGCACGAGCATCCCGCGCTTGCACTGCGCGAGAAGAAGGACGCCTCGATCATCGTCGGCTGCGACCTCGTCCGGAACGGCACGGCCGATGCGATCGTGACCGCGGGTCACACGGGCGCGGCGATGGCCGCGGCCGTCCTTCGTATCGGGCGCCTGCCGGGCGTCGATCGACCGGCCCTCGCCGTCCAGATGGTCCGCGCGGGGAAGCCGTTCGTGCTGCTCGACATCGGGGCCAACCCTGATTCGACCGCCGAGAACCTCGCCCAGTACGCGCGGATGGGCGCGATCTTCGCCGAGCGGGTGGTGGGGATCGCGAACCCGCGCGTGGCGCTGCTGTCGATCGGCGAGGAGAAGGGCAAGGGCGACCAGCGCATCCAGCGCACGACCGAGCTGCTCGACGCGTCGGACCTGCGGTTCGTCGGCAACGTCGAGGGCAAGGACCTCGTGTTGGACATGGCCGACGTGGTCGTCACGGACGCCGTCGCGGGGAACGTCGTCGTCAAGTTCTTCGAAGGCCTCTCGACCTTCATCTTCGACCTCTGGCGGGCCGAGTTCCGGTCGGGCATTCGCGGGCGCCTGGCCTACCTCCTGATGCGCCCTGGCATCGGCCGGATCCGCGAGATCTTCGACTACGAGCGCGCGGGCGGCTCACCGCTGCTGGGCGTCCAGGGCGCCGTGATCATCACGCACGGCCGGGCGCGCCGGCGGATGGTGGGCTTCGCCTGCGAGGTGGCGGCGAATACGGCTCGAACGGGCGTGCCACAGCGCATCGCTGACGCGCTGCGGGAGGACGCGGCTCGGACCGTGCCGGTCGCCTCGGGCCCGGCAGGGAGCGGCGGCGCCGGCTCGGTGCCACCTGCGAGTGGCGGCGCCGGCTCACTGACGCCTGCCAGCACCGGCCCGGGAGAGGTGGGTGCGGTCGAGGGCCCGTCCGTTGACGCCGAGACGCGCGCATGAAGCCTGATCCGGCGTGGATTCCGGATGACCCACAGGAGCGCGCTTCGGATGCCCAGGCGTCCGATGAGGACGCGGTGGAGGTCAGCCCGAAGCTCACGGTCGGTCGTGGGGTGATCGTCGAGGTCGCCCGGCTGGCCGCGCTCGAGGTCCCCGATGTCCTGCGCGTGGCTCGGCGCGGCCCGCGCTGGCGTGCCGCGCTCGCTGGGCCGCCAGTCACAGTGCGTGTTCGGGGCGATGTCGTCGACGTGCGGCTTCGGATCATTGCCCGGCCCGGAGCCGATCTTGCGACCACCGGACGGCGCGTTCGCGAGTCGGTCGCCCGCGCGGTCAAGCGACTACTCGAACTCCGCGTCAACGAGGTCAGCGTCCTGATCGACGGCGTGGGCAGCTGATGAGCGCGCCCGAGGTGGCCGCGCTCCTGCCGTCGCCGGCCCCCGAAACGCTGGGAGAGCCGTGACGAGGGGATCTGAGGAGTCGGGCGAGGCCCGGTCAGGGGATCGCGTTCGGTCGTTGCGGGCCGGGCGGCGAGTCGCGCTCTCGGCCGTGTTCGAGGCTGACTTCGGGCAGCGGACCGCGACCGCGGTCCTGGAGCGCGACCTGGCCGAGGTCGAGGCAGATCCGGGAGCGAGCGAGCTGGCCCGCGCGATCGTCGCCGCAGTGGTCACGAATCGGGTCGACATCGACGCCCGAATCGAGGCTGCGGCACCCCAATATCCGGTCGTCCAGCTGGCCCGGATGGACCGTTCCCTGCTCCGTTGCGGGGTGGGTGAGGTGCTATATTCCTCGACGCCAACCCGGGTAGCCATCGCCGAGTGGGTCGAACTGGCCCGGATCTACAGTGGTGACCCGATGCGGCGCCTCATGAACGGCGTCCTCGGGCGCATTGCACGCGAAACCAACGTCGACCAGACCGAACTCCGAGGAGGGAGTCAGTGGCCAGCACCTACGACAGGCTCAAGAAGATCGTCGTCGAGCAGCTCGGCGTCGACGAGGAAGAGGTCAAGCCCGAGGCGTCCTTCGTCGACGACCTGAATGCCGACTCGCTCGACCTGGTCGAGCTGATCATGAGCCTCGAAGAGGAGTTCGGGACCGAGATCTCCGACGAGGACGCGGAGCGGATCCGCACGGTGGGCGACGCCGCCGAATACATCGACGAGCGGAACACCTAGCTACTCGGGCTCAGTTTCGACCCGAGCACCTACCAGACAGGATTGTGAGCCGGGCCGACCTCCTCGCCGAGCAGCTCGGTCTCCCAATTCGAGACCGGCGCCTGCTGGCCCAGGCGCTGACCCACACCTCCTGGCTCCATGAGCACCCCGGCGAGGCCGCCGGGCACAACGAGCGACTCGAGTTCCTCGGCGATGCCGTGATTAACCTCGCGATCTCCGAGGCGCTGTATAGCCGCCGCCCCGACGATGACGAAGGGGTGCTGTCCGCGCGCCGAGCCGCGATCGTCAGCGCGACGGGGCTCGCGACCCTGGCCACGCGGATCGACCTGGGCTCGTTCCTGTCCCTCGGCGAGGGCGAGACAGCTCGCGCGGGACCGCAGCGCCCCTCGATTCTCGCTTCCGGCTTCGAGGCGCTCGCCGGCGCGCTCCTGCTCGATGTCGGCTGGGAGACGACGCGCGACTGGTTGATCCGGACTGCAACGCCCGAGATCGACGCCGGGCTGGCGCCGCTGCTCCTCAAGAGCCCGAAGAGCCGCCTCCAGGAGACAACCCAGCAATCGACGGGCGGCCGGCCGTTGTACCGAGTGCTCGAGGCGGTCGGGCCGGATCACGAGAAGGTCTTCCGGGTCGAGGTGTCCGTCGACGGCCAGGTCCTCGGGATGGGCGTTGGGAGATCGCGGCGGGTCGCCGAGACGGCGGCGGCCGCGGAAGCCGTCGCGGTGCTGGAGGCCCGGGCGGCCGAGAGCGCCGCGGAGACGGTCGGATCGGCTCGATGACGGCACCCGCACGACTGCTGTCCGTCCGGCTCCAGGGTTTCAAGTCGTTCGCCGACCGAACCCACGTCGAGTTCGGGTCGGGCATCAGCGCCATCGTCGGCCCGAACGGCTCGGGCAAGAGCAACCTCGCCGACGCCCTGCGCTGGGCGCTCGGTGAGCAGGGTCGGGCGCTTCGGACGCGCAAGTCGGAGGATGTCGTCTGGGCCGGGTCGGAACGCCGCCCTGCGGTCGGGATGGCCGACGTCCAGCTGACGCTCGACAACGGTGACGGGCTCCTGCCGGTCGATTACGGCGTCGTGGAGCTGGGGCGGCGGCTCTATCGATCCGGCGAGAACGACTATCTCCTCAACCGCCAGCGCGTCCGGCTCAAGGACCTCGTCGACCTGCTCGACGCCGGGCACCTTGCCGAGAATGCGTTCCTGTTCATCGGCCAGGGGATGGTCGACCAGGCGCTCGCGCTCCGCCCGGAGGAGCGGCGGCCGCTGTTCGAGGAGGTCGCCGGCGTCCGCCGGCACGAGCGACGCCGCCGCCGCGCCGACGAGCAGCTCGTCGAATCCGAGGCGAACCTCGCCCGCGTTGACGACATCCTGGCCGAGCTCAGACCGCAGGCGCGGCGGCTCGCCCAACAGGCCGAGCAACAGGCCAACCGTCGGTCGGCGGCCGACGACCTGGCGGCGGCAATCCTCGACTCCGCCCACGCGCGCTGGCACGCGGCGGCCGCTCGCGCGTCGACCGCGGCCCTTGCCGTTGCCGGGTCGCGGCGGGTCGGCGACGAAGCGATGGCCGAGCTGCTCGAGCACGAACGGGCGATGAGCGCCGCCAGCGTGGCCCTCGGGGGCCAGGCGATCGCCGAGGCCGAGGCTCGAGGCACGCTCGACCGGGTTCGCTCCGAGCGGGCGGCACTCCAGCTGCGCGAGGGCCGGCACGCCTCGGAGCTCGAGGCGGCGAAGCGGGAACGAGCCGGCCTCGAGGAGGCGCGGATCGCCGCGGCTGCCGACGTCGCGGCCGCCCGCCAGGTGCTGGCCCTCCCTGCGGCGTTCTCGACGGCGGAGCTGGAGGCGGACCTCGCCGCTATCGACATGGACCTCGCCGCTGTCTTGACTCCGGCGGTCGCCTCGGGCGGCCGGATCGGGGCCGAGGCTGGTGCGTCCGCGGCAGGCGAGTCCGCCGCCGGCCGCGGGATGTCGGCGGCTGACGCAGCGGCTATTCGCCGGCTCGAATCCGCCCACGCCCAGGAGCAGGCGGCCGCGCGACGCCGGGCGACCGAGGCGGAACGTCTCGCGGCCGACGAGCTGGCGCGGGCTGCAGCGGCGGCCGAGCGCGCGACAGAGGCGGCTGCCGGCCGGACTGCCGCCGCGGTTTTGCTCGAAGCCAGCCTGGGCGACGAAGGTTCGGCTCGGGCGGCGCGTGAGGCTGCCCAGGGCGCGCTCGCGGAGGCCGAATCCACGGCCCGCGCGGCTTCGGATCGGCTTGCTGGAGCTCGCGCGGCGGCCGCTGCGGCCGCTGCCCGGCACGAGGATGCCCAGCGGGCGCTCGATGCCTCCGAGGGCGCCGCGTTCAGCCGCGCGGCCCGGGCGCGCGGTGGCCGCTCGATCGGCGACGGGCTGATCATCGACCCGACGCTCCAGCCGGCCGTCGATGCGGCACTCAGCGGGCTCGGACGGGCGCAGGTCCTGGCGCGAGGCGAGATCGCTTCGATCACGGCCGATCGCGGCGTGGCGATTGTCGCCGAGTCGATCGCAGCCACGGCACCGTCGGGCGCCTCATCCGCAGCCACGTCGGTCGTCAGGGCG
>JBBQFS010000061.1:0-13320 GCA_038322255.1 Candidatus Limnocylindrales bacterium | reverse complement strand
CGTGCGGGACCGGGGCGATGACCGACGGCATGCCGGTCGCCCGCAGGTTCATGAACCCGAGGATCGAGTCCGCCAGCATCGTGGTCCGGCAGACGGTCGCGATGCCCAGCTCGGCGTAGGCGGCGGCCCGCACGGGATCGTTGATTTTGGCGAGCGCCTTGCCGACCGACAGCTTCTCCATCGCGACCTGGGCCGCCATGATGTTGCGGTTGTCGCCCTCGGTGAGGGCGAGGAGCGCGTCCGCGCCCTCCGCGCCGGCCTTGCGCAGGACGTCTTCGTCGGTGCCGTCGCCCCGCATCGCCTGGCCCTTGAACTCGCCCGAGAGGCGGTCGAAGGCCAGCGTCAGGAGATCGATGATCACGACCTCGTGGCCGGCGTTGTCGAACGCCTCGGCCAGCGCCGCGCCGACACGTCCACAACCGACGATAACCAGCTTCACCGCTGCTCCTTCCCGCCCGCGCCGACGGCTGCCATTGGCAGCGGCTCGGTGGGGATGGGCTCTCGAACGACCCAGACCTCGCACGGTGCGTGCTTGAGGACATAGGGGATGATGTTGCCGATGGCGAAATCGCCACCGAATCGCTTGCGATAGGGCAAGCCGACGACGAGCAGGTCAGCCTCTCGCTCCGAGGCCTCGTCGATCAGCGCTGCGCCCACCTCGCGGGCCTGCAGGAGCACCGGCTCCAGACGCGCCTTGCGGGCCTCGGCGACGAGCTCGGCATGGTCCAGGATCTGCTGGGCCACCTCGGAGCGCGCAGCGATGTCGGCATCGAGCGGCATCGACCAACCTACCTCGACGACGTGGACGCCGATGAGCTCACCGTGGGAGGTGCGGCCGAGCTCGGCCGCGAGCTGGACGATGCGGTCGTCGGCGCTGCCCCCGGCCAGCGCGAGGATCGCGCGGCGGAAGGCACTGGTCTGGGGTTCGGACACCTGGGTCGGGCTGCCTCGAGATCCTGGTTCGTCAGGCTGGAACGTGCGGATTTCCGCGCCGGCCAAGATACCACCGGGCGGGCCTGCAGCCCGCTATAGCCCGACCGAGAGCCTCGCGCTCAGCGATCTTGGCAGGCCGGCCTCACGCATCGCGCGCTGGACCGCCGCGATGTCATAGCCGACGCGATGCCAGCTCACCGTGCCAAGGGTCGGGTCAAGGATCAGGTACGAGGCCTCTGGATCGCCGTCCCGGGGCTGGCCGACACTGCCCGGGTTGACCAGGGCACGCCGGCCGCGCAGCTCGAGGGTCGAGCCCGGCCCCGGCCGGACGAGCTCGATCCGGCCGTCGTCGTCGACCCACGCCACGGGGATGTGGGTGTGGCCGTGGAGGCCGATCGGCGAGGCCAGGAGGGCGAGGTTCGCGCGGGCGACGCCGGCAGAGGTGATGTACTCCCAGAGCGGCTCGCGCGGGCTGCCGTGGACCTGCTCACAGCCCTCGACCGTCCGCCGTTCGGGCAGCGCCGAGAGCCAGTCCAGGGTCGATCGGCTGATAGCGCTGCGGGTCCATTCCATGGCCCGCCGGGCGTCGGAGTTGAACCAGTCGATGTCGATGCCGCCAAAAGCGGCGGTGTCGTGGTTGCCGCGGACGCCGACCGCACCGATCGACCGCAGCCGGTCCACTACGCCGTCAGGATCCGGTCCGTAGCCGACGACGTCGCCGAGGTGCCAGACCCCATCCACATCGCCGGCAGCCGCGAGAACCGCGTCCAGGGCCGGAAGGTTAGCGTGGATGTCCGACAGGACGGCAATCCGCATGCGGGGTTGAGCCTAGCAGGGCTCCGACGCGCGTCGGAGGCGGCAGTCGGGTTGCGCCCGGTCTCCCTCCTCAGAGATCCACGGGCCCCGGAAAAGCCACCTCCGGCGTCGTCGTTCGTCGCAGCCTGGGCATCGGTCTGGCACGCCTCGATCGGTTCATGGCCGGGTTTCCCCGAACCCCTACCGAAGTGCGCTCCCCGGGGAATCCCCGGCGCGGAGGTCGGATGTTGCCCCCGTCCGCCGGAGGCGTCAACCCGGTTATCCACCGAAGTGGACGCTCGCGGTCGATGGTGGATAACTTCAGCCGGCCCGGCTCAGATGTGGAAGAGAGTCGCCTCGCCCCTCCAGGGTTCAGCTGCGAGTCGTGCTTCGCACTGGCCGAATCCTCGGGCCGATGGTGTCGCGGAGCTCCGCCTCGGGCCTCGGAGAGCTCAGCTGCGGGTCGAGCTCCGCACGGGGCGGCCTAGCGTCCTTCGGACTACGTCGACGACCTCCTCGACGTAGCGGTCGGCGTCCCCGTTCGCGGCGGCCGTTCGGACGCAGCCGGTGACGTGGTCCTCGAGGACGAGGACGGCCAGCGAATCGACCGCTGCCCGTAACGCGCTCGTCTGCTGGAGGATGTCCACGCAGTACTCCTCGCGCTCGATCATCCGCGTAATGCCACGCACCTGGCCCTCGATTCGTGCGAGCCGGCGGACCAGTTGCGACTTGTCGCGGGTGTAGCTATGGCGGAAATGGTCAACGGCGCCGGCTGCCTGGGTGTCTGGGGTCGTCACCCGACGATGATACTCCCGGGGGGTATGGCCGACAAGCCAGCCTGCCCGAGGGCGGTCGCCCAGCCGACCGGCTACACTCAGCCTCGGATGGATCCGCTGGACCACCTCCTCGCGCTTGCCGACGGGCTTCGATGCACCGTCTGCGACGAGCGCGTCCTTGCTGCCCGGGTGAAGCTCCTGGCGTGGCGCGACGACCTCGCGTTCCTCCAGATCGATTGCCGTGCGTGTCTCAGCACGTCCCTCGCCTTCGTGATGGCTGGCCAAAGCGAAGCTCCAGCCGCCACCTTGCGCGACATGCCGGTCGCCCCGCCGGTCAGCAGCGACGACGTCCTCGATATGCACGAGCTGCTCGCGACCTGGCGCGGCGACCTGACCGGGCTCCTGTTGCCCGGTGATCGCGACCGCGCCGAATCGAGCCGGTGACCGAGGGCGGCTCGCAGGCGACAGGAGCGCCTCGATCAGCCGGGACTTCGGGCCTCGTCGCGCCCGCGCGCGCCGGCCGACACTTGGCGCCATCCTCAACCGATCGTGTGCCCCAAGCCGAGGACACCGAGCCAGCCGACGTCGGCCCGCCCACCCCGAACTCGATCGATGGCACGAGGTTCGCCCACGCCAGCGAGGCGGAGATGGCCCGCATCCTCGACTTCTACGCCGTCCGCTGGGAGTACGAGCCAACCACCTTCCCGATCCTGTGGAACCTCGACGGCAACGTGATCGAGAGCTTTGCGCCCGACTTCTACCTTCCGGAGCTCGAGGTCTTCCTCGAGATGACGACGCTCAAGCAGCGCCTCGTGCGCAAGAAGAACCGCAAGCTGCGCCGGCTGCGGGAGCTCTACCCGGACATCCGGATCAAGCTGTTCTATGCCCGCGATTTCCGGGCGATGATGCTCAAGTACGGCCGGCTCGGGCTCGCCGCCTCGCTGTCGGGCACGACCGGGCAAGTGGTCCCGCAGCGCGCAGCGGCCGTCGAGGCGCTGGCCGCGGCCGATGGGCTGTCGCCGGTCGAGGCTCTCGAGGCCCTCGCGCCTCTGACCGAGCTCGGTTCGATCCCAGCCGTCGAGCCGGAACCCGCGCCGCCGTCGATCGATCGATCGGTCGCGCCGTCCGTTCCTCGATTGGTGGCACGAACCCGTCCCGCGCGGAGGCGCCGGGCGAAGGGCAGCGCGCGGCAGGCCAGGGCTGATCGCGAGGCCGGCACTTGAGGTCGATCGCCGATCAAACGACCGACATCGGCGAGATCCTGCTCACCGAGGAGCAGATCCAGGCGAAGGTCGCCGAGCTCGGTGCGGCCATCAGCAACGACATGGCAGGACGCCAGCTGACGCTCGTGAGCGTGCTCAAGGGCTCCCTGCCGTTCATGGCCGACCTCATGCGGGCCATCTCGCTACCGCTCCGGATCGACCTGATGGAGGTCTCCTCCTACGGTGGCGCGACGACCGAATCCTCCGGCCTCGTGCGGATCCTGAAGGACCTGTCATCGAGCATCGAGGGTGAGGACGTCCTGATCGTCGAGGACATCATCGACACCGGCCTGACGCTCAACTACCTCGTTCGCTACCTGCGCGGCAAGAAGCCCGCGTCGCTCCGGATCTGCACCCTCCTCGACAAGCCCGCCAGGCGCCTCGTCGAGATCGAGGTCGACTACACCGGCTTCACGATCCCGGACCAGTTCGTCGTCGGCTACGGCCTTGACTACGGCGAGCTCTATCGAAATCTCCGTTTCGTCGGCGTGCTGCGACCCGAGGTCTACAGCGAAGGGTGATCCGGGTGGCTCGGGCATGACGATGCATCGCCGCCCTGTCGGGCGGACGCGGCTGCTCGCCGCGATCGGGGCGCTGATCGCGCTCGCCGGGTGCTTCCTGCCGTGGTGGACGCGGGGCGGCAGCGAGGGCCTGCCGGCCCTGAGCGGCACGGCCTTCGAATCGAGCGGGATCCTGGTGTTCGCCGCGGCCATCGCGACACTCGCCCTCGTGACGCTGCCGTACGCCTCCGAGCGCCCCGTCACGGCCGATCGCTGGACGAGCTATGCGCTGATTGCCGCCGCGGGCTGGGTCGGGCTCGCCTATCGAGTGATCCAGCTCGCCGGCCTCCGCGCGTTCAGCTTCGCGGAGCCGGTGGAGCTCGTGACGCAGATCCCCGGCCTGTGGCTCGCGCTGATCGGCTTGATCATCCTCGCCCGGGCCACGTACGAGATGCTGCACGAGCCGCGACTGCGCTGACTCCGGCTACCCTCGTGGCCATGATGTTCGGCGCAGCTTCGCGATTCCGGATCCCGCGGCTCCTCCTGGCGCTTGGCGCGCTCGCGATGCTCGGTTCGTGCGCCCTGCAGGCACCGACCCAGGCACCCACCCAACCACCGACCCCGGCGGAGCGGGCCGCCGCGGCCCAGCGCCTGGTGGACGCCCTGCAGATCACGCCGACCGTGACGGGGTCAAGCCTCGTCGCGGGGCACGCCATCGCGGACTTCGGTGTCGGCCAGGACATCCGGCTCGTCCGGGTGCGGATCCTGGACCAGTTGAAGATCGAGGTGCGCATCAAGAGCCCCACCGACGTGGTCCTCGCCGCGCCGCTCCGGCTCTGCCTCTTCGGCCCGAACGCAGCCCCCGATGACGCCGGCCTCGAGGATCGCTGCTGGGGGAGTCCGGACCTGACGGCGCTGGTCGAGCCTGTCCTGCCGAAGGATCCAGCCGGCCATCCGATGCTTCCAGCCGGGCAGACGTTCCAGCTCGGAGCGACGCTGCTCCGCGACGCCGCGCGCTGCGACTACCCGCCCGGCACATGGGTCTTCGAGACCCTGGTCCAGCCGATGATCGCGGGACTGGCCGCCGACCCGATCTACAAGGAAGGCTCGCTGGAGGTCCCGTTCGTTCGCGAGGAACCGCTTCGCGAGGTCGAACGCTCGCAGTACTGCGGTCTCGCGAGCATGGTCTTCCGCGAGCAGGGTGAGCCGCCGGTCAAGCCGTAGCGATCAGACATCGACCCCGCGGAAGCGCGCAAGGAACTCCCGGGTGCGCCCGTCCTTCGGCGATTCCAGGACCTGTTCGGGCGGCCCGGCCTCCACGAATACCCCTTCTTCGATGAAGTAGACCCGATCGGCGGCCTCGCGCGCGAATGCCATCTCGTGGGTGACGACGATCATCGTCGAGCCTTCCTGGGCCAGCTCCTCCATGACCGCGAGGACCTCACCGACCAGCGTCGGGTCGAGGGCCGACGTTGGCTCGTCGAACAGGAGGACCTTCGGTTCCATCGTCAGCGCCCGGGCGATCGCCACACGCTGCTTCTGGCCACCCGAGAGCCGGGCCGGGTACTCATCGCGCTTGTCGCGCAGCCCGACCTTGTCGAGGTAGCTCTCGGCGATCGCGACCGCCTCGTCGCGGGCCATGCCCTTGACCTGGATCGGCCCCTCGACAAGGTTTTCGATCACGCGCAGGTGCGGGAACAGGTTGAACTCCTGGAACACCATCTGGGCCCGCATCCGGAGCTGGCGGATCTGGGCCCGATGCTCGCGGCTGCGGCGCAGCGGGTCGGCGGGAATGCGGATGCCATCGATGTCAACGAGCCCCGCGGTCGGCTCCTCGAGGAAGTTCGCGCAGCGAAGCAGGGTGCTCTTGCCCGACCCCGAGCGCCCGATGATGCAGACCGTCTCGGACGGGTAGACCTCCAGGGTGCAGCCGCGGAGGACGTGGTTCTCGGCGAAGTACTTGTGGATGCCAAGGAGGCGCACGACGGGCGACGCCCCACTGGGCGTACGGGCGCCGGGGGCGGCGAAGGGGTCGGCCAGGAGCGAGCTGCCGCTCACGATGGATTCACCTCAGACCCGCCGGTCGCTCGCGGCCATCCGGCGCTCGAGCCGCTCCTGGAACAGCGAGAAGACGATCGTGAGCAGCCAGTACACGATCGCCGCGAAGAGCAGCGTCTCGAACGACCGGAACTGGGCCGACCCGACCGTCCTGGTTCGCCAGAACAGCTCCTGCAGGCCGACGAACGAGACGAGCGCGCTGTCCTTGATCATGGCGATGAACTCGTTGCCGATCGCCGGGATGACGATTCGCACGGCCTGCGGCAGCACGATTCGGCGCATCCGCTGCCAGTCCGACATCCCGAGTGCGGACGCGGCCTCCAGCTGGCTGCGGGGGATCGCCTGGATGCCCGCGCGGAAGATCTCGGTCATGTAGGCGCCGTAGTTGAAGCTGAGCGCGAAGATGCCCGCGACCAGCGCCGGGAGGACGATCCCGAACTGCGGCAGCGCCGAGTAGATGAAGAAGATCTGGACGATCAACGGCGTGCCCCGAACGATCGACACGTACAGCGTGGCGATCGCGTAGATGGGGGCGATGATCGAGATGCGACCGAGTGCGCCGATGAGGGCGAAGATGACCGCGAAGAAGATCGAGACCACCGACACGAAGATCGTCATCGGGACGCCGCCGAGGAAGAATGGGGCGTACTCGGCGATGAACTCCAGGTGGACGTTCCCGGTCGAGGCGATCGCGAGCCCGAGCCCGCCGACGAGGATGATCCAGGTCAGGACGAAGAGCAGCGTGAAGCGCAGGCTCGCGCGCCGACGGGCGCGGCCCAGGGCGTCGACGACGGGCCCGATGCCCGCGGACTCGACCCCCGGTTGCTGGGTGCCGTACTGGATCATCGGCTGAGGTCGCTGGCGGGTGGATCGCCCGCCCGTCGACTGTTGATCGACCGGTCCTACGTCTTGCTGGGATCCTTGGTGATGTCCGCCCCGAACCACTTCACCGAGAGTGCGCTGAGCGTGCCATCGGCGTGGAGCGCCGCGATCTGGGTGTCGAGCCAGGTCAGGAAGTCAGACGGGTCAGGGCCGCTCTTGTCGGTGGCGACGGCCAGCGGCTCGCTGTACACCGGATTGCCGACCTTCACGAGCGGCAGGCCATCCTTGATTGCCTGGGCGACCGTCGTGTCCGACGAAAGCCAGCCCTCGAAGTCGTGGCGGCCGGACTGCCACTGGACCGCGCAGTCGCGGTCGGTCGGCAGCGTCACAGCCTTGACCCCGGCAGGCGCGGCCGGCGGCTTGCCCCCGGCCGAGGGACCGAAGTCGAGCGTCCCGGTCAGCCACTGGTAGTAGGTCGTCGACTCGCCGACGCAGACCGTCTTGCCGGCCAGGCCGTCGAGCGTCGTGATCCTGGACTTGGTGCTCGCCGCCATCTGGGCGGGCGTGTAGTAGTACGGCACGCTGAACGTGACGACCTTGAGGCGGTCGGGCGTGATCGTCATCGAGCCGACGCTGATGTCCCAGCGACCGCCCCAGCCGCCGGCAGTGATCGCCTCCCAGGCCGGCGTCTCCCACTGGACCGTCACGCCGAGGCGCTTCGCGATCTCGTTGGCGACGTCGATGTCGAAGCCCTTGTAGGTGCCGTCCTTCTGGATCTCCGACTGCGGGGGATACGCTGGGTCCGTCGAGACAACCAGCTTCTTGGCCTTGAGGATCTTGTCGAGCAGACCACCGGTGATCGCGGTGGCCGGAGCTGCTGTAGGAACCACGGTCGGGGTCCCGGCCGTTGCTGTCGCCACCGCGGGAGCCGTGGGGCTCGAGCCGGCCCCCTGGCCCGTACAGGCCGCCAGCATGATCGTCGTGGCGACCATCGCTACCAGTCGGAATGGGGGATTCATGAAACCGCCTCCTCAAGGCCCCGGTGGAATCGCGCGTGGAGCGCGCAGTCTCGCATGAATGCCCCCTCAGTGCGCAAGCTCCTGCGCCAGTTCGGCGCCGCCTAGTGGCCGCCGGCTGCGTCCGCGAGGAGCTCAGGCTCGCCCTGTTCGTGGTAGACGACATTGGCGATCCCGCAGTAGTTAGTCAGCTTGACCAGCTGCAGCGGACCGGGCGATCTCGCCAACAGGTGGAGTTGCGTCGGGGCGATGTCCAGCGGTCGCGAGATCGTGCCTTCGACGAACGGGTCGATTTGCACCTCCAAGCGCCAATCCCCCGGCGGATAGTCGCAGCTGCCCGCATCGCGCTCGAGCGCCGCCGACAGCGTCACCGCGCGACCCCCGCGCAGCACGGGCCGCCCGGCGCCGTTCGTGGGCAGCTGCGCCCACAGGAGTCGGCTGATGTCCGGCTGGCCCCAGCACCCATCGCTCAGGCCGGCATAGTCCGGCATCGAGAACGGGCCGATCAGGCACGTCCTCGGGTAGTCCGCGAGCACGACATCGGCATCGGCGAGGACGCGCACCTCCAGCTGGACCTGCGACAGAATCCTGACGGCGACATAGCGCGCACCGATTTCCAGCCCGTAGTCCGTCAGGGCGCGGGTCGCGACGAAGCGGGGATTGACCAGCGCCGCCGACAGCACGACCCGAATATTCGGGTTCGGCGCGGCCCGATCATCGTCGGTGGCGCCGGGAGCTGCGGAAGTCGCGACCCACGCGGACCAGCCGATCGTCACGATCGCGGCCCCGACGAGCAGCCCGATCCAGGGGTCCCGATGCCCCAGCGGACGAGCCTCGAACATGGCCATGGCGCCTCCTCCGGCGAGGCGAGGGATCCTCCGTCAGGCGACACCCAGGTAGACGTCCTGGACGAGGCTGTTCTCGCGCAGCCGCTCCGCGCTGTCACTGAGGACGATTCGGCCCGTCTCGAGGACGTAGCCGCGATCGGCGACCTGGAGCGCCATCCGCGCATTCTGCTCGACGAGCAGGATGGTCGTGCCGCCTTCGTGGAGCCGCTCGATGGTCTGGAAGATGCCTTCGACGAGCACCGGGGCGAGGCCCATCGACGGCTCGTCAAGGAGCAGGATCTTGGGGTCTGCCATCAGCGCGCGGGCCATGGCGAGCATCTGCTGCTCGCCGCCACTGAGAGTCCCCGCGACCTGGTTGCGGCGCTCCTTGAGGCGCGGGAACATCTCGAATGAGCGATCGATGCCGGCCCGGATGTGGCTCTTGTCGGAGACGGTATAGGCGCCCATCTTCAGGTTCTCGGTCACGGTCAGCCGCGCGAACATCCGCCGTCCCTCCGGCACCTGGACGATGCCCCGCGAGACGATCTGGTGCGCGGGCACCCTCGTGATCTCCTCGCCGCGAAGGCGGACGCTCCCGGTACGCGGCGGGACGAGCCCGCAGATCGTGTTGAGGGTCGTGGACTTCCCGGCTCCGTTCCCCCCGATGAGGGTCACGATCTCCCCTTCCTCTACGGAAAGCGAGAGCCCCTTCAGGGCATGGATGGCGCCGTAGTAGGTGTGAACGTCGTCGACCTCGAGGAGGGCCATCTCAGCCACCGGACGGCGGTGGTGCCGCGTCGGCAGCAGCCAAGGCCGGTCGGGGCGACGGCGCTGGATCGGAGGTGGAGCCCCGGCCGAGGTAGGCCTCGATGACGCGCGGGTCGCTCTGGATGACCTCTGGGGGGCCCTCGGCGATCTTCTCGCCGTGGTCGAGCACCGTGATCTTCTCGGAGATGCCCATCACGACCCGCATCGCGTGCTCGATGAGCAGGATGGTGATCCCGAGCTCGTCGCGCAATCGGCGGACGAAGTCGGTCATCTGGCCCTGCTCGGCGGGGTTCATGCCGGCGGTCGGCTCATCGAGCAGGAGCAGCCGGGGCTTCGCAGCCAGGGCTCGCGCGACCTCGAGCCGACGCTGGTCGCCGTACGGGAGGTTGCTCGCCAGGGTGTCGCCCCGGCCCTGGAGGCCGATGTACCGCAAAAGCCGGCGGGCCTCGTCGTGGGCCAACTTCTCTTCCCTGCGGACCGATCCCAGGCCGATGACGGCGCCGATCCAGCTGGCGTGCAGGTTCTGGTGCTGCCCGACGAGCAGGTTCTCCATCGCGGTCATGTTGGCGAACAGCCGAATGTTCTGGTACGTCCGTCCGATCCCGAGGCGGGAGATCTGGTCGCGGCGAAGCGCCTTGATCGACTGGCCGTCGAACGTGATCTCACCATCGTCGATCTTGTAGAAGCCGGCGATGCAGTTGAAGAATGTCGTCTTGCCGGCCCCGTTCGGGCCGATGACGCTCGCGATTGCACCCTGCTCGAGCGTGAAATCGAGCTTGTTGACGGCGATCAGGCCGCCGAATCGCTTGGTCACGCCCTGGGCGACGACGAGCGGGCTGTCGGCCATCAGGCCTGGACCGCAGCCGCGGGAACGGCCGAAGGATCACCCGGCTCGACAGCGTCGGGAACGTGCAGCTCGCGCTTGGCGATCGTCGACGGCAGGAGGCCTCCCGGCCGGTAGATCATCATCGCCATGAGGGCGACGCCGTAGAAGAGGAACCGATATTCGGAGAACTCGCGGAATAGCTCGGGGATGCCGATCAGGAAGATCGAGCCGACGACGACGCCGGGGATGCTGCCCATCCCGCCGACGATGATGATCGCCGCGACGTTGATCGACACGAACAGGTTGATGCTGCTCGAGATGATCGCGCCCTGGAGGCCGACGAAGAGGGCTCCGCCAAGTCCCGCGAAGGCCGCGCCGAGCATGTACGCGAGGAGCTTGGTCTGCACGAGGTTGATCCCGAGCGCCTCGGCGACGTCCTCGTCCTCCCGGATCGCGACCCACGCTCGACCGATCCGCGAATCCCGGAGCCGGATGGCGATGAACGCGACGATCACAGCGCAGACGAGCGCGATGTAGTAGATCTGCAGCGGCCCGGCCAGGAAGCTGTCGGGCGGCACCTCGATCGGTTTGGGAACGGACGTGATGCCGCGCGGCCCTCCGAGGAGGCCCTTGAGCAGGTCGGAGCCGGCGAGCTGCCGGATGATCTCGCCGAATCCGAGCGTAGCGATGGCCAGGTAGTCGCCGCGGATCCCGAGGATCGGCAGTCCAAGGAACGCCCCGAAGAGCATCGCGAGGATGATCGCCACCGGCACGGCGGCCCAGAAGGACCAGTGTGCAATCCCGAACTCGCCGGGTGCGGTCAGCAGGCCAACCGTGTACGCGCCGACCGCGAAGAACGCCACGAAGCCGAGGTCGAGCAGGCCGGCGAGGCCCAGGGTGATGTTGAGCCCGAAGCCCATCAGGACGTAGAGCGTGACCGTGGCCACGACGAACGCGAAGAAGTTGCCGACGCCCTGGGGCAGCCACAGCACGAACAGGATGCCCAGGATCAGGGCCGGCACGGTCAGCGTCCGGCGGCGTTGCTCGGGGAGCGCCGCGAGGCGGCGTCGAACCCGTGACGCGGGACGCAGGAGCTGCCATGCGACCACCGCGATCACGGTGACCACAGCACCGGGGAGCGTCAGCCCTTCCTGGGCGAACAGGAAGCGCCCGATGGCGTCGCTCACCGGATTGGTCCGGAGCGGTGTCCGGATGAGGCTCGCGAACAGGCCGATCACGACCAGTCCGACGAGCGATGCGATCACGGCCCGCCGCAGCCGGCCGGGCAGGAGCGCGACGCCGCCCCCGAGCGCGCCAAGGATGGCCATCTCGACGGTCGGAATCCAGGCGCCGGCCGTGCCGAGCTTGAAGGTCAGGATCGCGTAGGTCGCCGGAGACGCGAAGATCGCGACTGCCCGGAGGTCCAGGACGGAGCCCAGGACGACGAGTAGCGACAGCAACGCGCCCGTGAGCACGCCCGCGAGCGCTGCGCCCGCGAGCGCCTGTGGCTGTCCGCCCGGGGCCCGCGTCGCGGCCAGGTAGCCGACGGTCAGGCCGAGGCCTACGAGCGCGGTCTCGCCGAGCGAGATGAGGCCCGCGACGAGCGCCCGCGGGTCGAAGGTCGGGACGATCCCGACAAGGCACAGGAACAGGCCCACGACGCCACCGATCAGGCCCAGGCGGATGACCTGTCGCCAGGAGCGTGCGCGGCTATCGGGTGCGCTCAGGCCGTCCTCGGCTTCCTCCGGGGTTGCGCTCATCGTGGCGGCGGTCATGCGCGCTGCCCAGACAGGCGTTCGCCGAGGATGCCCGAGGGCCGGAAGACGAGGATCAGCACGAGCATCGTGAAGCCGATCGTCTTGGCGAGGCTGGTCGGCGACGGCACGTTGAGGCCGTCGAGGAAGAGGGTCGGTCCGAGCGCCTCGACCTGGCCGAGGAACAGCCCGCCGAGCATCGCGCCCGGAACATTGCCGATCCCCCCGAGCACGGCCGCAGTGAACGCCTTGAGCCCGGGCTCGAAGCCGCTGAAGAAGTTGATCTGGCGGAAGATCAGCCCGTACAGGACACCGGCCGCGCCGGCCATTGCGGCACCGACGGCGAACGTGGTGACGATCGCCCGGTTGACATCGATGCCCATCAGGGCCGCCGTCGCCTTGTCCTCGGAGACGGCCCGGATGGCGGTCCCGATCTTCGTCCTCATCACGAACAGGTACAGCCCCGTCATCATGATGAACGCGGAGCTGACGACGAGGACGTCGATCCAGCGCAGGCGCAGGAAGGTGATCGGGACGAGCTCGTCGAGGAACGTCACCGACTTGTAGGCGTACACGCCCGGGCCCAACCAGCCGCGGAAGGTGTATTGCAGGAAGAACGACGCGCCGATGGCGCTGATCAGCGGAATCAGCCGCGGCGCGTTCCGGAGCGGGCGGTAGGCGATTCGCTCCACGAGCAGGGCGAGTCCCGTGGCGAAGGCGGCGGCGACGACGATCATGATGACAATCGAGATGACCGACGCGATCGGATTGGCGTTGAGGAAGCCGGTCGCCGCCAGCCCCAGGCCGGCGAAATAGCCGCCGAAGGACCCGGCCATGAAGATCTCGCCGTGGGCGAAATTGATCATCCGCAGGATGCCGTAGACCATCGTGTAGCCGAGGGCGATGAGGGCATAGACCGCGCCGATGCCCAAGCCGAGCACGAACTGCTGCGGCAAAGCGCCGAAATCGAGTGCGGCTAGGAG
>JBBQFS010000060.1:0-13773 GCA_038322255.1 Candidatus Limnocylindrales bacterium | reverse complement strand
CCTCGCCGTGCTCAAGGCGATCATGGGCGAGGACCCAGCGGAATCGCTCGCCGAAGCCGCCCGGCTGCGAGTGGAGATCACCGACCCGCAGTACGAGTCGTATGGCCATTGGGCCGAGGCCTGGGCGGCCCTCGCGGCCGGCCGGTACCCGCACGCCAGGGCTGCGGCGGACGCGGCCGTTCGCGCCACGGGCTATTTCCGCCCGCTCGCCTGGCCCGTCGCGGGGCGCGCCATGGTCTGGGCCGGCGACGTCGCCGGGGCCCGCGAGGTCCTTGCGGCGCTTGACGGTGCCACGTTGCGCGGCGCCGCGATCGAGCTCGATCGGGCGACGCTCGATGCCGGGATTGCCGGCCTCGAGGGCCGGTCGACCGAGGCCCTGCAGGGCTTCCGCGAGGCCATCGTCGGATTCACCAATCACGGGCTGGCGTTCGACGCCGCTCTCGCGACGATCGACCTCGTGAGCGCCGTACCGAAGGGCGAGCGCTCGAACGCCGACGTCGCCGAACTCGTCGAGGCGGCGCACGAGACCCTCGAGCGGCTTGGGGCCCGACCCTTCCTTGCTCGCCTGGACGACGCGCTGGCCGGGTCGGCGAACACGGAGCCGCGTCGAAGGGCGGATCGAGCGACGGCGCCGGTCGTCTCGGAACCTGCCTGAGCCGCTTAGCCGGGCCCGATCCGAAGACCGCAGAGCGACGGGAGCGAGTGCGCCGCGACATGTGCACAGGCGCGATCCTCCTTTACCGCATCCCGCGGCTGGTGATCGGCGAGAACCGCACGTTCCCGGTGGCGAGGACTTGCTTCGGGCCTGCGGCGTCGAGGTGGTCAACCTCGACTCGACCGAGTGCTTCGACCTGATGCAGCGCTTCATCCGAGATCACCCGGAGATCTGGAACGAGAGCATCGGCGAGGAATAGCCCTCGTCGAACAAGTGGCACGCCGGCTCGGGCGCGACCTGGAACCTGCGCACGAACGCTCTTCGGCCCGACGGCTGGACCTCAGCCGACGCCGCGGGCCTGCCGATCCTGCCAGGGCTGATCCGCTACGAGGAGGTCGCCGGCGGCGCGATCCGGCATGCCATCCGGTTCACCGCCCCGCGCACCCGCTCGGCGCACATCTATCCGGCCCGACACGACGCGGGGGAGGGGAGCTCGGCAGCGCTACCACCGATGGGCCTGCGCGTGCGACTCAAGGGCGTCGGTCGACATCTCGGGCTTCGGGTCACAGGCGCGGATCATCCTGACTGCGCTCAAGAAGTACGGGATGATCCTGGCCGACAGCGGCTCGCCCTGGTACGTCACCGGCGTCCCCAGCGCGAGCTGGGACGATGACCAGCTCCACGCCTTCCACCAGCTCCACGGCTCCGATTTCGAGGTCGTCGACACGACGAACTTCCGGTAGTCGAGGGGCGAATGGCTCCACGCGCCCAATGCCTCGATCCACAGCGGGCCACTACCCGCGACCGTCCTCCGCGGCGCCAGCGGTCGCCATCTCGTCGGCGAGGACCTTCGCGCGACGCGCGATTGCGGTCACGTGGCCGGATTCGAAGGCGTTGAGCAGATTGCCCTCGTTGAATCGATCGCCCCTGATGATGGTCGTGAGGAGACGCGCCAGCTGCCCAGGGGTCGCGGTCCCGATCGCGGCTGGGTGCTCGATCAGCCGGCGGGCCTCGGGTGTCTCGGCCCATTTCGGCCAGTCGACGTCCGGTCGAAGCCAGCCGTGGGCGCCAGCAGCGCGGTGGAACGCGAGCGCCGTCGGGCCGTAGGTGACGTACGGCATGGTCCAGACGCCCGCCTCTTGCTGCCTCGAATCCTCCCATTCGCCAAATACGAAGCCGGGGGCTTCAAAGTCGTCGATAAACGCCGAAAGGGCTCGCAAGGCTTCGAGCATGGGCTCGTCCGACACGCCGGAATGGTCCCACGGGATGCGCGGTCGGGCCGCGTCACTCACGAGCGACCATGGACTCAGGGCGCGATGCCGGCCCGCCGGTCGACGAGCTGCAGGAGCTCGTGGACTGCGCCGGGCTTGGCCCATGCGCGCTGGCGTCAGGCGGTTGCGAGCGGCATCGACGCTGCGGAGGCCGAGAGTGGCAGGTCCCTGCCGACCCGGTCGAACAGCTCCTGGTATTCCGCCCCAACCTTGGTCCAGACCATCGAACGGCTGTGCTCGTGTGCGCGGGCGCCCATCGCGAGTCGCAGCTTGGGGTTGCCGAGGAGTCGGAGCACGCCCGCGGCGAGAGCCTCTGGCGTCGGCGCGACGAGAAGGCCGCGGCCGTCGGCCAGGAGCTCGGCGGCGTACGGGTAGCGCGTCGACACGATTGCCCGACCCGCGGCCATGGCGTGCGAGAGCGTCCCCGAGACCATGGTGTCGAGGTCGGGGGTCGGCGTGACGAACACGTCGGCTGCCTGGAGCCACCGCGCCAGCTCGACGCGGCCGACGAACTCGGGCACGAAGCGAACGTGCTGGGTCATCTTGAGCTTGGCGGCGCGGGCTGCGAGCGAGGTCCGATAGCCCTCGCCGTCGCGGCGCAGGACGTCGGGGTGGGTCACGCCGACGATCACGTACGTCGTCGTCGGGTGCGCCGCGACGATCGCCGGCAGCGCATCGATCATCAGCTCGTAGCCCTTGTCGGGATCGAGCAGGCCGAAGCTCAGGATCACGTCGCGGCCGTCCAGGGCCACGCTCGACTTGATGGTGTCGGCCGAAACTGGCAGGTCGGGCACGCCGTAGGGGATCACCTTGATCCGGCCCGGATCGGTTCCGTAGACCTTGGTCAGCAATGTCGCCGCGGCGTCCGACATGACGACGACGGCGCGGACCGTCTCGGTCAGCTCGACCATGATCTCGCGCTGCTGCGGCGTCGGCTTGCGGTGCAGCGTATGGAGCGTGACGACGGCGGGGAGCTTGAGCGGCCGAACGAAGTCGAGCACCGCCTCGCCGTCCTCGCCGCCCCAGATGCCGGCCTCGAACTGGATCGCAACGACATCCGCGCAGCGTTCGAGCGATCGAGCCGTTCGGGCGTAGTCGGGGCGCTCGTCACGCCGCACGCGGTGATGGACCTCGAAGGCGTATGGCGCAACCGGTTCCAGCGGGTGCAGCGCGACGATCTCGCGGTCAGGCGTGACGCGGCTCAGGTCACCGGTGAACGTGGCGATCCCGCATCGACGCGGCGGATAGCTGGAGACGAACGCGGTGCGAACGATGTCGGGCTCCGATCAGGGAAAAAGAAAGAGCGGCCCGTCAGTGACGACGGGCCGCTCCAGGGACGCTCAGGCCGCGCGAACGCGCTCGGCTCGAGGGCCCTTTGGGCTCTGGGTGATCTCGAACTCGACCTTCTCACCGCCGACGAGGCGATCGAAGTCAAGGGTGGAGTCGAGCCCGCCGCGATGGAAGAAGTATTCCTTCGCATCCTCGGCAGCGATAAAGCCGAAGCCGCGCTCGGCGACGACCTTCTTGATGGTACCGGTGGCCACAGTGGACCTCCTACGCTTCCCGAACGAGGGAGAGTAGAACGCACGGTCCGTTCGAGAAGAAAGGTGTTGACCACGCGGGTTCGCCACGAGAGGTGACGAGCGGCAAGCATAGCACAAATGTTCGGTGAAGTCGACCCTGAACGTGCTTCAAGGGCTGTTTTGGCCCCGTCAGGCGCCGGATTCGTGCCGTATCCTGCCGATGTTCCCCTGAGCTACGAACTCGACGAGCTGACCGCCCTCCCTGGTCGAAATGCTTCGCTGGGAATGCAACAACGACGAGGTCAGGCGACTGCCCGTCGCAGATGTTTCGCTGCGGATACCAAAACGACGAGGTTTGGGCCATAGGCAGAGATCTTGGGCCGCCGAAGAGGGTTACCTCGTCGAGTTCGCAGCCGTACAGAACATTTCGACGTGGATTCGGGCCACCCAACCGGCGCCCTGGTCACGTTGGTATCCGCACACGCACATGTGGACCATCGAGGCGCGAGGTCCCCTTAACCCGCCAGCTTGAACGGCTGCATCTGGATTTCGCCCGCTTGACCTGCGCCGTTGCAGGGCGGCACGCCGCCGAGGCTGCCCGGGGTTGGGTCGGGGCGGGCGCCCAGCACCCGGCCATCGATGAAGGCGAACGCCACGGTGGCGGGCTCGACGGCGGCCGGGCCGCAGTAGTTGGCGTCGTCGACCAGGGTCGTCGCGACCGCGTTGGGTGCGAGCGTGAGCGACGCGGGCGTCCCGGCCATCGGGCTATCGATCAGGATGCGGCCGGCGTCGTCGACGAGTCGCGGCGCGGCGAGGGTCCAGATCGCGCATGACGTGCCCCCGACGTTTTGAACCTCGACGGTGGCGATGCGGTGCCCCGCGGCGCCCTCCCATCGGGTGATGTGCGCATCGAGATCTCCGATGGCGCAGGCATTGGCGAGGTCCGACCCCGGAACCGCCGTCGGCGTCGGGCCGGGGCCCGTGCTCGGGACCGCGGCGCCGAGCGTCGGCTCAGGCGTCTGGGAAGGACGGACGATCCCGCCCGCTCCGATCACGGCGCCGAGCGTCACGAGCAGCAGTGCCCCCACGCCGATCGCCGCGAACCGCCCAGCCGCGCGCGTCGAGCCGAAGAGGCGCCCGGCAAGGGTCCGCCGTCGGGCGCCAAGCGCCACGGAGGCCGCGATCGCGACCGGGTCGATCGGCTGGACCCCCTGCTCCGAGAACGAGCCGACGCGGCGCGCGAGCCGGCTCTCGTAGGGATCGATCGGGTCGCTGGGCTGCCTAGTCATCGTGGAGCTCCTCCCGGAGACGATTGAGCAACCGGGTCAGTCGGGCGCGAACGCCGCCGCCGGTCATGCCGATGGCGCGTCCGATCTCGTCGGAGGTGAGGCCCGCCGCGTAGCGGAGGGCAATGAGGATTCGGTCATCGGGGCTGAGATCGGCTAGCGCATTGGCAAGATCGAGCTCGCCGGCGCGGTCACCCGGATCCGAGGAGGACCTGGCAACGGCTGCCGAGGGCAGGGCATGGGCCGTGACGGCGGACGTCGACATCGAGCCTGGAGCGGCGATCGGTCCATCGCCGTCGATCGCGACCTCGCGCATCCATCGTCGGTTCCGGCTTCGGGCCAGCTGTTTCGCCTCGTTGGCGGCAACCGACACGAGCCAGGGTCGGATGCGGGCGGGATCCCGGACCGTGTCGAGCTTGCCCCAGACCTTCGGCCATGCGGCCTGCACGGCCTCCTGCGCCAGCTGGACGTCGCCGCACACCACGAAGCTGACGCGGGCCATGTCGTCGTGATAGGTCGCGACGATCCGCGCGAACGCGACCTCGTCGCCCGTAGCGGCGCTGGCCACCATGCGTCGGAGCGCGTCGGGGTCGATCACGGCTTGCACACCCTATAGATGCTCCACCACCATGAAACGAATCGCCGAATGAAATTGCCACACGCTGAATCGAGAAATCCTGCATGGTGGCGCCAATGACCGACCCGACCGACCCGACCGACCCGACCGACCCGACCGAGCCGACCGAGCCGCCGACGGATGCGAGCCGGACCGACCGAGCGACGGTGAGCGACGCACGTGGAGCAAGGGTTGTCCAAACGGCCGAGCGCCTGGCCGTGCTCGCGGAAGAGCGGGCACGCGGCCTCGGAACGCAGGCCGGTGACGAGGCCACGCGGCGGACGCGCCAGCTCGAGGATCATCTCGTCGGTCACGTCCTGCCGCGCGCTCGGAGCCTCGACGCGCCGCTGCTAGTCCTGCTCATTGGGCCGACGGGCGCGGGCAAGTCGAGCCTCCTCAATGCCCTCGCCGGTTTCGCCGCGAGCCCGTCGGGCGTCATCCGACCGACCACTCGCGAGGTCGTCGTGCTCGCCCGGCCCGGCGCGCGTGAGACGCTGCTGGGACCCGGGATGCCCCTGTCGGTCCTCGCCGCCGACCGGCTCAAGCTCATCGAGCGCGAGGAGGTCCCCGACGGCATCGCGCTCGTCGACTCGCCCGACGTCGACTCGATCGAGCACTCCAACCGAGAGCTGACCGACCGGCTCGCCGAGGCGGCCGACCTCGGGATCTTCGTGACGACCGCCGTCCGCTACGCCGACCGCGTCCCGTGGGAGGTCCTCGCCCGCGCCCGAGACCGGGGGCTGCCGCTCGTCGTCGTCGTCAATCGGATGCCGCCGGACGCCACCGACCAGGCGACCGTCCTCGCCGACATCACCCGCCTCCTGGCGGACGCCGGCGTGCAAACCGAGGGCGTCGAGCTCGTATCGATCCCCGAGGGCGCGACCGACCCGGCGATCGATGCCCTCGCGCGGGACGCCGTCGCGCCGGTGCGGCAGCGGATCGATGCCCTGGGGGCCGACCGGGATGCGCGTCGAGCGCTGGCCGCGCGCGCCCTCGCGGGCAGCCTCGCCGGCCTGGCGCCGCTGGTCGAGCGCGTCGCCGACGACCTCGAGCACGAGGCGATCGAGGCCGACGCGCTCCGTCGCGCGGCGAGCCATGCCTTCCAATCGGAATCGACCGCACTTCGCGAGCGGCTCGCCGGCGGGACGTTCCTGCGGGCCGAGGCGCTTCGACAGTGGCAAGCGTTCGTCGGGGCCGACGAGATCACGCGGTTTTTCTCCAGCGGCATCGGGAAGCTGCGTGGGACCATCTCGGCCCTCGTGCGCGGGACGCCTCGCGCTCCCGTGGCCGAGGTTCGCGAGGACGCCCTCGCCGATCTGACGGCGCTCGCGCGTTCGCACGCCGCCGAGGCCGCGCGACGGACGGCGACAGCCTGGAGCGACGAGCGGTCGACCCGCCAGCTGGTCGCCGACGACGTCAGCCTGTGGTCGACCTCATCCGGCTTCGAAGCTGCTCTTCGCGATCGACTGGAGCAGTGGGTCGAGGGCATCGCCGAGGACGTCCAGCAGTCCGGCGCCAGGAAGCGGTTCCTGGCGAGGGGCGCGTCGGTTGGCGTCAACGCCGCCGGGATCGGCGTGATGCTCGCCACATTTGCGAACACCGGCGGGATCACCGGCGCGGAGGTCGGCATCGCGGCGGCGACAGGCTTCCTGAACCAGAAGCTGCTCGAGGCGCTGTTCGGCGAGGCCGCCCTGGTCGAGATGATCGGGCGTGCGCGGACCCAGCTCGCCGAGGCCATCGACGCCGCCTTCGCCGAGGAGCTCGCGCGCTACGAGCGGCTCGTGCCCGACGGCGCCGCCCTGCGCGACCTGGCCGCCCGACTCCGAGCCGCCGCGGCCGAGGTGTCAGCGCTGCAACCGGATGCGCTGCTCGGTACCGACTCTCCCAACCCCAGCGCCGCTCCTTGACCGACAAGCAACCCGTGGCCGCCAGGCCCGCTCCGCCCGAATCGCTCCAGGCCCTCGCGGCGATCGACGCGCTGGGAGAGGGGATCGCCGCCGCGCGCGTCCTCGGCCTCGACGTCGCGCGCGCCGCGGCCGTCGCGCAGGAAGCCTCCGAGCGGCTCGGCATCGCGCCCGATGCGTACGTCGTTGCGCTCGTCGGCGGCACGGGGGTCGGGAAGTCGACGATCCTCAACGGCCTCGCCGGCGAGGATGTCAGCCCGGCCGGCGCCCGACGCCCGACGACGGGCGAGCCGGTGGCATGGGTCGCCGAGGGCGCCGTCGAGGAGGTTCGGCCGCTGCTCGCGCGCCTCGGGGTCGAGCGTTCACGCACACACGCGAAAGCCGAGTTGCGCCGGGTCGTCATCCTCGACCTGCCCGACGTGGATTCCCTCGAGGCGGGCCACCGGGCGATCGTCGAGGAGCTGCTGCCCAAGATCGATGTAGTCGCCTGGGTCACGGACCCCGAGAAGTACGCCGACGCTGTCCTGCACGATGCCTTCCTGCGCGACTGGATGGCCCGGCTCGACCGCCAGATCGTCGTCCTGAACAAGGCCGATCGGCTCGATGCGGGCTCCCTTGCGAACGTCAAACGGGACCTCCAAGGGCTCGTCGCCCGAACGATGCCCGCCACGGGCTGGCGCGAGCGAGTCGGAGGGCTGGCGCGTGACCGTGAGGTTGGGCGCGTCCCACGGACGCCGCCGGCCGTGATCACGACCTCGGCGATCGGGGGTGAAGCGGGCATCGCCGAGCTAAAGGCCTGGCTCGCGGACGCCGCGGAGGCGAAGGCCGTCGTGGCGGCGCGGCTCACCGCGGCGGCGCGGGCGGCGCTCCTCGACCTCACGACCGGAGCGGGGGTGACCGCCACGGGGGCCGGGCCCCTCGTGTCCGCCGTCGAGCAGCGCCGGGCGATCGACGCCGCGGTCGAGGAGGTCCTGCGGGTCGTGGACCTGCCGGGCGCGGAGCGGCAGGCCGTGGCGGCGACGCGTGCGCGGGCTCGCCGCCGAGGCACCGGGCCAATTGGGCTGCTGACGTCGGCGATCTACCGGTTCTCGGGGCGCCAGGCGCGTGCCGCGAATCCCACCGCGTTCCTGCGCGGCTGGCGAGAACGCGGCGGCCTCACCCGCGCGGCCGAGGTCGTGCGTCGCGCGGTCGTCGATGCGTTGCCGGGCGTTCCGCCGGCCCTGCGGGGACGCTATGCGGCGGCGGCGGAGGGCCGCGACCTCGAGCGTCGGTTCGAGGATGCGCTCGACCGGGTGGTGGCTCGACAGGCCGAGTTCGCGGCACCGTCGAGCCGGCTCTGGCCGGTCATCGGGCTCCTGCAGACGGCCAATACCCTGCTGCTCATCTTCGCGGTCGCATGGATCGTGCTCTGGGTCATCGCCCGCCCGGAGGTCGCGAGCTACAACCTGCCGGGACTGGGACCCGTGCCCGCGCCGATGCTGCTGCTATTCGCTGGGCTCGCGATCGGCTACGTGCTCGCGCGGCTCTTGTCACTCCACGCCGGCTGGCTCGGCCGCCGCTGGGCGCGGCGCGTCTCGAAGGAGCTCCGCGACGCGATCAAGGGGATCATTGCGGCCGACGCCTTCGCGCCGATCGACCGCATCGAGGCCGCACGGTCGAGCCTCGCCGCCGCGTGGCGTCGCGCGACCGATCAGCCCTGAGAGTCACCATGCCGTGTTGCGGTGACCCGGGCCCGTTTCACCGGCTCCCGCCGCCCAGTTGGTCCTAACCCCCGGGCGATGATCACCCGATGAGCATTGCTGGCGCTTCGAGGCCCTTTAGCGTTCATAAATCGACGTTGCGAGGCCTGCCGGCGGCTGCCATCGAGGGAGCTGAGCGTGACACAAGCCTTACCGGTCTCCCCGTGACCACGGGATAGACCAGGAGTGACCGCATAGAGGCCGCCTAGAGCGGAATCTGATCACCACGTGAACAAGGCGGACCATTGCTCGAGGCGGTCTGGCTTGGCGGCTGGCTGCGCCGAGCTCGCGGGCCGGGTCGGCGCCCGCCTTGGCGGGGGTTTGAGTAGTTGTCATGTCAACAATCTACACCCGCTGTCGAGACGGTGCGAAGCCGTCGCCAAGCGGGCGCCTGTAGGCTCGGGTTCATGCCCGCGCGACCCGACCCCGAGCGACTCCTCGACGGCCTGAATGATCGCCAGCGCGAGGCCGTCGCGATCACCAGCGGGCCGCTGGCGATCATCGCCGGTGCGGGCTCGGGCAAGACGCGGGTCATCAGCCGGCGGGCGGCGTACGCGATCGAGACGGGCGTGGTGCCGGCGGATCGGATCCTGCTGGTGACCTTCACCGACAAGGCGGCCACGGAGATGGTCGAGCGGATGGGGGCGGTCGGGCATCCGGGCGTGGCGGCGCGGACATTTCACGCCACCGCGGTTGCGCAGCTGCGACATTTCTGGCCGAGCCGGCACGGGGGCGAGGCTGCGCCGCGGACGCTCGATTCGAAGTTCGAGATCCTCTTTCCAATCGGTCGTCGATTGCCCGGGCACTACCGATTCACGCCGCTGAAAGACCTGGCCGACGCGATCGAATGGGCCAAGATTCGCCGGATCGAACCCAACCGCTGGCTGGCCGACGGTGGCGACCGAGCGCCTATCCCGGCCGACCTCTTCGCGCGCCTCTATGCGGACTACGAGCGGGCGAAGTCACGGGCCGGGGCGATCGACTTCGAGGACATGCTCGTGGAGACGATCCGGCTGCTCGAGACCGACGACGACGCCGCGGCGCTCGTCCGGTCGCGGAAGACGTGGCTCAGCGTCGACGAATACCAGGACACGAACCCACTCGCGGAACGGCTGCTCGAGCTGTGGCTGGGCGAATCGCGCGACATCGCCGTCGTCGGCGACCCGGACCAGACGATCTACACGTTCACCGGCGCGACGCCGGAGTTCCTCCTGGGCTTCGAAGCGCGCCACCCCGGAGCGAGAGTCGTCGCGCTCTTCGAGAACTATCGATCGAGCCCGCAGATCCTGGCCCTCGCCAATCGGCTGATCGCTCCGAGGCCGCGCGGCGCGCTTCAGGCCACGCGACCCGCGGGCCAGGCGCCGACGATCCGGCGGTTCGCGAACGAGGAGGCGGAGCGGGCCGCGATCGTTGACGGGATCCGGGCCCTGCTGGGGGAGGGGACCGAGCCGGGGGAGATGGCCGTGCTCGTGCGGATCAACGCCCAGCTTCCGGAGCTCGAGCAGGCGCTGACCCGGGCAGGCATCACCTTTCGGGTTCGCGGCCAGCGGTTCTTCGAACGGCGGGAGGTGAAGGAAGCGCGGCAGCTGCTGCGCGGGCTCCGATCGCGGCAGCCGGCCGCTCCGGCACCGCCCGACGGGGACCCGATCGACCCAGGTGCGTCGGACGCGAGCGCGGCCGCGGCGGCGGACCGGATGCCGCATGGCGCCGCCCTCCTCGCCGCGATCCGGGCGAGCTTCAAGGAGCGCCTCGGGCTCGGTGCGGACGTCGACGCCACGGGTGACGAGGGGCGCGAGCGCCAGGCCTCGCTCGAGCTCGTTCTTCGGATCGTCGAGGACCTCGCTGCGTCAAGCGGCGGGTTGACCATCACCGACGTCATCGCCGAGCTCGACCGGCGCGACGCCGAGGAGGCGTCGGGCACGACTTCTGGCGTGAACCTGTTGACGTACCACCGCGCCAAGGGCCTCGAGTGGGACGCCGTCTTCCTGCCCGCGCTCGAGGAGGGCCTGCTGCCGATCCGTCAGGCCAAGGAGGCGCCCGCGATCGAGGAGGAGCGCCGGCTGCTGTACGTCGGGATCACGCGAGCGAGACGGCACCTCGCGCTCTCGTGGGCCGCGCGTCGGGTCGGGCAGGGCGGCAAGGAAGTCAATCGAAAGCCCTCGCGATTCCTCGACACGTTCGAGCGCGAGCGACCACGAGCAACGGGGCGTGAGCGGGTCGCCAGCGGCGTTCCTCCCCGGATCGCGGCCCTTGAATCGGCAGGCGGCGGATCAGTCGGTGCAGACGGAGAGGCCGACGGGCACATCCTCGAGGCGCTCCAGCGCTGGCGTCGGGAGCGCGCGCGGGCCGACGCGGTACCCGCCTACGTGGTGGCACACGATGCAACGCTCTTCGCGATCGCGGCGGCCCAGCCCCGGTCGCTGACGGCCCTGTCCCGGATCAGCGGAATGGGCCCCGTGAAGCTAGAGCGCTACGGCGCCGACATCCTCGCCATCACGGGCCAGGAGCGCTGATCAAGCCGCCCGCGGCTCAGGGCGTTGCGACCGGCGTTCCGGGTCGGTGGAGCTCGGCGTCGAAGGTATAGAGCGGGACAGCATCAGCCCAGCAGGCAGTCGCCGCGATGAAGGCGTCTCCGATCGGGCTGCCGGGCAAAGCCCGCGCTCGGACGAGAGCCTCGATCGTCTCCGCAGTCGGCAACCCGAGCACGGCCACGTTCTGCCGGGTCGTGAGATCAATCAGGGCATTGGTGACATCTGCGCGGGGGACGCCGTATTGCGTCCGCAGGACGTGGGCGGTTTCGAGCAGGCCCAGGAGCGGACGATGCGCGCGAGGCGGAGCCGCCGGACGAGTGCGCCGGCCATCGCCACCAGCTCGGCGGCGAGACGGTCGACGATCGAGCGAGCCACGGCATCGCCGGCCTCGGCCGCCGCGAAGACGACAGGCGACGGCTCGGCCAGCCGCCGCTCGTTGATCGGGCGACCGCGGGACCGCGATGAAGGCGCTCCTCGCAAACCCGCTGGTCGCACGGTGGTCGATCGCGGAACCGTTGCTCGACGCCCTCCTCGAAGCGAACCGGGCACACTTGCCGCAATTCTTTCCGACGGCGTGAGGACGACATGACCACGAAGCTCGGGGTGCTGCTCTGGAACCAGGCCACGGACTGGCCGGCGTACGAGGCCGCCGCGAAGCGCGTCGAGGAGCTCGGCTACGACAGCCTGTGGGCGTGGGACCACCTCTACGCCATCTTCGGCGACCCCTACCAGTCGATCTTCGAGGGCTACACGACTCTCGCCGCGATGTCGAAGGCCACGAGCCGCGTCCGCCTCGGCCTGCTCGTCGGCGCGAACACGTTCCGGAACCCCGGCGTGGTCGCGAAGATGCTCACAACGATCGACCATGCCAGCGGGGGGCGGGCGATCGCGGGCATCGGCGGGGCCTGGATGGAGCCCGAGCACACCGCGACCGGCATCGACTTCGGCAGCGGCTTCGGGCAGCGCCTCGACTGGCTCGAGGAAACGGCGGCCGCGCTCGATGACCTGTTCGATGGCAAGGCCGTGTCGTCGCCGCCGAACGCGCACTACGCCTTGAAGGACTTCCGACTGCTGCCGCCCCCGGTCCAGAAGCGCCTGCCGATCATGATCGGTGGCTCTGGCGAGAGGAAGACGCTTCGGACGGTCGCCCGGCACGCCGACATGTGGAATGCGATGGGCGACGCGGCGTTCCTGCGGCACAAGCTCGAGGTCCTCGAGCGGCACTGCGAGGAGGCCGGGCGCGACCCCTCCGAGATCGAGCTCACAGTCGGCTGCAAGCCGATCATCCGCAACTCCGCCGAGGAGGCAAAGCGGGTCTGGGAATCCGCGATGGCCCACAACAAGACGCCCATGTCCGATGTGATCGACGACGACACATTCTGGGTCGGCACGCCCGAGCAGATCGCCGAGGAGATGGTCGAGCGCCAGGCGCTCGGCTTCAATACGTTCCTGGCCGAGATCGCCGCGCCCTACGACACCGAGACGCTCGAGCGCTGGATCGGCGAGGTCCGCCCGATGGTCGACGGCGCCTGACCGGCCCAGGGATTCGATCCTGATCGGCTAACTCAATCCTGACCGGCGAGGCTGGTCCTGGCGGCCAGGAAGGTCCTGACCGGCGAGGCAGGTCCTGGCCGACGAGGCAGGTCCTGACCGGCGAGGCCGGTCCTTACCGGCCAAGAAGGTCCTGACCGGCGAGGCAGGATGTCCCGCGGAATATCCCGACATCGTTGCGGGTCCCGACGAGCGGTCGTTTTGTCTCCAATGTGCGGGTGGGGCGCGTTAGCTTGAGAATCCCGGGCTGGCGACGCGCGATGACGCGGGGAGGGCCGGTCCGCACTCACGAGCCACGTTCAGCAGGTCCGCGCTGCGGCGCCTCGGCGGGAGATGACGAGCCTGAGACCCGTGATACGTCGATCTTGTGCGCCCCCGGCGTGCATATGAGGCAAACCCGTCATTGGCTCGGCGGCTCGGCGGCGCGAGGATCGGCGGCTCGGCGGCTCGGCGGCTCGGCGGATCGGCGGATCGGCGAGGATCGGCGAGGATCGGCGGGCATCGGCCAGGATCGGCGGGCGCGGACTGCTCGCGGAACGTGGCCTCGCTGCTACCCTCGCGGTTCATTGCGTGCGGGGGAGGGAGCACACCATGACCGCCGACCAGACCAAGTTCATCCTCGACGAGGATCGGATCCCGCGCGCCTGGTACAACATCGCCGCCGACCTGCCGGTCCCGCCACCGCCGCCGCTACACC
>JBBQFS010000059.1:0-13907 GCA_038322255.1 Candidatus Limnocylindrales bacterium | reverse complement strand
AGTGTCGTGATCTGGTGCAAGCAGTTCGGCGTGCTGTTCGCGGTGGCAGCCTTGGCTTGACCGGGGGTTCGCGTAGCCTCCCGCGCATAATTCGCTTTGTCGTTGGACGCCGCTGTTTCGAGCTGGACGTCGGCTAGCTCGCCGATCTCGTCGCTCGACACGAGCGAGTGACGATCGATGTTGGTACCGGCGACGGCCGCGCGGTGCTTGCGACCGCCGGCCTCGACCCCACAACGCTCACCCTCGGACTTGACGCGAGCGCCTCGGCCATGGCCGAGGCCTCATGCCGCGCAGCGCGTGCCATGAGGAAGGGCGGCCTGCCGAATGCCGCGCTCGTCGTTGCCGCTGCGGACGCGCCGCCAATCGAGCTCGAGGGACGCGCCGAACTCGTCACCGTCCGGTTCCCGTGGGGCTCGCTGCTCCGGGGTTGCGTCGGCGCGGATCCCGCGGTTGCCGCCGGTGTCGCCGGCCTGTTGGCACCGGCGCACGAACAGCGCCGGGGCGGATCGAGCCGTGATGTTCTTCCGGCTTGTTCGAGCGGCTGGTCGCTAGGATTCGGAGCGATGGCCGCGCCGATGCCGCTGATCCTCGACGTCGATACCGGGATCGACGACGCCCTCGCGCTGTTGTACGCCTGCGCCTCACCCGAGGTCGAGCTGCTTGCGGTCACGTGCGTGGGCGGGAATGTCGACGCGCGCCAGGTGGCCAGCAACACGCGCGCCGTGCTGGAGCTGGCGGGTCGCGCCGACGTGCCTGTCTTCCTCGGGCGCGAGCAGCCACTCGTCAAGGCCCTCGAGACATCGACAGAAACGCACGGATCTCGCGGAATCGGGTATGCCGAGCTGCCCGAGGCGGGTCGACCGCTCCAGCCAGGGAACGCGTCAGACCGGCTGATCGAGCTCACCCGATCGCGCCCCCGTGAGATCGCGCTGGTGACGCTGGGGCCGCTCACGAATCTCGCCGTCGCGCTTGAGTGGGAGCCCTCGCTCCCGAGCCTGCTCCATTCGTTCGTCCTGATGGGCGGCGCCTACCGCGCACCCGGGAATACGACACCGACCAGCGAGTGGAACGTCCATGTCGACCCGGACGCTGCGAAGGCGGTCTTCGCCGGCTGGGCGGCGGGTAGCTCTCGCGCCGGCAAACCCGCCGCCGGAGATGTCGCCCGACCCCTGGCCATGGGCCTCGATGTCACCGAGCAGGCTCGCTTCCAGCCGGAGCATCTCCGTCACCTCGCAGTTCGCGCCGGCGCGCAGCCGCCCGACGCGGACCTGCTGGGCCGCAAACCCATCGACGCGATCGAGTCCGTAGCGGCGATCCCCGTGCTTCGCTTTATCGCGGATGCGCTGCGCTTCTACTTCGAGTTCCACGAGAAGTACGACGGCTTCTACGGCGCCTTCATCCACGATCCCTTCGCCGTGGCGGCCGCGATCGATCGGTCGCTCGTCCGGGCCGAGCCCGTCTTCGTCGACGTCGAGACCGGGAGTGGCCTGGCGCACGGCATGACCGTCGCGGACTGGCGCGGGCTCACCCGGAAGCCCGCGAACGTGGATGTCGCCGTGGAGGGCGACGCGGACGCATTCATCGAGCGCTTCATCGACCGCGTCGGTGGGCTCGCGGCGCGCCGCTCCGGCGTGACACGCTAGGCCGAAGGGTCGAGCGAAACAGGGGTCGAGCGAACCAAGGGCCAGCGAAGGAGGCGCGCATGACAGGCACGTGGCTCCGGGTGCTCGCAGCCGCCGCGGCGACCGTGATCGCCACGGTGATCGGCGTCATCGCGACCGGCACGTTCAACACGCGCCCCGGTCCCGGCGAGATCCCGGTCGGATCGAACCTGTTCATGCTCGTACTCGCGATCGCGTTGCTCGTCGGCTTCGGTGTCTACGCCGCCGTCGAGTGGGCCCAGACGCGCCGGCTCGATTCGATCGCGCGCCAGTTCGACACGCGCACGATCGTCCTGATCCCGTTCGCGATCGCCCTCAACATCGTGCTCGGGCAGACGGTCGGCACGGCGCTCAAGCTGCCGGTCTACCTCGATTCGATCGGGACGATCCTGGTCGGCGTCCTCGCCGGCCCGCTTGCCGGTGCTGCCACCGGCCTCCTCTCGAATCTCGCCTGGACCTTCGTCCTCGCCGGGACGCCGTTCGGCTCGCCGTTCGCGTGGCCGTTCGCGATCGTGGCGGCCGAGATCGGGCTGCTTGCCGGCGTGTTCGGGTACATCGGCGTGTTCCGGCCGCGACCCAACAGCTCACGGCCCGACCTGGTCCTCGGGGTCGTCCTCATGGCCGTGGTCCTGTACGAGATCACTCGCTTCAGCGTGCTTCCGTATTACCGGAACCTCTGTGCGCCGGCCCCCGCCGGGACGTCGAGCGGACAGCTCTGCTTCGATCCCTTCGGCAGCCCCAGCGGTGGCCCGGTCGACCCGCTGTTCGGGCTTCTGGCCTACGGCATTGCCGCGATCGTCGTCCTTGGGATCGTCATCATCCTCGTCCGGCTGGTGCGGGCGCGCGACCTCGGCGTGGCGTTCGTGATCGTCGCGGGTGCGGCCTGTGGCGTCGTCTCGGCATTCATCGCGGCGCCGATCGCGGCGCTCATGTTCGGTGGCGTCACAGGCTCCGGAACCGACCTGCTGGTCGCCGCGTTCAAGGCCGCCGGCTCCGATCTCCAGCAGGCCGTGCTCCAGCAATCGCTCATCTCGGATCCGGTCGACAAGACGATCACCTTCGTGGTCGTGTTCACCATCCTCGGCTCGGTGTCGAGGCGAATCACCGCCCGCTTCCCGCAGGGCGAGCGGGCGCTCGGCACCGTCGAGGGCTGACCGATCGCGCTCGATGCAGGCGCTGCCGGGACTTCCCCCACGGCCGATCCGGCGGCCGGCGCGGGCCTGACGACGGCTGACGCCGAGCTTCTCGCACGCCTCGTACCGGCGACCCCGAGCACCTACCACCACCTGAATCCGCTGACGAAGGCCGTCATCGCCGTCGTCACCACGCTGGCTGCGCTGGTCCTCGGCGGCTACGTCGGACCTCTGGCGCTGCTGGCGACGCTCGTCGTGCCCGGGGCGATCGTCGCTCGCGTGCTTCGACCTGTCGTCATCCGCTCGATGGCGGTGACGCTGCCGCTGGCCGTCGCCGTCGCCCTTGTCTCCATCTTCACCCAGCCCGGTGGGAACGTGCTGGTCCAGATCGGACCGCTCGAGGCGACGCTCGAGGGCCTCGACTTCGCGGCCCAGGTCGTGCTGCGGTTGTTCGTGACGGCTGCTGCGCTCACCCTGTTCGGGATGACGACGGCACCGCGGGCGTTCATCGTCGACCTCGAACGGCGGCGCTTCTCGCCGCGCCTCGCATTCGCGGTCGGGGCCCTGCTCGAGACGGTGCCTTTGGTGATCGCACGGGCGCGCACCGTCCGCGATGCCCAGCGTGCGCGCGGGCTCTACACCGAGGGCGGCTTCCTGCGGCGGGTCGCTGCCATCGTGCCGCTGGTCGGCCCGGTCGTGATCGGGTCGCTGCACCAGGTCGAGGCTCGAAGCCTGGCGCTCGATGCGCGAGCGTTCGGGCGACCGGGGCCACGGCACATGCTGTGGGTGCCGCACGACAGCGCCTTCGAGCGGCTCGCGCGATGGCTCCTGATCCTCGGCCTAGCAGCGATCGCTGCCGGTGTGTCCGTCGGCTTGCTGCCTGGCTTGCCTTGATGGGAGCCGCTCGTGCTTGAGCTGCGCTCGGTCGCCTATCGCTATCCGGGCTATCGACGGCCGGCGCTCGACGGCATCGATTTGACCGTCCGAGATGGCGAGATCGTCGGAATCGTCGGTCCGAACGAAGCGGGCAAATCGACGCTGTGCCTCGTCGCCTCCGTCCTCGCACCGGCATCGATCGGCGGTGAGCTGACCGGCGATGTTCTCCTCGATGGGATGAGCGTCCGGGGGCAGCGCCCGCACGAGATTGCCGGTCGCGTCGGGATCGTCTTCGGGAGCCCAACGAGCCAGCTCTCCGGGATCACGGGGACGGTCCTGGAGGAGGTGGCGCTCGGGCCAGTGAATCTCGGCCTCTCGGTCGCTGCGACGGTGGCCAGGTCCCGCGCCGCGCTGGAGGCGCTCGGCATCGAGAGCCTCGCGGAGCGCGCGCCCGATCGGCTCTCCGGCGGGCAGACGCAGCTGGTAGCGATCGCGGCGATGCTCGCGATGGGCTCGCGCCACCTCGTGCTCGACGAGCCGACGGCGGAGCTTGATCCGGAGGGCCGACAGCTCGTCGGCGACGCGCTCGGCGGCCTAGCGGGCTCCGGCACCGCCGTGCTCATCGCCGAGCAGGACCTGGGCTTGCTGTCGTCGATCTGTACGCGGCTGGTGGCAATCGACGGGGGGCGGCTCGTGTTCGATCTGCCGATTGCCGACGGGTTGCGAGACCGCCGCCTGGTGGACCTGGGCGTGGCCCGCCAGGCGGTCCCGGCGTGATCCGCTGCGAAGGCCTCGTGTTCGACTACCCGGATGGCACGCGGGCGCTCGAAGGGCTGGACCTGCGGATCGAAGCCGGCGAGCGGATCGCCATCACGGGCCGAAACGGGTCCGGTAAGTCGACGCTGGTTCGCCATTGGAATGGGCTCCTCCGACCGTCCTCTGGATGCGTCCTGGTCGACGGGGTGCTGACGACCGGCCGCCGCGTCGCGGAGCTGGCGCGAACGGTGGGGATGACGTTCCAGGACCCCGACCGGCAGCTCTTTGCCGGCACATGCGGTCGCGAGGTTGCGTTCGGGGCCCGCAACGTGGGCCTGCGCGGCGCGGAGCTCAATGAGGCGGTCGACGATGCGCTGTCGGTCGTTGGGCTCGCGGAGAAGGGCACACAGAATCCATACGACCTCGGCCCGTCCAGACGGCGGCTTCTCGCGCTGGCGTGCGTCCTGGCAATGCATACGCCGGTCGTCGTTTTGGACGAGCCGACGATGGGCCTCGACGCTCGCGAGATCGGGCGGGTCGAGTCGGTGATCGCGCAGCTGGCTGCGACGGGCCGCACCGTCGTCGCGATCAGTCACGACGCTCGCTTCGTGGCCGCCTCGTTCGAGCGCGTCGTGCGCCTCGATGCCGGCCGCGTTGTCGCCGACGGCCCGGCTAGCCCCGCACGCGGCTAGCCGCGCGCCCGGCGAGGTTCCGCGCTAGGACGGGCGGCGGCTTGCGACGAGCAGCAGGAATGACGTCTCGATTTGCGCTCGTGCCCATGACGGGCACGAGCGCGACGACGAGGTGCCCGTCGAGGCGGGACCGCGCCTGGTCAGCCGTCGATCGTGAGCGCGACCTCGTGAACCCCACCATCGACGATTCGCCACGCTCGCAGGCTCGCCGTCCCTGTCGCCTGGTCGGCTTCCGTAGGGTCGAGCGACACCAGCACGTACAACGAGTCGGGGTAATGCGCTTCGCGCAGGTCTGTTGGCGAGGGCCGCGCGGCGGACGCGACGTGCGAGTGGACGATCGCCCAGAACACTTCGTCGGCATCGTCGGTCTCGATGGTCAGCCGCAGGAGATTCTCGGGGTCGACGGTGTAACGGAACGGCGAAGCCGCCTGGTTCCGAACCGGTACCCACCGGAGTGCCCGTCCGCCGTCGGCCGCCGGGCGGTCGCCGACGATGATCCCGCAGGCCTCGTTCGGCGCCTCGCGCCGGGCCTGCTCGACGATCGCGTCCCGAATCGACGCCGACACCGTCACCGTCGACGGGCCCGGGTGCGGACGCTCGCCGGCGCCGGGGTAGTAGCCGCCTGGTCGAGCGTCGCTCACCACCAGCTGACCTCGCCCTCGAGCGCGCCGTCCAGGTCGTCGAGCGGTGTCGAGTACGTCCCCGCCGAGAGGTATTTCCAACCGCCGTCGGGCAGCAGCGCCACGATCGTGCCGCGCTCCATCGTGCGCGCCACGCGGGCCGCGACCGCGAGAATCGCGCCGGAGCTCGGGCCGGCGAAGATGCCCTCGCGCTCCAGCAGGTCGCGCGCGGTGGCCACCGCCTCGCGATTCGAGACGACGTAACGGTCGTCGAGGAGCGATGGGTCGAAGACCTCAGGCACGAAGCCGTCCTCGAGCGAGCGCAGGCCCTGGACCGCCTCACCGGGCAGGGGCTCGGCGGCGACGATCCGCACGCCCGGTTTGGCTCGCCGCAGGAACCGGCCCACGCCGGTCAGCGTCCCGCCGGTACCCAACCCGGCCACGAACACGTCGAGCTCAGGGACGGCGTCGAGGACCTCCGGGCCGGTCGTCTCCTCGTGGACACGTGGATTGGCCGGGTTGGCGTACTGATCCGCCATCACGAACTGCGGGTCGCGCGCCACCAGGTCGCGGGCCAGCGCGATGGCCCCGTTCGAGCCCAGCGCGCCGGGTGAATCGATGACCTCGGCACCATGGATCGCGACAAGGGCGCGGCGCTCGATGGTGACGTTGTCAGGCATCACGACCGCCACGCGATGGCCCTTCCGCCGACCGATCATCGCCAGCGCGATGCCGGTGTTGCCCGAGGTCGCCTCGAGCAGGATCGAATCCGGGCGAAGCCGGCCCGAGGCTTCCAGGTCCTCGATCAGGGCCCGGGCGACGCGATCCTTGACCGAGCCGGTCGGGTTGGCGGCCTCCAACTTCGCGAACAGGCGGACGCGAGGGTCGGGCGACAGGCGGGCGATCTCGACGGTCGGTGTGCCGCCGATCGAGTCAATGATTCCCGCGTATCGCCTCGGCCGGACGGCCGATGGCGCGTCCACTCAGCCTCCGGCGATCGCCGGCAGCAGCCGGATCTCGTCCCGCTCGTCGACCGGCGTGGCGAGCCCCGCCAGGTAGCGCACGTCGCGCCCGTTGAGGTAGACGTTCACGAAGCGGTGGAGCTCGCCTTCGGCCGTCAGCAGCTGACCGGCGAGTGCCGGGTGTTGTCCGACGAGCGACTGCACGGCATCGCCGATCGTCGCGCCCTCGACCTCGATCGCCCGCTGGCCGTCGGCTTGGGCCCGAAGGACGGAGGGAAGACGAACGGTGCTCATCGGCCGACCCCGCCGAGGACGAACGGCTGGTCCTCGAGCACCGGCAGGGGGAGCGGCGCACCGCGCTCCCGTGCCGCGCGGGCCTCGTCGGAGCAGACCGGGCAGGCCGGGTCGCGGCTCAACCGCAGCTCGGAGAACGAGCCATCGAGGGCATCGAACAGCAGCAGCCGGCCGATGAGCGGCTCGCCCATGCCAATGAGGAGCTTCAGGACCTCGTTCGCCTGGAGCAGGCCCATGATCCCGGGAACGACGCCCAGCACGCCGGCCACCGAGCAGCCGGGCGCGAGCTCGGCCGGCGGCGGGGTCGGGTACAGGCATCGGTAGCACGGCCCGACGTACGGCACGAAGGTCGACAGCTGGCCCTCGAACCGGAAGACCGACGCGTGAACGACCGGGATCCCGGCCGCGACGGCCGCGTCGTTGAGCAGGTAGCGCGTCTCGAACGTGTCGGTGCCGTCGAGGATGACGTCGTAGCCGGCGATCAGGCGCTCGACGTTGTCGGCCAGGAGCATCTCGTCGTACGTCACGACGTTGACGTCGGGGTTGAGCGCCTCGATCGTCTTCCGCGCGGAATCGACCTTCTTCTCGCCGAGCCGCTCGGTCGAGTGGATGACCTGGCGCTGGAGGTTGCTGGCCTCGACGACGTCGAAGTCGACGATGCCGAGGGTACCGACACCGGCGGCTGCGAGGTACAGCGCCGAGGGGCTGCCGAGGCCGCCCGCGCCCACGATCAGGACCTTGGATTCGAGCAGCTTGGCCTGGCCGTTCGTTCCGACCTCGGGGATCAGCAGGTGGCGGCTGTAGCGCGCCTGCTGGGCCGGCGTCAGGGTGGCCGGTGCGTCGATCGGCAGCCCCGCGGCGTCCCACGCCAGGATCCCGCCGGCCATGTTGACGACGTCCGTGTAGCCGAGCTGTTGGAGCAGCTGGGTGCCCAGCGCGGAGCGGGCGCCGCTTCGGCAGTAGACGACGATCGGGGTGCTCCTGTCGGGCACGGCCGCCTCGACCTGCTCGGCCAGGACGCCGCGCGGGATGAAGACGGAGCCGGCGATGTGGCCCGCGTCCCACTCGACCTGTTCGCGCACGTCGATCAAGGTCGTGCCCGCCGCGCGCCGCTCGTTGGCTTCGGCTGGGCTGATCTCACGGATGGCTGTCTGCATGGAAGTGTTGGGCTCCAGTGGGGGAATCAGGGAACGCGGCAAGGAGGCAGGAAAGGAGGGGGTGACGCGTCGCGGCCTCGGCCGGGACGGTCGATTTGCGCCGGCGTCAGGCCGGCGAATGACACCTGCAGGGATCCTCGGACCAATGGCGTCGGGTTGCTTGGCCTTGGACCTTGGAGAGCGGGTGCCCGGTCATGCGGGGCTCGCCTCGCTCGCCGGTCCGACGTCATACGCGGGAGCCGCCGCGGCGGTCGGCCCGAGCGCGCCCTGGAGCGTCTCGAGCGACAGCAGCGCGCACTTGATGCGCGCGGGGCTGATCTCGATGCCCAGCAGGTCGAGGACATCGGTCGAGCTCATCGCCGCGGCCTGGTCGACCGCTTTGCCCTTGATCTCGTCGGTCAGGAGCGACGCCGATGCCTGGCTGATCGCGCAGCCCCGACCGGTGAACCCGACGCCGTCGATCACGCCACCGCGCACCCGCAGCTGCATCGTGATCCGATCACCACACAGGGGATTGGCGCCCTCCTGCGAGGTCGTCGCGCCATCCAGCACCCCGAAGTTGTGGGGTCGCCGGTAGTGCTCGAGGATGTAGTCGCGGTACAGGTCGTCCATTGCGTGTCGCATTCTAACGCGCCAAGCGCGGAAATCCCCAGCACGTCCCTAGGGATTCGGCACGGAGGTCGGCCCAAATGGGACACACATCGCCCAGGCCCGTGGTGATCCTTAACTGAAGATGCGCTTCACCTCGTGGAGGCCGGCGATCAGGGCATCGATGTCGGCCTCGGTGGTGTAGACGTTGAAGCTCGCGCGGGCACTCGCGGCAAGCTCGAGACGCTCGTGCAGCGGCATCGTGCAGTGGTGCCCGGCCCTGACAGCGACGCCGGATCGATCGAGGACCTGGGCGACGTCGTGGGGGTGGACGCCGGGAACGTTGAACGGGATCACGCCGCAGCGGATGTCGGCAATCATCGGACCGTAGAGGTCGAGATCGCGGTGTTCCCGGTTGAGGGCCACGAGCGCGTAGGTCAGCAGCTCCTTCTCGTGCTCTCGGACCCGGTCCATCCCGAGCGCCATCAGGTACTCCGCCGCGGCGCCAAGCCCGATCCCGGCCGCAATGTCGGGCGTTCCCGCCTCGAACTTCCAGGGGATCTCGTTCCACTCGGACCGGCGGAGGTGGACCTCGCGGATCATGTCCCCGCCGGCCATGAACGGGGGCATCGATTCGAGCAGCTCGCGCCGCGCCCACAGCGCGCCAGAGCCGGTCGGGCCCAGCATCTTGTGCCCAGAGAACGCGTAGAAGTCGGCGCCGATCGCCTGGACGTCGACCGGGACATGGGGCACCGCCTGGGCACCGTCGATCAGCACGAGGGCGCCCGCCGCATGGGCGAGCCGAGTCATCTCGACCACCGGGTTGATCGTGCCCAGCGTGTTTGAGACGTGGGTGAACGCCACGAGCTTCGGCTTGAGCCGGAGGAGCACATCGAAGACGTCCTGGCGGAGGACGCCATCGTCCGTGATCGGGATGAACTCGAGGTCGCCGTCGCGCTCCTGGGCCAGGATCTGCCAGGGCACGAGGTTCGCGTGGTGCTCCATCTCGGTGAGCACGATCGCGTCGCCGCGGCCGATGTTCTTGCGGCCCCACGAGTAGGCGACGAGGTTGATCGCCTCGGTCGCGTTGCGGGTAAAGATCACCTCGTTCGGATCGGGCGCGTTGATGAACCGCGCGACCTTGGCGCGCGCGCCTTCGTACTCCGCCGTCGCCCGCTCCCCGATCTCATAGATGCCGCGGTGGACGTTGGCGGCGTACTCGCGGTAGTAGGCATCGAAGGCGTCGATCACGACGTTCGGCTTCTGGCTCGTCGAGGCCGAGTCGAGGAAAACGAGCGGGTGGCCGTGGGACTCGGTGGCGAGAATCGGGAAGTCCCGGCGAATGACCGCTGCATCGAGGCGGCCGTTGCGGATGCGTCCGTCGAGCTCGATCGACGGCGAGGCTGAGGTTGTCCTCGGCACGGTCACGGTCATGGCTTGATCTCCGTGGCTACCGGGCGGACTTGACAGGCTCGGCGACCTGCTCGCCGGCGTCCTCGCCGAGGTCGGGACCGAGCGGTACGAGCAGTGCCTCGTCGGGCACGTCGGGAGCGAGCCCCGCCTCGCGAAGGATCGGGCCGTAGCCCTCGCTCTCGAGGCGAAGCGCCAGGTCCTTGCCACCGGACTTGACGATCCGGCCCTGCGCCAGGACGTGGACGACGTCGGGCGTGATGTAGTTCAGGAGGCGCTGGTAGTGGGTGATCAGCAGGATGCCAAGGTTCGGGTTGAGCATCGCATTGACGCCCTCGGCGACGACCCGCAGGGCGTCGATGTCGAGCCCCGAGTCCGTCTCGTCAAGGATCGCCATCTGTGGATCGAGCATCGCCATCTGGAGCATCTCGAGCCGCTTCTTCTCGCCCCCCGAGAAGCCCTCGTTGACGTAGCGCGCGGCGAAGGCCTCATCCATCTTCAGGAGCGCAAGCTTGGCGCGCATCCGCTTGCGGAACTCCATCATCGAGACGCCGCCCTTGATGGCGTCCGTGGGGTCGATGTCGGGGTTCTTGTCGATGCCCTGGAGCTTGGCGTTCAGCGCGCTCCGGATGAAGCTCGCGACGCTCAGGCCCGGGATCGCGGTCGGGTACTGGAAGGCCAGGAACATCCCGAGCCGCGCCCGCTTGTCGGGGCTGAGCTTCAGGACGTCGCGGCCGCGCCAGCGCACCTCGCCGCCGGTCACCTTGTACGAGGGGTGGCCCATCAGCGCGTAGGCCAGGGTCGTCTTGCCCGAGCCGTTGGGGCCCATGATCGCGTGAACCTCGCCGGGTCCAACCTCGAGGTCGATGCCCTGGAGGATCTCGTTCTCGGGCGCCGCGATCGGGGCGACGCGAAGGCCGCGGATGACGAGCCGGTCGTCGGCGCTCGCCGCCGGGGTGGCGCCGTTCGTGTGGTCACTCACGATGCGGTCAGGGCTCCTTCAATGGCTGGTGCCGCCGTCGCGGCGGCCGGCGGCGCCTCGAGAATCACGATGCGCTGCGGAACGAGGTCGGCCAGGGTCACGCCGTCGAGCGCGCCCGCGACCGCGTCGCGCACGCGGATCCACAACAGGTTGACGGTGCACGACGAGGTTCGATCGCAGGCCAGGTCGTGGCCGGGTTCGTCGGTGGCGCAGATCATCGGCGCGAGCGGGCCTTCAAGGGCGCGCAGAACTTCGCTCATCGGGATGGCGGCCGGCGGGCGCGCGAGCTCGTAGCCGCCGTGGGCTCCCCGTGTGGAGACCACCAGTCCGGCGTCCCGCAGGACGAACGCGAGCTGCTCGAGATAGGCCCGGGGCATGTCCTCGACGGCCGCGATCTCAGCCAGCGACGCGGGGCCCGCCCCGAAGTGCCTACCGAGCTGGACCATCAGCCGCACGCCGTACTCACCCTTGGTGCTGAAGGCAACGGCACCGGTCCCATGGAAGGACGGCCGGTGCGGGCTCGCGGGCATGGCGGTCAGAGCGGCAGCAGTTGTGCCCAGTTCGGTCAGGAGACGGTCCTCAATCCCAAGCGATCTTGTCGGGATTGAGTGTACGAACGGCCCTCGGGGGCGTCAAACCGTGCGCGGGGTAGTAGATAGGGGGGCGCCGAAGTTGCCGGGTCCTATAGGGACCCCGCGAAAGCTCGCCGGACCACAGTCGGCAAAACCGCCGCAATGAGCCGTTCCATGTCCCTCGCGACGTCAGCGACTTTGGCCATCTCTTCAGCCGCGGCATCCAGGGACCGAAGCAGGGTTCGTTGCCGTGTGACAGAGAGGCCTTCCGGAAACGGGATCGATTGCACATCACCTTGGGCGATGTAGTTCATCGTGGGGTTTGTGCCCCGGCTCACGCCGCGGATATAGCTGCGAGCAGGCCTGCTCTGAAGCCAATGGTGGACAAAGCGGGCATCCGCCAAGTCCGGGCGAAGGCGGATCCGCATCATGAGGTCTGGGTAGATACACGGTGAAAGCGCCCCGTCGTAAATGGCTGCGGTGTCCGTCGATCCGGACGGCGCGGAATCGGGTAGGGGCCGGGGTTAGCCCAGCCCCTCCCACACCACCGGACATGCGGGTCCGCATCCGGCGGTTCGCCAGCGCTCCCGAAGGCGACGACGACGATCGCTCAGGCCGACCAGACCGAGGTCGGCCCAGTAGCGGTTGGGCAGCGCCCGTTGGAGCGGAGCGGAGCCGGCGAGTCGCCAGTAGCCCTTCCGGCTGGCCGCCCACTGGCGAGCCTGCCAATCGGGGATACCGAGCACTCGAAGGTTGCGCCGTCGCGCGGCGAAGCGCTTCCACTCCTTCCAGCGAACCTGCCGCAACCGTCGGCGGAGCCACTCGTCGAGCTCGACGAACACCGATGGCGTCTCGGCCAGCGCGAAGTAGGCGGCCCAGCCGGCGATGAACCGAGTGAGCAGCGCGAGGCGGATGGCCATCGCGATGCTCCGGTGGCGGTCGGTGAGCTGGCGTAGTCGAGCCTTCAGGCGACGCTTCGCCTTCGGATCGAGCCTGATCCTCACCCCGCCGTCGCGGACGAAGAAGCCGAAGCCAAGCAGGCCCCGGACCGTCGCTCGGGCGACGCCACTCTTGTCCCGGTTCACCTTGAGCTTGAGCCGCTGCTCCACGAAGACCGTCACACCCTCGAGCACGCGAGTCGCGGCTCGTTCGGATGCCACGTAGACCCGGAGGTCGTCGGCATAGCGAACGAACGTGTGGCCCCGTCGCTCCAGCTCGTGGTCGAGGTCGTCGAGCATGATGTTGGCCAGGAGCGGTGACAGGGGCGAGCCCTGCGGCGTCCCCTCCACCGTGGCCACCTTCACGCCACTGACCATGACCCCGGCGTCGAGATAGCGGCGGATGAGCTTCAACACCCGCCGGTCGGCGACCCGTCTGGCCACTCTGGCCATCAGGGCGTCGTGGCTCACCCGGTCGAAGAACCGGTCGAGGTCGACATCGACGACCCAGGTCTGACCGGCCTCGATCGCCCGCCGCGCCGCAATGACGGCTTGGTGGGCGCTCCGGCCCGGCCGGAAGCCATAGCTCCGGTCCGAGAACGAAGGCTCGAAGACGGGGGTGAGGACCTGACTCAGCACCTGTTGGAGGAAGCGATCGAGGACCGTCGGCACGCCCAGCTCGCGCTCACCTCCACCGGGCTTGGGGATCGTCACCCGGCGGACGGGGGCGGGGCGGTACGTGCCAGCGTCGAGCGTCTGGCGGATCTCCGGCCAGGCGGTCTTCAGGTGGGGCCGCAGGGCCTCCGCCGTCATGCCGTCGGGACCCGGAGCGCCGCCGTTGGACTCGACGCGCCGGAGCGCCCGGGCGAGGTTGTCTCGTGAGAGGAACGCCTCCCAGAGGTCATCGGCCCGGGCGGGGTGAGGGGCTGTCTCGGATGACGCCGGATCGGCGCTGCGCTCTGAGGGCGGCGGGTCCGAGGGCTTCACCCTCTCGCTCCACCGGCAGGCCCACCAGCTGGGTGGGATGGCTGCGGTCGGTGCGCCGATCGCGAGTCGGTCCGGGTTGTCCCTCGGACTGACGTTTGGCCCTTCCCGGCGATCGTGATCCCCGCCGGTACTGTGGCCGCTGCTGACTCCTGACCAGTCCACCGCCCCCTTTCGGCAGCGGCGGTCGGAAGGCGAGGCCTCCGACACCCGATCAGGTCTCCCCGGATAAGAACAGCCGCTGTCGCCCCAGCCCCGCCGCATTTACGTGGCGGCGTCTTG
>JBBQFS010000058.1:0-14155 GCA_038322255.1 Candidatus Limnocylindrales bacterium | reverse complement strand
GGTGAGCGTCGCCGCGGCCTCGGGCAGGGCGCCGCGCCGAACCTCCATCCGGGCGCCGTCGGGCGCGAAATGCGTCAGCCAGCCGCGAACAGCTCGCAGGCGCTCCTCGAGGTTCGCCCGTTCCGCGTCGTCGAGCGGACTCCCCTTCTCCGCCGCCATCGCCGCGCCGATGTCGACGCCGGGCACCTGGGCGAGCACCGCGAGGTGTCCGAATGCGGGCCGGAACCGGGCCGCTTCGACGTCGACGTCGGCCGCCGGGTCGAGGAGGGAGTACCGAAACATCGCCGCGAAGCCTGGCGGCAGCTCGCCCTTGACCTCACGGCCGGCAACGGCGGCCGAGAGCCGGTCGAACTCGTCGAACAGGCGCGGGATCGCGTCGGTGCCGTTCGGGTCGAACTCGATCGCCTGGTTCGGCCGGGGCCGCAGGAAGAGGAACCTGAGCTGCTCCGGCGCGACGACCTCCGCGATCAGGTGCGCCGGCGCGCCGTGGCCCTTGGATGTCGACATCTTCTTGCCGCCGATGTTCAGGAACTCGTACGGCACGTTGATCGGTGGCTCGCGCTCAAAGACCTCGCGCGCAATCGCGTCGCTCCGGTCCCGCGACCCGCCGGCAGTGGCGAGGTCCTTGCCGCATGGCTCGATCGTCACCCCGAACAGGGACCACTGCGCCGCCCACTCGAGGTTCCACGGCAGCTTCGCAGCCCCGCCGAACGGCGCGACCCAACCCGACGCTCCGCAGCCCCGGGCCCACGTGACCAGTGCCTCACGACACTCGAAGAACGCCCGCTCCCCGTCCCATTTCGTGACGATCGTCGTGCCAACGCGGCCGCAGGTCGGGCAGATGACGCTGATCGGGTGCCACGTGTCCGGATGCCGGACGTTGGCGACGCGCTGGTAGACCTCGCGCACCACCGCCGCCCGGTCGAGCGCAGTACGGATGAACGGATCCATGTCGCCGGCCGCGTACTGCTCGCTCATCCAGTAATACCGATCGGGGTGGATGCCGAGCCCCGCGAACGTGTCGATGAAGCGCTGGGCGTGATGGCGCGCGTACGAGGCGTGGCCGTCCGCCTCCTGGTCGGGGATGTGCGCCAGCGGGCGGCCCATCTCGCGCTCGACCGCGTCGGGTGTCAGGAGCGCCTGGGCGTCCATCGGATCCAGGTCGTCAACGCCATACAACAGCGTGGTCTCACGACCCGCCGCGCGCAGTGCACGCGTGATCACGTCGAGGATGACGGGCCCGCGGAGGCTCCCCACGTGGACGGTGCCGGATGGCGTCTTGGAGTCGTTGACGACCTGCGGCCCCGAGACCCGCGCCGCCAGCTCATCGGCCCATTCCATCGTGCCGGCAACCTCAGGCTGTGCGTCGGCTCTCGCTCTCCGAAGGCCGAGGCGACGCCCCGCTAGCCATCGGCCCGAGGATTGGTCGCCGACTCCTAGGAGATCGCGAGGATCTTGTAGGCGATGTCGCCCGCGGGCACCTGGACCGTGACGTTCTCGCCCTTCTTCTTGCCCAGGAGGGCGCGACCGACCGGACTCTCATTGCTGATCCGGCCCTCGGTCGGCTTGGCCTCGGTCGAGCCCACGATCGTGAACGACTGGGATCCGTCTGGCCCCGTGACCTTGACGGTCGAGCCGATCTGGACATGGTCGTTCGTGTGATGCTCGTCGATCAGCGTCGCATTCTTGATGAGCGCCTCGAGCATCTGGATCCGGCCCTCGACGAAGGCCTGCTCGTTCTTGGCGTCCTCGTACTCGGCGTTCTCCGTGAGGTCGCCGTGCTCCTTGGCGTCGTGGATCCGCTGGGCGATCTCGGGCCGGCGAATGGACACCATCTCCTCGAGCTCGTGGCGGAGCTTTTCGAGGCCGTCTTTGCTGATGTAGGTGGGCTTGTTGTTCACGGTGGCCTCGTACCCCGGATAAGGAAAAGACCCCAGCCCCGCGACGTCAGTCCGCGTGCTGGAGTCGAGTTCGCCTGCGAAGCCTACCGCGGCCTCGGAGGGGTGTCAAAAGCCCCCGGGTCGGCGAGTTGTCAGTGGCGGCCGGCGAGGCCCATCAGGCGATCGCGCAGCCGGCGAAGGGCCGATCGATCAGGGGTCGCGACGAACACGGTGTCGTCGCCCGCGATCGAGCCGACGATCTCGGGCCAGCCCGTCCGATCGAGCGCAGCAGCGACCGCGTGGGCGCTGCCCGGAAGGGTCCGGATCACGAGGAGGAGGTCGGCGACCCGGAACTCCGCGGGCACGTCGAAGAGGAGGCGCCTCAGCCGGTCCTCGCCCGAGACATCCGCGTCGCGAAGACGGGGTGGCAGGACGTAGGCGGAGCGCCCGTCGCGACTCCCCTTTCCGAGGCCAAGCTCGGCGACATCGCGGCTGATCGTGGCCTGGGTGGCGCGGAAGCCGCGCGAGCGAAGGGCTGCGGCCAGCTCCTGCTGGGTCCGGATCGGGCGTTGCTCGACCAGGTCTCGGATGGCGCGCTGGCGGAGCTGCTTCATCACCTCCATGACGTCAGCGGCGATCCCACAGCCCAAGCCAGGCGACGACGATCACGGCCGCGAAAGCCATCCGATAGGCGACGAAGATGCCCGTCCCGTGCGAGCGCAGGTAGCGCAGGAGCACCGCGATCGCCGCGAGCCCGGCTAGGAGCGCGGCGACCATGCCCGCCGCCAGCGGCACGAGCGGCAGGGCGACGCCGGCCTCGCCGCTGACGATCTTGCGCAGCTCCCAGAGTCCCGCGCCGGCGATGATCGGCGTGGCCATCAGGAAGGCGAAGCGGGCCGCCGCTTCCCGATCGAGCCCGGCGAAGAGCCCAGCCGAGATCGACATGCCCGATCGGCTCACGCCGGGGATCAGCGCGAGCGCCTGGGCGGCGCCGATGCCGAAGGCCACCGGGAACGTCAGGCTCGAGATTTCCCGCGTCTTCGACCCCAGCCGATCCGCCAGCCACAGCACGACGGCGCCCGCGACCAGCGTCAAGGCCACGAGCCGCGGCTCGCGGAATGTCGTCTCGATGACGTCATTCAGGAGCACGCCGGCGATGACGGCTGGCACGGTCGAGGCGGCGAGCAGCCACGCCAGCTTCCGGTCCGGGTCGCCACGGAACGAGCGATCCCGCACGGCGGCGAGGCCGGCCGGGATGAGCCGCAGCCAGTCGGTTCGGAAGTAGATCAGGAGCGCGAGGAGCGTCGCGACGTGGAGCATCACGCTGAACGCGAGGCTCTCAATGAACGGGTCGTGCCAGCCCAGCAGGGCGGGGATTACGATCAGGTGGCCCGAGCTCGAGACGGGCAGGAACTCGGTCAGCCCCTGCACGAGGCCCAGCAGGATCGCCTGGACGATCTGGTCCACCTAGCGCTGCGAATTGACGAACGAAGGCATCAGGTCGGCATCTCCTCCGTCGTCCCGCTCTCCCAGCGATCCAGGCATCTGGGTGGCCTCCCGGGAGGGCGCTTCCGCCCTACCGGATGAAGAGCGGAGCGAGGACCAGCGTGATCGTCGCGAGCAGCTTCACGAGAACGTGCAGCGAAGGGCCGGCAGTGTCCTTGAACGGATCGCCAACCGTGTCGCCGACGACCGCCGCGGCGTGCGCATCGGAGCCCTTGCCCAAGACCTTGCCCTGGTCGTCCTTGAGGTGCCCGGACTCGATGTACTTCTTGGCGTTGTCCCACGCGCCGCCGCCGTTGTTCAGGACGGTCGCGAGCATGACGCCGGCGATCGTCCCGACCATGAGCATGCCCGCGACGGCTTCCGCCCCCAAAAGCAGGCCGACCGCAATCGGCGTGGCAACCGCCACGACGCCCGGGGCGATCATCTCGCGCAGGGCGGCGCGGGTGGTGATGTCGACGACGCGGGCGTAGTCCGGTCGCTGGGTGTAATCCATGATCCCGGGCATCTCCCGGAACTGGCGCCGGACCTCGACGATGATCGACTGGGCCGTCTTGCCGACCGCGCGGATCGCGAGCGAGCTGAAGAAGTAGACGAGCATCGCGCCGATCAGTCCGGCGACGAAGACGTCGACGTTGGCAAGGTTCACCGAGGACAGCAGCGGTTCGTTGCGGTTTGCGTGGATGAGGTTGACCTTGTCGATGTAGGCGCTGAACAGGAGGAACGCCGCGAGCGATGCCGAGGCGATCGCATAGCCCTTCGTCAGGGCCTTCGTCGTGTTGCCGACCGCGTCGAGGCGGTCCGTGATCTCCCGTGCACCCGCCTCGGCCCGGCTGAACTCGGCGATGCCGCCGGCGTTGTCGGTGATCGGGCCGAACGTGTCCATCGCCAGGATGTAAGCAGTCGTCATGAGCATCGCCATCGTCGCGACGGCAGTCCCGAAGATCCCGCCGACGTCCTTGCCGTCGGCGTTCGTCAGTCCGGCCTGCGACCCCAGCCAGTGGCTGAGGATGAGGGCGATGCCGATGGTGATCGCGGTCACGAAGGTCGTCTCGTAGCCGACCGCCGTACCCGAGATGATGTTCGTCGCCGGACCGGTCTTCGAGGCTTCCGCGATCTCACGGACAGGCCGGAAGGAGCCCGCGGTGTAGAACTGGGTGATGTAGACGAAGGCCACGCTCGTCGCCAGGCCGACGACGCCGGCGCCGAAGAAGTACAGCCAGACCGGGACGCCCGAGGGCGCGTTGCCGTTGGTCTGGAGCATGACGTTCGTCGTCAGCAGCAGGGCCACGACCGAAAGGATCGTGGTGACCCAGTAGCCACGGTTGAGCATGTTCATCGGATCCTCGGTCTCCTTCCCGCGGACGAAGAAGATCGCGACGATCGTGGAGAGCAGCCCGAAGGCGCGGACGACGAGGGGGAAGAAGATCCACGCCTGGGGGTTCGGCCAGCCGGCGTTCAGGGCAATCGTGAACACGCCGACGCCCAGGATCATCGCGCCGATGTTCTCGGCGGCAGTGGACTCGAACAGGTCCGCGCCACGACCGGCGCAGTCGCCAACGTTGTCGCCCACGAGGTCGGCGACGACGCCCGCGTTGCGCGGATCGTCTTCGGGGATGCCCTTCTCGACCTTGCCGACGAGGTCCGAGCCGACGTCCGCGGCCTTCGTATAGATGCCTCCGCCGAGCTGCGCGAACAGGGCCACGAACGAGGCCCCGAAGCCGAAGCCGACGATCAGGAACGGCGCGTCGTGCGTCGCCTGGCCGCCCGAAAGGCCGCCGAACAGGGTGAAGATGCCGTAGACGCCGAGCAGCGACAGGGCGACGACGAGGAAGCCCGATACCGCGCCGCCGCGCATCGCGACCTGAACCGCCTCAACGAGGCTACGCCGCGCCGCTGCGGCGGTCCGGACATTCGACTTCACGCTGATGTACATGCCGATGATCCCCGACGCCATCGAGCAGGCGGCGCCGACAATGAACGCCAGGCCGGTACGCCAGCCCAGGTCGAGCCCGAAGGTCTTGGTGTCGGCGACGTCGGCCGTCTCGAAGATCGTGATGACCAGGCCGATGACGACGGCGCCGACGAGGGCCAGGACGCCGATCGTCGTGTACTGCCGCCGGATGAACGCGACGGCACCCTCGAAGATCGTGCCGGCCACGTCCTGCATGGCCTGGGTGCCGGTATCGCGGGCCAGCACGTCGCGGGCCAGGTACAGCGCGAACAGGACGGCGATCAGGCCGGCCGGCAGGATGATCAGTTGGAGCGCGCTCGCATCCATCGGGCTGGTGGTCCTCCAGGCTCACGGGTTCGATGCACGGGCGCCCTTGGGCAAGGCGTCGCACGTGCGTGTGGGTCAGGAAATGCGGGCGACCCATCGATCGGTTGAACCGGCCGGAGGCAGCTGCCCGCACGCCGATACAGCCCGTCGGGGGCCGGCCGGAGTCTAGCACGGGCCTCGCCCGTATACTCCCGTCCCTGTGAGCCAGCAATCCCTTCCGTGAGTCAACGCCCAGCCCTTGGCTGTCTGTTCGAGGTTGTCGAGACCCTTGTCCTCACGGTCGTGATCTTCCTCGGTATCCAGACGTTCGTCGCCCAGCCCTACAAGGTCCAGCAGACCTCAATGGAGACGACCCTCCTGCCCGAGCAGTACGTCCTCGTCGACAAGCTGACGCCGCATTGGGCGCCCTACTCTCGTGGCGACATCGTCGTGTTCGATCCGCCCGAGACGTGGTCCTCGGGCGGCGGCGTCCCGTTCATCAAGCGGATCATCGGATTGCCCAACGACAAGGTCGAGCTGCGCGACGGCAAGGTCTACGTCAACGGCGTTGCCCTCGACGAGCCGTACATCTTCAAGGACAACGGTGTCCCCCAGACCACCGACCCGCAGGCCGGTGGCGCCGCGACCTGGCTGATCCCTGCCGGCGAGCTCCTGGTCATGGGCGACCACCGCCAGGACTCGGCCGATTCGCGGAGCTTTGGTCCGATCCAGGTCGCGCACGTCATCGGGCGGGCATGGCTGCGGTACTGGCCGTTCGACACGTTCGGCATCCTGCCGAGACCGGCCCATCCCGAGCTCGCAGTGGGGAGCGTCCCGCAGGCCACCCTGGAGCCCAGCCCCAGCCCATGAACCTGGCGCTGGTCGCGATCGTCCTCGCGATCGGGGCCGGCGCAGTCGTGGCCGTGTCGACACGCGAGCGCGCCGCGGCGGCGATCGGCCTCGCGGTCGCCCTCGTCGCCTCTGCCCTGCTCGCGGATCCCCTGCCGTCGGCGGCTGTCATGGGCGTGCGGATCGTGGCCGCACTCCTCGCGGCAAGCCTCATTCGCTGGGCGGCACGGACCGGCCCCCGCCAGCCCTCGCCGCTGGGCTGGCCGGCCGAAGCCCTGCTCGCGACGGCCGGCGCGGTCGCGGGACTCGGGCTCGCCGTCGGGTTGGCGTCGGTTGCCTCGGTGCTCGGAGGCGTGCAGGTCGGCGAACCGGGAGCTGCCGGCGGGCTCGGGGCGAGCGAGGGGGCGAGCGGGGCCGAGGCCGCGCTGCTGACGACGATTGCCCTGACGATCGCAGCCGGCACGAGCCTGCTCATCCTCGGCGTCGCGCCCCTGGTGCACGGCCAGCCCGGGATCCGGCGGGCGATCGGCATGGTGCTCGTCACCCAGGCGGTGCTCCTCATCCGGCTCGGCATCGCCGGACCGGCGGTGGACCTCGAGGAGGTCGCCCGCGCCGCGCTCCTGGTCGCCGCCGCCGCGAGCGGCGCAGCCCTGGCCCGCGCGACCGCGGCGGCGGCCCGCGCCGAACGGGTCGATGGCGTCGACCGCGCTAACCGAGGCGACCGCGGCGACCGCGGCGACCGCGGCGACCGCGGCGACCCCGAAGCGGACGCCGGCGTGCCCGTAAAGCCCGAAGTCCGCGAGGGCCGACGATCGGGGGCGGCTCGATGACGCTCCTGTTGCTCGCCGCGCTCGCCCTCGGGACCGGACTCGCCACCATCTTCGCCAGCGGCGTCTCGCGCCGGGTTGCGCTCGGGGTCGGGCTCGCCGGCAGCCTCGTCGTGCTGGGCATCGCCCTCGTGATGCCGACCGAGGAGTCGCTGGTCATCGGCGGGATCGGGCTGGTCGGGACGTCGCTCGTGCGCGCGGTGGCCGTCGCCTGGTCGGCGCAGCTCGCCGTCCTGGGTCTGCTCGAGCTGGCGGTCGGCGGCCGGCCGACGGTCGTCGGGCCGTCGCTCGTGGGCCTGGCCGTGGCCGCCGTCGCCCTGGCGACCCGGGATCCGGCGAGCTCCGTCGCGGCCCTCGCTGCAGGCGGGGTGGCCGGCGTGATCGTCCCGGGCCTGAGCGGCTGGCTCGATGCCTCAGAGCCGTCATCCCGACTGGCCACGACCAATCGCGGCATCCTGGCGGTGATCGGCTCGGGCCTGCTCGGGCTCGCGGCCATCGCCTGGGGTGCGTCGGCGGCGGGCCCACTCGGCGGCGGCCTGCCGGCGACCGACCCGGGCACGCGCCTGGCGCTCGGGCTGGCGCTCCTCACGATCGTCGCGGCCGTGGCGATCCGGTGCGGCCTCATTCCGCTGCATGTCTGGGCCGCGCGGTTCATGGAGGGCGTCAGCCCGCTTGCCATCCCGGCGACGTTCGCCTGGGGCAGCACGGCGTTCGTGCTCGTGGCGCTGGACTGGAGCCAGAACGCGCTCGGCCCAGAGGCCGCGGGCGGCGTCGAGCGGCTCCTGATCATCGGGGTCTGCCTCGTGAGCATCGTCCTCGGCGGCCTGGCGGCGATGGTCCACGACGATGTCGAGCACGTCCTGGGCTACTCGATCCTGCAGGACGCCGGGGTCGCCATCCTGGCCTTTGCCTCGCTCGACCCCGACGCCGCCGCAGCTGCGCGGGACTGGCTGGTCGCCAGCGCCACGGTGAAGACCGCGCTCGCGGCCTGGGCGGCGGTCGTCCGCGCGACCTACGGCGGGCATCGCCTCGCCGACCTCGGAGGTTGGGCCCGCCACTCGCCGGTGCTCGGCCTGTCCTTCGCGGGCATGATGGTCGCGGCGATCGGGCTGCCCGGGACGGCCCTCTTCGACGCTCGAGCCAGTCTCATCGGCGGCTCGATCCCGGGCATCGGCGGGATCCTCACCGTCGTCATCGCGGCGATGCCGGCGATCTACCTCGGCCGAATCGCGGTCGCCGGGATCGCCCGCGTGAGTCCGGCTGTTGCCTCGATCCAATCCGGCCGCCCGCACTGGAGCTCGGGCCGTGCCGATGGTTGGTCGGAAGGGGTCCGCCGCGAGGCCGTCCGAGCGGTGCCGGCGACGCTCCGCGCGAATCGCGTCCTGTTGATGGCTCTCGGGGTGCTGGCCCTGGCCGCGATGGGCCTTGTCACCGCGATCGGCGGCGCCGGCGGCTGATCGCGGCGGCTGGTCACTCCTCTGGCGCGAGCACCCAGCGATCGACCTCGCGCTCGTAGTCGAGCAGCTCGCTGGGGCCGAACCAGAGCGCGAGCTCTGCGGCCGCGGTCTCGGGCGCGTCGGAGGCGTGCACGAGGTTCTGGGCCGTCTCGACCGCGAGGTCGCCCCGGATCGTCCCGGCCGCCGCCTCATGCGGCCGCGTCGCCCCGACCATCGAGCGGACGACGGCGATCGCGTTGGGCCCCTCGAGGGCCAGCGCCACCAGCGGGCCGGACGTGATGAAGTCGAGCAGGCCCTCGAAGAACTTCTTGCCGCGATGGACCTCGTAGTGCCGCTCCGCGAACGGTCGGTCGACGCGGACGAGCTTGAGCCCGACGAGCTTGAGCCCCCGCTCCTCGAACCGGGCGACGATCCGGCCGACGAGCAGGCGCTGCACGCCATCGGGCTTGACGAGGACGAGGGTTCGCTCGGTCATGGGGTCTCCAGGCTCTCCGCGGCCGCGTCGAAGGCGGCCTCGGCTTCGAGATGTCGGCCCAGCAGGCGCTGGGCGTCGCCGCGCAGCAGGGCCGCCGCCGGCTCACGACGAAGGTGGAGGGCCTCCAGCACGGCCGGCGCGTAGGTCGGGTCGTACCGCAGCACGAGGGCGAACCGCAGGAAGGCGCGTTCCGACTTCAATGCGAGCTCCTCGCGGCCGCGCTCCAGCTCGACCGCCGGATCCAGCTGGGCCTTGATCCGATGGCCGGGCGCGCGCTGTCCTCGACGACGAGCGGCTGGGGCCCTGCCGGTGTCGGCGGCGGCCGTGTCGGCCTCGCCCGCGAGAGCCGCACGCGGACTCTGCCCTGAGGCGGCAGCGGTCGCTTCGATGACCTCGCGCGGGCCTGGGATCGCCCGGAGCTCCATCGCGCCGTCGGTGCCGTGCCGGTACAGCTCGGTCGGTGCATCGGGACGAGCGACACGCTTGTCGGTGCCGCCGCACCGCCCGCGGCCCGCCCGCGGGTCAGCTCCAGGCCGCAGGTCTTCGAGCTCGCTGCGGTCAACCGGTCCCGCGGCCCAGAAGGCGCGACGCGGCATGCCCGCGAACAGGCGGTCGAGCGTCTCGGCGTCGGCGAGCGGCAGGCGCTCCATCATGGCCCGGGCGTCGCCTGGACGTCCATCGGCCGCGGCCGCTTCCGCGACGATGCACAGCGCGACGTCATCCGAGCCACCGGCCTCGAGATGGGCCTCCGCGGCGTCCTCCGCAGCTTCGGCATCACCGGTGCGCCAGCGCGCCTCGGCCAGGAAAGCCAGGCCGTGAACGTCGAGCTGGTCCCGACGCAGGAGATCCTCGAGCTCCGCACGGGCGAGGGTGAGCTGGCCCAGCCGCAGATGGACCCGCGCGACGCGGATGTCGTCCACGCGGGCGCCATCGATGGAGGGCGCCTTGGTCATGCCGGCAGCCTGAGGTGCTTGTCGAGGCCGCGCAGTGAACGGCTCGGAGCGACGACGGCGAGGCGCAGGGCCTCGTTGCGGAAGAGCTGGCCGGCCAGGCGCGTGAGTTCGGCGGCGGTCACCCGGGCGACGGCGGCGAGTGCCTCGTCGAGCGTCAGCACCCGCTCGTGGAGGGCCTCCTGGCCGCCGATCCACGACGCGAGGTGTCGCGTCTCCTCCATCCGCAGCTCGAGCCCGCCGGACAGGTAGGCCTTGGCCTTCGCGAGCTCGTCGTCGGAGACGGAGTCGTCCCGCAGCGTCGCCAGCTCCCGCAGGATCGCCGCGAGGGTGCGGCCCACGCGACCCGGATCGACGCCGGCCGCGACGACAAGCGCCCCAGCGTCCGCGTACTCGACGACGCCCGACGAGACGTCGTAGGCCAGCGCGTCACGATCGACGAGGGCCAGGAACAGGCGGCTGCTCATGCCGTCGCCGAGGACGACGTTGAGCACCGAGAGCGCCCACGCATCGGGATGGTCTCGAGGCAGCGCCGGGACCCCGACGCAGAGCTGGGCCTGGGTGGTGTCGCGCCGGCCGGTCAGGATCCGCACGCCGGCGGGCAGCGCGGGCGCGGGGTCGAACCCGTGCAGCGTGCCGTTGCCGCGCCCGAACGTCCGACTTGTGAGCTCGACCGCTTCGTCGTGCTCCAGGTCGCCCGCGACCGCCACCACGGCGTTCGCCGGTCGGTACGTCGCAGACCAAAAGGCGCGGATGCCGGAGGCCGGGAGCGACCTGACGTCCGACTCCTCGCCGCAGATCTCGCGACCCAGCGCGCTCGGTCCGAACATCGCCTGCTGGAAGAGGATCTGGGCGTACTCCGCCGGGTCGTCGAGATAGCCCCGGATCTCCTCGATGATCACTTCGCGCTCGCGGTCGATCTCGCCGGGGTCGAGCGCGGGCCGGCAGATCAGCTCGCCGAGGACAGTCATCGCGCGCTCTGTCTCGCGGCGCGGCACGCGGACCCAGTAGACCGTCGCCTCGCGGTCGGTGGCCGCGTTGAACGAACCGCCGACGCCTTCGATCGCCTCGCTCAAGGCCCGGGTCGAGGGGTACGCGGCGGTTCCCTTGAACGTCAGGTGCTCGAGAAAGTGGGCCATGCCGGCCTGCTCGGGCGCCTCGAGGCGCGACCCCGCGCGGACATACGCCGCGATCGAGACCGACCGCGCTGCGGGCAGTGGCGCGCTGATCACGCGCGGCCCATCGGGCAGCGCCGTCCGCTGGAACATCGCCGGGATGGTACCCGAGCCAAGCCTGAGAGCCGCCGATCGAGGCTAGGCGCCGCGCTCGCCCCGAACATACGGCCGGCCGAGAGCCGCCGGGGCGCCCAGGCGCCGGCGTAGCGCCGCGCGCGACCCCGCGACCACGACGATGATCACGAACAGGTACGGCAGCATCTCGAGGAAGAACGTTGCCGAACGCCCCGGGCCAAACGGGTTCGGGGCGCCGAGGATCGAGCCCAGGCCCTGGATGTCGAGGATGAGCCGGAAGATCGCCCCGAAGAGGTAGGCCCCGATGGCGGCTCGGATGGGGCTCCACTGGGCGAAGATCACGAGGCCGATCGCGATCCAGCCGCGCCCGTTGACCGTCAGGTCCCCGAACCAGCCAGGCGAGACGGCGAGCGTGATCGTCGCGCCGGCGAGACCCGCGAGCAGGCCCCCGACCAGGACGTACGCGTAGCGCAGCCGGACGACGTCGATGCCCTGGGCGTCGGCGGCGCTGGGCCGTTCGCCCACCGCCCGGAGGTTCAGCCCCGGCCGAGTCCGGTTGATCCAGTACCAGGCCGCCGGCACCAGCAGGTACCCGACGTACGCCAGGACGCTCTGCTCGCGGAAGAAGATCGGCCCGATGATCGGGATCTCGGAGATCACGGGCACGGTGAGGCGTGGGAGCAGCGCGATCGAGCCCGCGTTCGAGAGACCCTCGCCGAGGACGCGAGCGAGGCCCGTCCCGAGGAATGTGAGCGCCAGACCCGAGATGACCTGGTCGGCCCTGAGGTGGATCGTGACCACGGCGTGCAACAGGCTCAGGGCGCCGGCCGCGACCATCGCGAGCGGGATTCCGAGCCAGGCGTTGCCGGTCGTGACCGCGGTCGAGTAGGCCGTCACCGCGCCGACGAGCATCATGCCCTCGACCCCGAGGTTCAGGATGCCGGCACGCTCGGCGAAGATCTCGCCGACGGCCGCGAAGAGCAGGACGGTCCCGAGGCCGATGCCCGCCGCGAGGACGAGCGTGAGGTCCATCAGGCTGCGGCGGCAGCTGGCCGCCTGATCCGGACGCGGTACTTCACCAGGACCTCGGCGACGATCAAACCGAAGAGGACGAAGCCCTGGATCATCGCGGGCACGCCGGAGGGCTGGATCTCGCGGCCGGCGAGGATCAGCGCCCCGAACAGGATCGATGCGACCACGACCCGGAACGGCCCGAAACGGGCGAGGTACGCGATGATGATCGCGGTGTAGCCATACCCCGGCGAGATGTGGTCCGTGAGGCGGTGGATCACGCCGGTGACCTCGCTCATTCCGGCGACGCCGGCGAGCCCTCCCGACACCAGGAACACGAGGATGACCGTCCGCCCGATGTTGATCCCGGCATACCGCGCGGCCGGTGGGCTGTCACCGACGAGGCTGATCTCGTAGCCCCACCTGCCGCGTTCAAGGACGAGCCACAGGATCGCCGCCGCGACCAAGCCGAACAGCAGCCCGATGTGGACGGTCAACCCCGAGAACAGCGGCACGTCTATCGCGAAGTCGGCCAGCCTGGGCAGCCACGCTTCGGGTGGGAATGTTCGTGTCTGCTGGAACCCGCCTTCGCTCCACGGGCCGAAGACCCAGAACTGGACCCAGGACAGCGCGACGTAGTTGAGCATCAGCGAGGTGATGATCTCGTTCACCCCGAGCCGCGCCCGGAGGATCCCCGGGATGAAGGCCCACGCGGCTCCGGCGAGCGCGCCGGCGACCATCATCGCCGGGATGAGCAGGACGCCGGGGGTGCCGCTCGGCAGGAGGGGCACGAGGACGACGGCGCTCGCGCCCCACGCGCCCATCAGCAGCTGCCCCTCGGCGCCGATGTTCCACAGCCGCATCCGGAACGCGATCGCGCACGCCAGCCCGGTGAGGATCAGCGGGGTTGCCTTCACGAGCGTGTCGGACAGGACGCCGATGCTGCCGAATGCGGCGTTGACAATGTGCACGTAGGACTTGATCGGGTCCCCGCCCGCGATTGCGATCATCACCCCGCCGGCGAGCAGGGCGACCAGGACGGCCCCGATCGTCGCTGCGGCCGAGAGCCAGCGCGGCGGCGAGACGCGAGGCTCCAGGGACAGCGTCATGCGGCCGCCGCACCGCCGGTCATGCGCAGCCCGATCTCGTTGACCAGCTCGGGATCTGGCGGGAACGACCCGACGATCCGGCCCTCGTACATCACGTCGATCCGATCGGCGACGGCGAACAGCTCGTCGAGCTCCTCCGAGATGAGGAGGATCGCGGCGCCGGCAGCACGCCGGTCCAGGAGCAGCTGGTGGACCGTCTCGATCGCCCCGACGTCGAGGCCCCGGGTGGGCTGCACGGCGACGAGCAGCCCGGGCTTCCGCTCCAGCTCACGAGCAAGGATCAGGCGCTGGAGGTTGCCCCCGGAGAGCAGCCGGGCCTCGGAGTCGACCGACGGGGCCGCGATCTGGTACTCGGTCTTGAGGCCCTCGGCCAGGGTCCGGGCGGCCGGCCGATCGATCAGCCAGCCACGGGCGATCGGGCGGTCGCGGTAGCGCTTCATCATCGCGTTGTCGATCAGCGACAGGTTCGGCGCCGAGCCGACCGAGGTGCGGTCCTCGGGAACGTGGCCCACGCCCCGGCGGATGGCGTGCCCCGGCGAGCGATTGGCGATCTGATCGCCATTCACGATGACGCTGCCTCGACA
>JBBQFS010000057.1:0-14331 GCA_038322255.1 Candidatus Limnocylindrales bacterium | reverse complement strand
AGCGCTCGAGCGCGAGGAAGGCCACGCCGTCGCGGGTCCAGTCGTAGATCGCGCGGAGGCCGACGTTGTCGCGCGAGTCGAGGTCGCCGTTGTGGACGGCGAGGTAGGCCCAGTCGAGCAGCGTCAGGAACGCCGTCGGGGCCGCCCGCTCGGGTGACTTGCCGTTCGAGGCATCCGCGCTGACCGTCTCGCCATAGCGGAGCAGCAGCTTCCGGCCTTCCTTGAGCAGCTCCTTCGTGCCGTCGGACTGGGCGTCCTTGGCTGCGCGGGTGAGGTGGAAGTCCGGCGGCGGGACGAGCAGGTCGGCGGCCTCGACGGCCGAGATCGCGTCGCGCACCAGCCGATGGGCCTCGTCGCCCAGTGGCAGCCGGTGCTGCGGCTTGGCGGTTCTGGTCTTGGTCTCGGTGTTGTGGGTCGTCCACTCGTGGAGCGAGACGACGCCCTTCCAGGGCTCGTCCACGAGCTGTTCCCCGAGCTCGATGGCCTTGGCCAGGACGACCTCTTCCTCGGCGGTCAGCAGGGCGACCTTGCCGATCTCCTTCAGGTACATCCGGACCGGGTCGTCGATGCCGATCATGTCGGCGGAGAGGGCTTCGAGCTCGGCCGGGGTGGGCTCCTCGAGCTCCTCCGGGTCGAGCTTGGCCGGGGCGTCGAGCGGGAGCTTCGACGTCCGAGCCTCGGCATCCTCGCCGACGACCTCGACGGCGACGTCGTCCTCCTCGTCGGCGGCGACGGCGGTCTCCGGCTCGTCCTCGTCCTCGTCCTCGTCGTCCTCGACCTCGTCGAGGGCGGCGCGGGACGGCCGGAGTCCGGCGAGCTTGGCCTCCTCGAGGTCGGCCTTGCCCCGACGGGGTCGGGTCAGGACGGCTTCGACGAGCTGCTGGTCAAGGGGATCGATTGGCATGGCGGGCTACCTCCAGGTGCTGCGCGGGTGAGTGAGGGTCGATGGCGTGATAAGCGCCGGTGAACCGGCGTCGCGCAGGGTTGTCATGCACGCACCGCCGTCGGGCGCGTGAGCAGGTGGGTCTGGTCGCGCCGCCGATGCAGCGACTTGCGCTGGTCGTTCATGGCCTGGCTTTCGCGCAGGAGCTGGTCGATCGAGACGCTGTCGGCCGACTGCTCGGCCTCCGCGAGGGCTGAGGCGATGTAGTCCGCGCGCTCGTCGAGGCCGCGCTCCTCGAGGTCGATGGTCAGGCGATCGAGCTCGTAGGTGAGGTCCGCGTCGGACAGGTCGCGCGGGTTCGGGTCGCGCCGGGCGATGACCGCCTGGGCAAGGGCGGCGGTCTCGGGGTCGAGGCCCTGGATGAGCGCCGTGAGGCTGAACGGCGGATGGACGCCCTCGTCGTTCGGCTCGCGGGCCAGGACGACGGCGCGGAAGAGCTCGCGCGCGACCGTACTCGGCAACTGGTCCGGGCCGATCGCGTCGACGATCCGGAGCTGCAGCTCTGGCACCAGCAGGAGGAGGCGCAGGAACTCCGCCTCCTGGGGCAGTACGCTGCGGAGGATCTCGCTCACGGGCAGGGAGTCCGCCGCGGCGACGACCGAGTCGGCCGTAATGCGGCCATCGCGCGCCGAGGCGGCGCCGTCGGACGCGCCCCCGGAGCCGGGCCCGAAGCCGGCGCCCTGGCCGTGGGACGTCCCGGCGAGTCCCGAGGCGCCGCCGAGCCGGTTGCCCCGAAGGACCTCGAGCAGGACCCGCTCTTCCACGCCCGACACGCGATGCACGAGCTGCAGGTAGGCGTCGCGCATCACGGGATTCGGGACGGCACGGATCGTCGGCATCAGGGCATCCACGAAGCGCGCCTTGCCGCCGGGGGTCTTGAGGTCGTAGGTTCGGGCGTAGGTGTCGACGAGGTACTCCACGATCGGCTGCGCCGTCCGGACCTCCTCGCGCCACCGGTCGGGCGAGTCGCGCAGCACCTCGTCGGGATCCTTGCCTTCGGGCAGTCGAACCACCCGGACCTCGTCGAGCTCAATGCCGCTCTCGGTGGCGGCGAGCTGGCCGATCAGCGACTGCAGCGCCTGCGCGCCGAACGTGCCGGCCTTCTGGCCCGCAGGGTCGACGTCGTAAGCGAGCGCGATCCGCTTCGCGTAGCGCGTCAGGAGCGCAACCTGGCCCGGCGTCAGTGCGGTCCCTTGCGAGGCCACGACGTTGTCAAAGCCGGCCTGGTGGGCCATCAGCGCGTCGGTATAGCCCTCGACGATCACGGCCTGGCCAGACTTGCGCATCGAGCCCTTGGCCTTGTCGATCATGTACAGCGACCGGCTCTTGTCGAACAACGGCGTGCCCGGCGTGTTCAGGTATTTGGGTCCCGTATCGCGGCCGCCCTCGCCTTCCGAGCCCAGGATTCGTCCACCCAGGCCGGTGGGACTCCCGTTCTGGTCGCGGATCGGGAAGAGCACGCGGCCGCGGAACTTGTCGATGACCCCCACGCCCCGCGACGGCGAGCGAGCCACCGAGGCAAGTCCGGCCTCGACCAGCTCATCGGGCTTGATGCCGCGCTTCTCGACCAGCTTGCGGCTCATCGTGTCCCAGCCCTCGGGCGCCCAGCCGAGCTGCGCCGATTCGATCGTCGCGTCCGTGAAGCCTCGCGCTTTCAGGTAGTCGAGCGCCGGCTTGCCGACGTTCGTCGAGGTCAGGACCTGGTGGTAGAACGCGATGGCGGTCTCCATGACGTCGCGAAGCCGGGCCCTGTGGGCATCCTCGCGCTTCGTTCGCTCGTCGATCTCGACGCCCGCCTTCGTGGCGAGGACGCGGAGCGCCTCGGGGAACGTCACGCTGTCGCGCTGCATCACGAAGCTGAAAACGTCGCCGCCGAGGCCGCAGCCGAAGCACTTCCAGGAGTCGCGACCCGGCGTGACCGTGAACGAGGCTGTCTTCTCGCCGTGGAACGGGCAGAGGCCCTTGAAGGTGGTCCCCGCCTTCTTCAGCTGCACCGTCTCGCCGACCACGTCGACGATGTTCAGCCGACTCTTCACTTCCGCCGCTACGCCGCCAGCCGTCTCGATTGCCTCCAGATCCGCACGCCGTCCACTACGTCAGGGAACACGGCGCGGTTCCCGCCCGGTCCACGGCTCGACCCTCCGTGGCATCCCGGACATGACTGTCGGCCTGTCAAGCCTTGACAAGCCGTTGAACTGAATTCTAGCGCTTCGCAGGCCCCTTGACAACCCGGCTGTCAATACCCCCATGGAGTATCCAGGCGCCGCGCCAGCGACGATCTGCGGATTCCGGAGGGGGTAGCATCGGACGGGAGTTGAGCAGCGGCGCATTCCGTCACGACATCCAGGGCCTGCGCGCTGTGGCGGTCCTCCTCGTCCTCGCGTATCACCTCTGGCCGGACAGCGTGACCGGCGGTTTTGTCGGCGTCGACGTGTTCTTCGTGATCTCGGGCTTCCTGATCACGGCGCACCTCCTGGAGCATCCGCCGAGAGGCTCGCGCGACCTGCTCGAGTTCTGGGGTCGCCGCATCAGGCGCCTCCTTCCGGCCGCATTCCTGGTCCTGGCCGTGACCGCGGTGGCGAGCCGGATCGTCGCCCCCGAGACGCAGTGGGCGGCAATCGCGGGCGAGATCATCGCCTCGGCGTTCTACGTCCAGAACTGGGTCCTGGCCGCGAGCTCGGTGGACTATCTCGGGGCGGCCGAGGCCCCAACACCCGTCCAGCACTACTGGTCGCTGTCCGTCGAGGAGCAGTTCTACCTGGTCTGGCCGATCCTGATCCTCGCGATCTTCTGGTTTGCGGCAAGGGCCTCTCGCTGGACGAGGCCCGGCCCGCGGAGCCGTTCCTGGACCCCGAGATCGGCCCTCGGACCCTTGCTGCTCACGAGGGTCACGATGCTGGCCGTGGTCGGCATCTCGCTCTTCATCTCAGTCACCGCGACGAGCACGGAGCCAGCAAGCGCGTATTTCATCACCCCGACGCGGGTCTGGGAGCTGGCTGCGGGCGGTCTTGTCGCGACACTGCCGCCGCTGAGCGCATTGCGGCTGCCCGCCCGCTTGGTCGATGGCGTCGCGTGGCTGGGGCTCGCGATGCTGCTGATCGCCGGAGCCATGTTCACATCGGCGACGCCGTTTCCAGGCGAGGCCGCGCTGCTCCCGGTCGTCGGGACCGCCCTCGTCATCCTCGCGGCGACCGAAGGCCGGGCCTCACCGACCCGATGGTTGCGCATCCGCCCGATCCAGCACCTCGGCGATACGTCGTACTCGATCTACCTCTGGCACTGGCCGCTGATCGTGCTCTGGCCGTATGCGCTGGGCACGATCACGCCGCTCGGGTCCATCGGGATCCTGGCCACGACTGTCGGGCTGGCCACGATCAGCAAGGTCTATGTCGAGGACAAGTTCCGGTTCGCACCGTCGTTCCAGCCGCTCGTGCCGACGTTCCGATTCGCGGTCGTCGGCATGCTCGTCGTGTCGATCCTCGGAAGCGCCCAACTGGTCGAGGCGCAGCTCCGGGTGAACGCCGCGATCGCGAGTGCCCCGGACCTGGGCATTGAGCCTGCCGGGGACTCGACGATGGCGCCGGGGTCGACGATGGCGCCGAGGTCGACGATCCCACCGGGAGCTACAACCGCGCCGGGCTCAACCGGGCAGCCTCCGGACCCAACGGCCGGCAACTCGTGCGTCGGCGCGGCGGCGATCGTCCGGGGCTTTGCCGCGTGTCCCCAGGACCCGGCTTCGCGGATGGTGCCCCAGCCCGTCGTCGCCGCGACCGATCGATCCGACGCCTACCGCGACGGCTGCTGGATCTACGCTCCGTTCTCGACGCGCACGACATGTCAATACGGAAACGGCAACGTCCGGATCGCCCTGGTCGGCAACTCGCATGCCGGGCAGTGGATCCCAACGCTCCAGGCCCTCGCCAAGCAGCAGGGTTGGACGATCACGACGTTCCTCGCGTCGCAGTGCAACGCGACCGATGCGCCCCTCGAGCTCTATTCGCCGGCAAAGACCGCGGGCTGCCTTGCCTACGGCGGCTGGGTCCTGGACCAGACTCGCGGCCAGGCGTTCGACCTCGTGATCACCTCGGAACGCCAATCCGTCCCCACCAAGGGCGACACCTGGGCCACGACACCGCCGACGGCCATCGCCGGCTATACGTCGTACCTGCGGCGCTGGAGCGATGAAGGCACGAATGTCCTCGTCCTGCAGGACACGCCGTACCCAGGGGGGACTCTGCAATCAGTTCCGGATTGCCTGGCCCAGCACCGAACGGACCACACGGCTTGCGGCGGGACGCCGGCGACCTGGAGCCGGATGGACCCGCTCTACGCCGCTGCCACGGCCGTCGCCCTCCCGGGCATCTCCACGATGGAGGTGATGCGCTACTTCTGCACCGCGACGGAGTGTCCCGCCGTGATCGGCTCGGTCGTGACCTATTTCGACGCCTCGCACATGACCGCGACCTACGCCCGATCGCTCGCGCCGTTCGTCCATGCCGAGATCGCCGCCGCCCTGGCCCGGGGCACCTCGCCCTAGCGCAGCCCGCCCTACCCGTCCCGCGAGTTCCGCTGGCGTGAACGCGCCGGCGGGCGGGTCGGGCGCAGGCCCTTGGCATCCGATCGATCGCACCCGTCGTATGGGGACCTGTCGGCCATGAAGGCAGGCCAACGCACGACAAGGAGAACGACATGCCCCTACGGACCCTGGCGACCGCGAGCCTCGCGCTTGCCGCAATCATCGGCGGCTGCACCCCTGCCGCTTCGCGCGCGCCAACCGCCGGGCCAACCGTGGCCGCGCCCGCCACATCCGCCCCGGGCGCGGCAGCCACGGTCGAGGCCAAGTCCGTCGGAACCATCGGCACGGTCCTGGTGGCGGGCTCGAACGGGATGACCGTCTACGTGTTCACGAAGGACACCAAGGACAGCGGGACGAGCGCGTGCCTCGACACCTGCGCCACGAACTGGCCGCCGCTGAGCGTTGCCGCGGGGGGCGCACCCGTCGCCGGGACCGGGGTCGCCGGGAAGCTCGGGACGATCACCCGACCCGACGGGACGCTCCAGGTCACGTACAACGGCAAGCCGCTGTACTTTTTCGCCAACGACAAGGCGCCTGGCGACGCGAATGGCGTGTACACCAACTGGGAAGCCGTCAAGCCGTAGCCATGCCCTGAGGGCCGCGAGTCGGGGCGGACCATGGGTGCTGCTACCGTCGCAGCCAAACGTGAGCGACCGTCGGCGACCTCGGACCCTCGTTCTGCTGCTCGCCGCCGGCGCGATCGGCGTGCTCTCGGCCGTGGCGGTGCTCGGCCTGGGGGTCGGAGGGTTCGGGCGGGTCACGGCGCCAACGGTCGCCGGGCCCGCCCCGCTTTTCCATGAGGAGACGGCCACCTCGGGCCTCGTCCAGACGTACGACGGCACCTTCGAGGTCGCCGTTGGCGGCGGCGTTGCCGCGTTCGATTGCAACGATGACGGCCGGCCCGATCTCTACCTCGCCGGGGGCGACGGACCCGCCGCGCTGTTCGTCAATGCCAGCCCGGTGGGCGGCCCGCTCCGCTTCGAGCGCCGGGCCGATCCGGCGACCGATCTCGCCCACGTCACCGGCGCCTACCCGATCGATGTCGACAGCAACGGCCGGACCGACCTGATCGTCCTGCGAAACGGCCAGGAGGTCGCCCTGCGCGGGCTCGGCGACTGCCGGTTCGAGCGGGCGAACGAGGCCTGGCGCATCACTGACCCGCTGGGCGATCGATCGTTGACCGAGGCGTTCAGCGCGACGTGGGAGCGGGGCCGGTCGTGGCCGACGCTCGCGTTCGGGAACTACGTCGACCCGTCGCTCACGGACGCCGCGAACCCGTGCCAGCCGAACTCACTGCTGCGACCTGCCGGGGCCGGGCCGGGATATGACCCGGCGATCAAGCTGGAGCCGAGCTGGTGCACGCTGTCGCTGCTGTTCAGCGACTGGGACGGCTCGGGGCGACGGGACCTCCGTGTCAGCAACGACCGGCACTACTACCCGCCGGACAACGGCGAGGAGCAGCTCTGGCGCATCGACCCAGATGCGACTCCGCGTCTGTATACGGCCGACGAAGGCTGGGTTCGCGTACAGGTCCAGGGCATGGGCATCGGCAGCTACGACCTGACCGGCGACGGCCTGCCGGAGGTCTACCTGACCAGCCAGGCCGACAGCAAGCTCCAGACGCTGGCGGCGGGCGCGTCCCAGCCGAGGTACCGCGACATCGGCATGCAACGCGGGGTCAACGTGACGACGCCATTCACCGGCGGTGACGCCCGGCCGTCGACGGCCTGGCATGCCGAGTTCGAGGACGTCAACGACGATGGCTTCATCGACCTGTTCGTCTCCAAGGGCAACGTCACCGCGGACCCCAAGTTCGCCCAGCGCGACCCCTCCAACCTGCTCCTGGGCCAGCCGGACGGCACGTTCCGCGAGGCCGGCGACGCGGCGGGGATCCTCAACTTCGACCGGGCGCGCGGCGCCGTCCTGACCGATCTCGACCTCGATGGCCGCCTCGATCTCGTGCTGGTCAACTACGGCGCGCCCGTCCGGGTCTGGCGCAACGCGGGTCCCGCGACCGGCAACGCCGCTGGCAGCGGCGCGGGCTCGAACTGGTTGGGCGTGCGGCTACGGCAGCCCGCGCCCAACGTCGACGCCATCGGGGCGCGGCTCGAGGCCCGCGTTGGCGACCAGGTCCAGCGCCGCGAGCTCACCATCGGCGGCGGGCACGCCGGCGGCCAGCTCGGCTGGATCCACCTCGGCCTCGGACCTGCGGCGAGCGTCGAGATCCGGGTCACCTGGCCCGACGGCGAGGTCGGCTCGTGGATTCATGTCGACGCCAATCGGTACGTGACCGTTGATCGCGGAGCCGGCGCAGCCGTTCGGTGGCTACCATCCACTGGGCCGTGAGGGCCGCGCACCAGGAGGTCGCGTGGAACAGGCGGAAGGGCAAGCGCGCGGGCGCGTGAACAGGTGGCGTTCGCGGCGAGTCGGGCTCGGCGTGGCCGTGCTCGTCGGCGTGGTCGTGGCCGGTGCGCTCCTGGTGCCGCGGATCCTGCCCCAAACTCCGGCCTGCCCGGCTCCCGCCGAGCACCCCGAGTGGTCGGTCGCGCGGCGCTGGGACGAGGCGTTGCTCGATGCCATCCGGCGTGCCCTGCCCAATCCGCCGGTGCACGCCCGGAACCTGTTCCACGCGTCGGTCGCGATGTGGGATGCCTGGGCTGCGTATGACGACACGGCGTCCGGCTATGTCGTGACCGAGAAGGCCCACGCACCCGACGTCGCAAGAGCCCGCAACGAAGCGATCAGCTATGCCGCCTACCGGCTGCTGACCTCGCGCTTCATCAAGGCGGTGGGTGCCCAGGAATCGCTGGCCGAGTTCGACGACGTCATGACCAGCCTGTGCTATCCGCTCACGGTGACCACGACCGAAGGCGCTACGCCCGCCGCCCTCGGCAACCGGATCGCCGCGGCCGTGACGCAGTTCGGCCTCAAGGACGGCTCACGCCAGGCCGATGGCTACCAGACGCCGGACTATAAGGCGGTCAACGCGGCGCTCGTCGTGAACAAGAGCGGAACGGTGATGGTGGACCCGAACCGCTGGCAGCCGCTGCAGCTCGAGAAGATGATCAGCCAGAACGGGATCCCCGTGACGAACGGGACGCAACTGGCGGTCGGGCCGTTCTGGGGCCACGTGACCCCGTTCGCAATCCCCGCCGGCGGCGAACCCGGGGTGCCGATCGACCCGGGGCCGCAGCCGCGGCTCGGCGACAGCGCGACCGACCAGGCGTTCAAGGACCAGATCGTCGAGGTGATCCGCGATAGCAGCCTGCTCGACCCGTCGCTCGACACGCTGGTCGACATCTCGCCCGCCTCGCGCGGCGCGAACCCGCTGGGAACCAACGCCGGGGCCGGGCACGCGGTCAACGCGGTGACCGGCAAGCCCTACGCCCCCGAGCTGGTCAAGCAGGGCGACTTCTCGCGCGCGCTGACCGAGTTCTGGGCCGACGGGCCGAAGTCGGAGACGCCGCCCGGCCATTGGAACGTCATCTCCAACGCAGCGTCCGACGCGCTGGCGCCGAACCTCAAGGTCGGCGGGATTGGCCCGGCGCTCGATCGGCTGCAGTGGGATGTCAAGCTCTACCTCGCGCTCAACGGCGCGGTCCACGATGCCGCGGTCGCCGCTTGGGGCCTCAAGGGCCACTACGACGGCGCCCGACCGATCTCGATGATCCGGTACATGGGCGGCCTCGGCCAGTCGAGCGACTCGACCCTGGCGTCCTACGACAAGGCGGGCCTGCCGCTCGTTCCCGACCTCATCGAGGTCGTCACCAGGGCCACCACGGGCGCGGGCGGACGGCATGCCGGGCTGAAGGGCCACGAGGGCGAGATCGCGATCCGGGCGTGGCAGGGCAACCCGGCCGATCCCAGGACCGGCCAGGGTGGGGTTGGCTGGATCCTCGCGGTCGACTGGGTCCCCTACCAGCTCCCGACCTTCGTCACGCCGGCCTTCCAGGGCTACATCTCCGGCCACAGCACGTTCAGCCGCGCGGCCGCCGAGGTGCTGGTTGGCATGACCGGCAGCGAGTGGTTCCCGGGCGGCCTCAGCGAGTGGCTGGTCAAAGCCGGCGAGCTCAAGGTCGAGGTCGGGCCGAGCCGCGACGTCGTGCTCCAGTGGGGCACCTACTACGACGCGGCCGACCAGGCCGGCCAGTCGCGCCTCTTCGGCGGGATCCACGTCCAGGCCGACGACTTCACGGGCCGCATGATCGGGTCGACGTGCGGCAAGGCCGCGTGGGCGCTCGCCCAGCGCTATTACGCCGGTGGCGTGCCCGCCGCGAGCTGAGAAGAGTCGGCGCCGATCGTGCACTCGGCCGTGCCGAAGCGCCTCATGCGGGTTGCCCGCCGGGCGGTGGGCGTCTGTCCGGTGTTGGCTGCGTCTCCGTTCCGGCGCCCGATCGTGGCGATCGCGGGCCGGGTGTGCTCGCAGGGCGAGCTTCTAGCTCGACTCGATGACCGAGGTCGGGGCGCCGTGGACGGCCGGGATCGAGCCGAGGCGACCGGCCTGGTAGTCGCGGACGGCCTGGATCACCTCGTCGCGAGTGTTCATCACGAACGGGCCCATCCAGGCGACCGGCTCCCGGATCGGGCGCCCGCCGAGGATCAGGACATCGACGTTCGGGCTGCGCGTCTCCTGCTGCCGGGCCTCGAGCGCCGATACCGTGATCGCGCCGCCGGGCCCGAAGAGCGCAAGCTGGCCCGTCCGGATCGGCTGGGGCTCGGACCCGCCGGCCGCCCCGCCGGCCAGCGAGCCGCCGGAACGAATGGATGACGAAGCCCCCACCGTGCCGACGCCGTTCATCACGTAAACAAGGGCGTTGTAGTCGGCCCGCCACGGGAGCGAGAGTCGGGCACCGGGGCTCAGGGTCGCGTGGACCAGGGTCATCGGCGTGTAGGTCGAGCCGGGTCCGGCCAGCGCTGCGCCCGCACCGGCAGAGCCGGCGATCTGGCCGGGATTATGGCCGGCGATCTCGCCCGCGATGACTCGCACGAGCGCGCCGCCGTCAGGCGTCGTCCCCAGCGCGACCTCGTTGGCGCGAATGTCCTGGTAGCGCGGCGCCGACCACTTCTGGGCCGTCGGCAGGTTCACCCACAGCTGGAAGCCGTGGAACAGGCCGCCGCTGGCGACAAGCCACGCCGGCGGCTTTTCGATGTGCAGGATCCCGGCGCCCGCGGTCATCCACTGGGTGTCGCCATTGGTGATGACGCCCCCGCCGCCGTTCGAATCAGCGTGCTCGAAGACGCCGTCGATCATGTAGGTCACGGTCTCGAACCCGCGATGCGGGTGCCACGGCGTGCCCTTCGGCTCGCCCGGCGCGTACTCGACCTCGCCCATCTGGTCGAGATGGACGAACGGGTCGAGGTCGGCGAGGTCGACGGCGTCGAAGGCCCGCCGGACGGGGAACCCTTCGCCCTCGAAGCCGGATGGGGCATTGGTGATCGAGCGGACGGGGCGCTGGGCGACAGATGGATCTGGCTCGGCGAAGCGAGGCAGGACGGTGATGTCGTCGACGGTGATTGCGGGCATGCGTAAATGATTGACCAGTCAACGACTTGCGTCAAACGCCCATCCGCGGCGGCAGGAGCGGCCCTGGGATCCCGCGCGCCGAGCCAATGTTCCCTCCGGCTACGAACTCGCCGAGGTGACCAACCGGCGGCATTGATTTGTCCGACGAATCCGCTCGAATGGTCATTCCTGTAGCGCCGTGGCGCCAGCATCGACGAGATCCAACCTCACGAAGGGCACCGCAGTCCTCAGAAGGCTCGGCAGCGGTGTCGGCAGGTCGAGTTCGTATCCCAGCGGAACATCGCGACGCGGACCGGCGGCGCGATCTCGCGATCCTTGACAGGATTCGGGCCCGGCTATCACCTCGTCGCCTGGAGGAAGTCTTGACAATCTCGAGCCCTGCCCTCGCTGACCGGTTCGAAGCCCTGCGCAATCGGATCGCCGGCCGCGTGATCGAACCGGGCGACGCCAAATACGATGCCGCGCGCGTGGTCATGTTCGGCGGGAACGACAAGCGTCGCGGCGTGATCGTCCGAGTGGCGAACGACGATGACGTTCGCGCGGTGATCGAGCTCGCGCGGGAGACCGGCGCGGAGCTCGCGATCCGGAGCGGCGGCCACAGCGCGAAGGGCGACAGCACCACCGATGGCGGGATCGTGCTCGACCTCCACGCCATGACGGCCCTCGACATCGACCTCGCAACGCGGACTGCCTGGGCCGAGACGGGACTCATCGCAGGGCGAGGACGATCGGCTGCGACGCCAGGCCTGGGTCGATGACTTCGCCGGCGCGATTCGGCAATCCGACCCGGGGGGCCTACGTCAACTTCGTCGGCGACGAGGGCAAAGCCCGGATCCACGACGCCTACCCGGGCGAAACGTGGACGCGCCTAGCCGAAATCAAGCGCCGCTACGACCCGACCAACCTCTTCCGCCTGAACCAGAACATCCCGCCCGCCTGATCCAGGGTCGCGCGCTCTTGGCGACGGGCGCCTCGCGGGGCCTCGCGTCGAGCGCCTGGTGGGGCTCGCGGGATGTTCGCGCCGGTATACCGACATGACGAGGTCCTGCCTCCAGCCGCCTCAAATCGCCCGGAGCTGGTCGATTTGCTCGCGAGCGAGAGCACGAACGCCCAGGATTCGGCCCGTTCCGGGCGAAACCTCGTCACGTTGGTGTCGGGCGACGAACATCTGCCCCAGGAGCCGGTCGGCCCATCCTCGCGGATCAATCTAGCCGCCGTGTCCGCCGCCGGACGGGCCCGCGACATCCGCGCCGCCGGGGCAGACAATAGCCCGGTGCCAGGCTTCGACCTTCTCGGCTGGATCGTCATCGGCCTCCTCGCCGGCTCGATCTCGGGCTGGTTCGTCGGCACGCGCAGCGTCCAGGGCTGCCTCCCCACGATCGTCGTCGGCATCCTCGGCGGGATCGTCGGCGGCTGGCTGGCGCGCGAGCTGGGCTACGGCCAGGTCGAAGGCTTCTTCGGGGCCCTCGTCTTCGCGATCATCGGCTCGATCGTCGTGCGCGTGATCCTCCGCGCCCTCGAGAGTCGCCCCTGAGGCCGTCGGTCGATGACCCGCCGGCCGCTTCGGACGATGTCTTGCCGGCCGCTCCGACCGACCGCCCGATGACCGGCTCGAACGGAGATCTGGCGGACGAAGTCGTCGGCATCGTTCGCGATGTGCTCGGCGACGCCGTCCTGGGCGCTTACCTGCATGGGTCCGCGGTCATGGGTGGCCTCCGACCGACGAGCGACGTCGACGTACTCATCGTCTTGCGGCGGCCGATGTCCACGGACGAGCGAGCCGCGACCGTCCAGGGACTCCTGGAGATCTCGGGTCGGCGCGCACGCCGCGGTCCGGCGCGGCCTGTCGAGCTCACGATGGTTGTGCAGTCGGACCTGCGCCCGTGGCGCTACCCACCGAGCGTGGATTTCCAGTACGGCGAGTGGCTCCGCGACGCGTGCGAAGCGGGAATCCTCCCAGCGCCGGGGCCCAGCCCCGACCTCGCCCCGCTGATCACCATGACCCTCGCCGGCGACCATCCCCTGTTTGGGCCTCCACCGGCCGAGCTCCTCGATCCGGTGCCGGTCGCTGACTTCCGGCAGGCGATCCTTGCGGCCGTTCCAGGCCTGCTCGCCGACCTCGAGACGGACACACGCAACGTCCTGCTCACCCTGGCCCGCATCTGGTCAACCCTGGCCACGGGCGAGATCCGCACCAAGGACGCCGCCGCGGCTTGGACGCTGACGAGACTGCCCAAAGCGCAGCGGACGGCGCTCTCGCGGGCACGCGACATGTACCTCGAAGGCTTCGAGGACGACGCGGTCGGGTGGGCCGGCCTGGCCGCCGATATTCGCGCCGGCGCCGGCGCGATCGTGGGTGAGATCGCCGCGCTGACCTCCTGAGTCAGGGCGTCTCGCCCAGGTCAGGCGATCTTGATGACCAGCTTGCCCCTGACGTGGCCGGCGGCCATCACGGAAAGGGCGGCGGGAGCCTGCTCGAGTGGGTACACCTTGATCGGCGGTACGCGGAGCTTGCCGGCATCGATGAGCGCGGTCAGCTCGGGCAGTCGCGTTGCCGGGGCCCGATTGGCCGAGGCGAATCGCAGGCCGCGAGCCTCGAGCGCGGGTGCCGCCGAGGCCGCCGGGCCGCGAGGCGAGACCACCACACCGCCGGCCTGAACCGCCGCAGCGAATCGCTCGACCGCGTCGCCGTCACTGTGAAGGTCGATCAGCGCATCGATCCCGCCCGGATAGGCGGCGAGGAGCTTCACCGCGACGTCACCCTCGGTGTAGTCGACCGTCGCCGTCGCCCCGTACTCGAGCGCCTGCGCCGTCCCGTCCGGGCTCGTGACAGCGACAACCATCGCGCCCCGAAGCGCGGCGAGCTGAGTGACGAAGCTTCCGACGCCACCGGTCGCTCCGACAACCGCGACGACCTGTCCGTCCTGAACTTCGGCCGCATCGACGACCATCAGGGCCGTCAGCCCCGCGTGCGGCACCGAGGCCGCCTCCTCGTGGGTGATGGATGCGGGCTTCGGCGAGATGCTGTCGGCGCCGGCGATCACACGCTCGGGTAGGTGCCCTCGCCAACGAACGGTCGGGCGACGACGCCGTAGACCTCATCCCCTGCCGCGAACCGATCGACGCCCGAGCCCAGCCCATCGACGACGCCCGAGAAGTCGATGCCTGGCACGAACGGGAAGCGGTGCTCCTGATAGTCCTTCATCCAGCCGGCAACGTAGATCGGGTCCATCACGTTGACGCCGGCCGCTCGCACCTCGACGAGGACTTCACCGGCGGCGGGCTCTC
>JBBQFS010000056.1:0-14367 GCA_038322255.1 Candidatus Limnocylindrales bacterium | reverse complement strand
CGGCTCGGGACGCCCGCCACCACGACACGCGGCTTCGGGCCCGACGAGATGCGGGCAATCGCGCGGATCATCACAGACGCGATCACGCGGCGCGACGATCCCGCGGCCGGCGCCGGCTTGCGGGTGGAAGCCGGTGAGATCGCCGCGCGCTTCCCGGTGCCGGGCCTCTTCGCCGAGAGCGCCGGGTGAGCTTCGCGGTCGGCGCCGGGCCGGCGCTGCCGTACATCGTCGGCGCATTCGTCGCTGCCGCGCTCATCGCCCTGCTGGCGACCCCGGCGCTCCGGCGCCTCTTCGGCAACCTCCGGATCATGGATCACCCTGATTCCCATCACCCTGACTCCCGGCGGGTCAACGAGCGGCCGGTCCCGCGGGGCGGCGGGATCGCGGTCGCGATCGCCTTCATCCTGGTGGGCGGCGGCATCGTCCTGTTCGGCAGCGGTGTCCCGACGGCGCCGGGCCCGCGCTCCGTGGCCCCTGAGCAGCTCGCGGGCCTGTTCGGTGGCGCGATCCTGGCGACCGTCATCGGCGCGATCGACGACCGCTTTGACCTCCGTGCGCGCTGGCAGTTCCTGGGCCAGATCGCGCTCGCGCTGGTCGCCGTTGTCGCCGGGATCAGCGTCTCCTACATCGGCGACCCGTTCGGGCCGGGCAACATCCCGTTCGCAGCGCCCCTCGGGATCGGCTTCACCGTCGTCTGGATCGTCGGGATGATCAACAGCCTGAACTTCATCGACGGCCTGGACGGGCTATCGAGCGGCATCGCGCTCGTCGCCGCGATCACGCTGGGCCTGCTGAGCCTCAGCGCCCCGGTCAACCAGCCGCTCGTGGCGATCCTGTGCTTCGCCCTGGCCGGCGGCCTGCTTGGCTTCCTCCGCTGGAACTTCCACCCCGCGGTCATCTTCCAGGGGACGGCCGGCGTGATGTTCCTCGGCTACGCGCTCGCCGTCCTGGCGATCCTCGGTTCGGCAAAGGTCGTCGTGGCGCTGCTGGTTCTCGCCGTACCGATCATCGACACGTTCTGGGTCATCGTTCGGCGGCTGTCATCGGGCCGTTCGCCCTTCAGCCCGGACCGCGGCCACATCCACCATCGGCTGCTCGATCTGGGACTTTCGCATCGCTCCACGGTCTTGTTGATCTACGTCGTGTGCGCAACGCTGGGCCTCATGTCGCTGCTCGTCTCGAGCGCGACGGGGGTCCTGGCTTTCGGAGGGGCCCTCGTCGTGTTCGGCATCGTAGGATTTGCGCTCCGCCGGGATCCAACAGAGGCCGCCTCTTGACGGACCGACGGCGGACCCGCCGGTCCTCTTCGGCCCGATCGTCGACCCGAGCCCTGGGGATCGACGCCACCCCGACGCCGATCCCGGTGATCACGCTCGCGCCGAAACCGAGAGCAAGGCCGAACGTCGGCGTATCGCCGAGGCCGGCGCCCTGGCTCTAGCTTCTGAGCCCAGGTCGGCCGCCGCGGCGCCGCTGGTATACTCCCGGGGCTTTGCCAGGTGGCGCGTGATCGAGCCCGGGAAGGGTGGGGCGTATGCCGTCCTCTTTTCCGAGATCGGCGTCTCACTCCTGATCACGACCCTCGTCGGCGTGCTCGTTGGCCGCTGGGTGGACGAGCAGCTCGGTAGCCTGCCGATCTTCCTGATCGTCGGCTTCCTCATCGGCGCCGGCAGCGGGACGTTGATGATCTACCGCTTGGTCAGCAGGTTCCTCAAGACGATCGAGTAACGGCCCGACGAGGCCCCGAGACCAATCCGAGCGCGGCACGTGCCGCGCTCCCGTATGTGGAGGGTGTGTGTCGAGCGATCAGGTCGCGACGGACGCCGTCGCGGGCGAGCCCGCTCCGCCCCGGCGACGCCGACTGGCGAACCGCTGGATCGTGGCGATCGTCGGGCTAATCGCCGTCGACATCCTCGCGTTCGTGGTCGCGCCGCCGTTCCCGAAGGGCGGTGCGCCCGGCGACCCCTGCACCTTCCCGGTCTGTTTCATCGAGAGCAGCCTCGAGTTCCCCGCGCCGCACACCGTCGTCGACTTCGATCCCGCCAGCGCGCCGGACGCCGCTGCCCTCGTGACCTTCCATCCAAGCATCAGCTCGACGCTCCTGACGATGTGGATCGTGATGGCCATCGTGATCGTCGGGTCGATCCTGCTGGTCCGCGGCGCCAGGCTGCTGCCGGGCCGCGGCCAGAACGTCTTCGAGTTCGTCTACGAGTTCCTGAGCGACTTCGGAATCGGCCTCGCCGGCGCGGCCGGCAAGCCCTATATCCCGATCTTCATCGGGGCGTTCCTGCTGATCCTCTTTGACAACTGGATCGGCCTCGTGCCGCCCGTCGGCAAGATCGACGAGCTCCGGGCTCCCTCGAGCGACGTCAACATCACGATCGGCATGGCCCTCGTGAGCTTCCTCATCTTCCACGTCGAGGGTTTCCGGCATCTGGGCGTCGGGGGCTATCTCGGCAAGTTCTTCCCGGTCTACGAGTTCCGCAAGGGCATCGGCGCGGGCATCATCGCGATGTTCGTTGGCCTGATCGAGCTGATGCTCGAATTCGTCAAGCCGGTCACGCTCTCGATGCGGTTGTTCGGCAACATCTACGGCGGCGAGGTGGCGCTGGGCGTGATCACCGCCCTCACGATTGGCCTCGTCCCAGTGCTCCTGATCGCGCTCGAGCTGATGCTCAACGCGATCCAGGCTCTGATCTTCAGCGTGTTGACGCTGATGTTCATCGTTCTGGCCATCGAGAGCCACCATGAAGAAGAGGGCCACGTGGCCGAAGACGTCGTGGCCCAGATCGAAGGCAAGCAGCCGCCGGGCCTTCCGGCGACAAGCTGACGCGCAATTACCACCAACCGGTCAACGTTTCGAATGATCCCGGGCAGCCCGCCTGGGACTAGGAGGGAGTCTCGAATGGAGCACATCGGCGCCGGACTGGCTGCTCTCGGGGTCATCGGCCCCGGCATCGGCATCGGCATCCTGGCCGGCCTCTCGGCCACCGCGATCGGCCGAAATCCTGACGCAGCCGGCCAGATCCGCGGCATCGCGATCATCCTCGCGGCCTTCGCGGAAGGCCTCGGCGTCCTCGCGATCGTCGTCGGCCTGCTCGCCATCTTCATCAAGTAGCCGAGCGGAAACGGAATAGCCGATCGTGGTGCTCTTGGGCCTTGTCTCCGCCGCGGGGAGCGAGGCCGTCCGCCTGACCGCAGAGACCGGGCCGTTGTTCCAGATCAACCTCTTCCAGGTGGTCATCGCGGCCGCGAACTTCGTCGTGTTCCTCGTGCTCATGTGGACCTTCGCGTTCAAGCCCGTCGCGAAGATGCTCGGCGACCGCCGGGAGCGGATCGAGCAGGGCCTGCGCGACGCCGAGCAGGCGAAGAAGGACCGCGAGAGCGCGGAGCAGGAGCGCGTGGCGGCGATCACGGAGGCGCGGCGCGAGGCCAACGAGATCCTGGCGCGATCCCAGAAGGTCGCCCAGGAGACCCGCGACGCGGACATCGCCGCGACCCGCGAGGAGCTCGAGCGGATGCGCACGCGCGCCTCCGAGGAGATCGAGGCTGAGAAGCAGCGGGCCCTTGCCGAGCTGCGGGGCGAGGTCGCCGACCTGGCCCTCAAGGCCGCCGAACGCCTCGTGCACGAAACCATGAACGACCAGCGCCAGCGCCGGCTCGTCGAGGAGTTCCTCGCCGACCCGACCCCGGGCGCGAAGCGGTGACAGCCTGATGTCGAGCCTCGGCTCGACGGCCGCGCGGCGCTATGCCGAGGCCGCCTTCGAGCTCGCGACGCGCGACAAGGCGCTCGACGCCTACGGCGACGGACTCGTTCTCGCCGCCCGGATGGTGTCCGACAACGCGGTGCTCAACGCCCTCCGCAACCCGGCCCGCCCACTGGGCCAGCGGCTCGAGGTCGTCGACGCCCTGCTCGCGAAGCGCGTGCCCGAGCCCGTGTTCAAGCTCGTCGGCCTGCTCGTCGAGCGCGGCAAGATCGACCGGATCGGGGCCGTGGCTGCCGAGTATCGCCGCCTCCTCAACCGCGAGCGCGGAGTGGTCGAGGCCGTCGCCAGGGCCGCGGCGCCGCTCAACGAGAACGAGACCGAGGCGCTCCGCGAGAAGGTCGCGAAGATGACCGGTCGAACCGTCGACCTCCGGGTCGAGGTCGACGAATCGCTGATCGGCGGGCTCACGGTCCGCGTCGGCGACACCCTTTACGACGCCAGCGTCCGGGGCCGCCTCGAGCGGCTCCGCGAGCGTCTCGTTGCCGGCGCGAGATAGGAGAACCGATGGCCATCAAGTCCGACGAGATCGTCAACATCATCAAGTCCGCGATCGACACGTTCGATGCCGACGCCGAGACGCGCAACGTCGGCACGGTCGTCGAGGTCGGCGACGGAATCGCCCAGATCTACGGCCTCGAGGGCGCCCTCGCCTCGGAGATGCTCGAGTTCCCGAATGGGGTGATGGGCCTGGCGCTCAACCTCGAGGAGGAGACGGTCGGCGCGGTCATCCTCGGCGACGCCTCGGCCATCAAGGAAGGCGACACGGTCAAGACCACCGGCCGCGTCGTCGAGGTGCCGGTCGGCCAGGCGCTGATCGGTCGGGTGGTCGACCCGCTCGGCAAGCCGCTCGACGACAAGGGCCCGATCGAGTCGACGAAGACGCGTCCGGTCGAGCGCATCGCCCCGGGCGTCATCGTCCGCCAGTCGGTCGACACGCCGGTCCAGACGGGCATCAAGGCCATCGACGCCCTCATCCCGATCGGGCGCGGCCAGCGCGAGCTGATCATCGGCGACCGCCAGACGGGCAAGACCGCGATCGCGATCGACACGATCATCAACCAGAAGGGCCAGGGGCTCGTCTGCATCTACGTGGCGATCGGCCAGAAGCTCTCGACCGTCGCCCAGATCGTGGCCACGCTCGAGAAGTACGGCGCGATGGAGCACACGATCGTGGTCGTCGCCGGCGCGGAGGACCCGGCCCCGCTGCAGTACCTCGCCCCCTATGCCGGTGCGACCTTCGGCGAAGAGGTCATGGAGGTCGGCGTCGAGATCGACGGGAAACTCGTGAAGGACGCGCTGTGCGTCTACGACGACCTCTCGAAGCACGCCTGGGCGTACCGCGAGATGGCCCTGCTGCTCCGGCGCCCGCCGGGCCGCGAGGCCTACCCCGGCGACGTCTTCTACCTCCACTCCCGGCTCCTGGAGCGCGCCGCGCGCCTCAACGAAGAGAACGGCGGCGGCTCGCTCACCGCGCTGCCGATCATCGAGACCCAGGCGGGCGACGTCTCGGCCTACATCCCGACGAACGTGATCTCGATCACGGACGGCCAGATCTTCCTGGAGACGGACCTCTTCAACGCCGGCCAGCGGCCGGCCCTGAACATCGGCATCTCGGTGTCCCGCGTCGGGTCGGCCGCCCAGACCAAGGCGATGAAGCAGGTCGCGGGACCGCTCAAGCTCGACCTGGCGCAGTACCGCGCCCTCGCGGCCTTCGCCCAGTTCGCCTCCGACCTCGACAAGGCGACCCGCGACCAGCTCACCCGGGGCGAGAAGTTGTCCGAGGTCATCAAGCAGCCGCAGTACCAGCCGCTGCCGGTCGAGAAGCAGGTCGCGATCCTGTACGCGGCCACGACCGGCAAGCTCGACGACGTCCCGACGCCGCGGGTCAAGGACTTCGAGATCGGCTTCTATCGCTTCCTCGAGGCCGAGCGCCCGAAGATCCTCGAGGAGCTCGCCTCGACAAAGGCGTTGACCGACGAGCTCTCGAAGGCCCTTGGCGAAGCCCTCGACGAGTTCCGCAAGACCTTCCTCGCGTGAACCATGGCTAGCCCCCGGGATATTCGACGCCGGATCAACGCGGCGAAGAACATCAAGCAGATCACGCGGGCAATGCAGTTCGTGGCCGCGTCGAAGCTCCGGCGTGCGCAGGAGTCCACACTCGCTGCGCGGCCCTACAGCGAGAAGATCGACGAAGTGCTCGCCGACGTCGCGGCCGTGCTGGGGCCCGAGGACCATCCGCTCCTTGCCGACCCGACGGGCACCAAGCGCCTGCTCATCCTGATCACGACCGATCGCGGCCTCGCCGGCCCGCTGAACACGAACATCGTCCGGTTCGTGGCCCGTGAGATCACCGAGCACAAGGGCGATCTAGCGGTCGTCAGCGTCGGGCGCAAGGGCCGCGACGCGATGCGCCGCTCGCGCGTGCCGATCGAGGCCCACTTCGCGGGCTTCGGGGAGAAGCCGACCTTCGCCGACGTGCTGCCACTTGCGCGGCTGATCACCGAGGACTTCCTCACCGGCGAGTACTCGCGCATCGACCTCGTCTATAGCCGCTTCGTCTCGACGCTGTCGCAGAAGCCGATCCTCGACCAGCTCCTGCCGATCCAGCCGACCGAGGACACGGAGGGCATCCCGGGCAACCAGTTCATCTTCGAGCCCAGCCCGGCCGCCGTCCTGGAGCAGCTCCTCCCGCGCTACGTGGCGGCGCGGCTGTTCCACGCCGTCCTGGAGGGCAAGGCGAGCGAGGAATCGAGCCGCATGGTCGCGATGAAGAACGCGACGGAGAACGCCGAGGACCTCATCGACGACCTGACGCTGGCCTACAACAAGGTTCGCCAGTCCAACATCACGCGCGAAATGATCGAGATTGCGACCGGCGCGCGGGCGCGCTGAGTCGAATTCAGGAGGACGAGACCGACATGCCGACTGCCGCACCGCCCAAGGCCTCGAAGGCCGCCAAGGCCGTCGAGGGCCACGTGATCCAGATCACCGGCCCGGTGGTCGATATCGAATTCCCGGCGGGCCAGCTGCCGGCGATCCTGAACGCGGTCGAGATCGAACGCAAAGGCGAGGACCCACTCGTCTGCGAGGTCGCCCAGCACCTGGGCAATAACTGGGTCCGAACCGTCGCGATGACCAGCACCGACGGACTCGCCCGGGGCACCCGCGTCGTCGACACGGGCGGCCCGATCACGGTCCCCGTTGGCGACGTGACCCTCGGTCGCGTGTTCGATGTCCTTGGGCGGCCCATCGACGGCAAGGGCGCCGTCGAGGCCAAGACGATGCAGTCGATCCATCGATCCCCGCCCGCGTTCGATGACCAGACGACCGAGGTCGAGGTCTTCGAGACCGGCCTCAAGATCATCGACCTGATCTGTCCGTTCAAGAAGGGCGGCAAGTGCGCCATCTTCGGCGGCGCCGGCACGGGCAAGACGGTCATCATCCAGGAGCTCATCCGGAACGTCGCCCAGGAGCACGCAGGTGTCTCGGTGTTCGCGGGCGTCGGCGAGCGCAGCCGCGAGGGGAACGACCTGCTCCATGAGATGACCGAGTCGGGCGTTATCGCCAAGACCGCCTTCGTCTTCGGTCAGATGAACGAGCCACCCGGAGCCCGCCTCCGCGTCGGGCTGACCGCCCTGACGATGGCCGAGTACTTCCGCGACGAGGAAGGGCGCGACGTGCTCCTGTTCATCGACAACATCTTCCGCTTCACGCAGGCCGGCGCCGAGGTGTCGGCGCTGCTCGGGCGGATGCCGTCCGCGGTCGGCTACCAGCCGAATCTCGCCACCGAGATGGCCGCCCTCCAGGAGCGGATCACCTCGACGAAGAAAGGCTCGATCACCTCGCTCCAGGCGGTCTTCGTGCCGGCCGACGACTACACCGATCCGGCCCCCGCGACCACCTTTGCCCACCTCGACTCGACCATCCGCCTGGAGCGCAACATCGCCGAACTCGGCATCTACCCGGCGGTGGATCCGCTGACCTCGACTTCGCGACTCCTCGATCCGCTCGTCGTCGGCCAGGAGCACTACGACGTTGCGCGGGAGACGCAGCGCGTCCTGCAGCGCTATCGCGATCTCCAGGACATCATCGCGATCTTGGGCATCGACGAGCTGTCCGAGGAGGACAAGGCGACGGTGGCCCGAGCGCGTCGGTTGCAGCGTTTCGCCAGCCAGCCGTTCTTCGTTGCCGAGGTGTTCACTGGCCGGCCCGGGGCCTACGTCTCGATCAAGGACACGGTCGCGTCCTTCAAGGACATCCTCGAGGGCAAGACCGACACACTGCCCGAGCAGGCGTTTTTCCTTGCCGGCACCCTGGATGACGTGAAGGCCAACGCCGAGAAGCTCGGCTCCTGATGGGAGGCGACGCCTGATGCCGCTCCTGCTCGAGATCGTCACGCCGGAGCGGCTGGCGTACAGCGACACCGTCGATTCGGTTCAGCTGCCCGGCTCGGAGGGGGAGCTCGGCGTGCTGCCGCACCACGCGCCGCTGCTTGCGACGCTCGGCGTGGGTGAGCTCAGGATCCGCAAGGGCGGCGAGGAAGAGGCCTTCGCGATCGTCGGCGGCTTCGTCCAGGTCCGCCCCGACAAGGTCGTGGTCATGGCCGAGACGGCCGACATGGCCTCGGAGATCGACCTCGAGAAGGCCCAGGAGGCCCGGCGCGAGGCCGAGCGAACGCTCGAATCGGGCTCCCACGAGGGCGCCGACCTCGCGGCCGCAAGGGCCTCGCTCCAGGCGGCCCTGCTGCGCATCCGTGTCGCCGAGCGGCGCCACCGTGAGGGTCCGCGCAGGCGCGGATAGCCTCGAACCATGGCTGACGCCAGGCCGTTCCATTGGGAGTACGAGCCCCCTGAGGTGCCGCGGGAGCGGTATCTCGTGACCGGTGGCACGCCCCTCGAGGGCACGATCCGGGTGAGCGGCGCGAAGAACGCCGCGCTCAAGATGCTGGCCGCCGCGACCCTCACCGGCGAGCGCTGCCGGTTCAGCAACGTCCCCGAGATCGAGGACGTCCGGGCGATGGCCGAGACGCTGGCCGATCTCGGCGTCGTCGTCGACCACCCCGAGTCGAACGTCTACGAGGTCTCCGCGGGCGACGTCGACTGGCTGTTCGTGCCGCTCGAGGCGGCGGCCAAGATGCGCGCCAGCTTCATGCTCCTTGGGCCCCTCCTGTCGCGCTTCGGCGAGGTCGTGATCAGCAACCCCGGTGGCGACCGGATCGGGCGCCGCCCCGTGGACCTCCACGTCGACGCGATGCGGGCGATGGGCGCCGAGATCGCGTACCGCTACGGCTACTACTACGCCAAGGCGCCCGGCCGCCTGCGCGGCACCGAGATCCGATTCCCGATCGTGTCGGTTATGGGCACGGAGAACGCGATGCTCGCCGCGACCCTGGCCGACGGCCACACCATCATCCGCCCGGCGGCGCAGGAGCCAGAGATCGATGACCTGATCGCGTTCCTCCAGAAGATGGGTGCCGAGGTCGAGCGCACGTACGCGGACACGATCGAGATCGAGGGCAAGCGCCGGCTTCGTGGCGCCGAGCACGACGTCATGCCCGATCGGATCGAGGCCGGCACGTTCGCGATCGCCGCGGGCGTGACGGGCGGCCACGTGACGCTCGAGGGCGCCGATTGCGGGACGATGGAGGCGCTGGTCGAGGTCATGGGCAACGCCGGCCTGACGGTCGAGTGCCGCCCCGGCCGCATCGAGATCGACGCCCGCGGGCTCGGGCCGGGCGGCATGAAGCCGGTCGACGTGATGACGGGCCCCTACCCGGCCCTCGCCACCGACATCCAGCCCCCGACGACGGTCCTGCTGACCCAGGCCAGCGGCGACTCGCGCGTCCACGAGGCGATCTTCGAGGATCGGTTGGAGTGGACGAGCGAGCTCAAGAAGATGGGCGCGCGCATCGACATCAAGGGTCCCCAGCGGGCCGTGGTCCACGGCCCCGCGAAGTTGCACGCCGCCAATGTCGAGATCTCCGACCTCCGCGCCGGGGCGTCGCTGATCCTGGCCGGGCTCGCGGCGGAAGGCACTTCCTCGATCGGCGGTGCTCATCACGTGCGCCGCGGGTATGAGAACATCGAGCGAAAGTTCCTGGACCTCGGCGCCAGGATCGAGCGCGTCCAGGAGGGGGGCTCCACGCCCGCATGAACATCGGCATCGATCTTGGCACGGCCAATGTCCTCGTCCACGTGGAGGGCAAGGGGATCGTGATCCAGGAGCCGTCGGTCGTCGCGGTCGATGACGAGGGTCGGATCCGGGCCGTGGGCGAGGATGCCCGCCAGATGATCGGGCGCACGCCGGGCAACATTCACGCCATCCGGCCGATGAAGGACGGCGTCATCGCGGACTACGTGATCACCGAGGTGATGCTCCGGTTCTTCATCAACAAGGCGATGTCGGGCCGGATGCGGCTGCGGTTCAGCGGGCCCGCGGTGATGATCTCGGTGCCGGCCGGGGTCACCTCGGTCGAGAAGCGCGCCGTCAAGGACGCCGCCCTCAAGGCCGGGGCTCGCGAGGCCCACCTGATCGAGGAGCCGCTCGCGGCGGCGATCGGGGCCAACGTCCCGATCTCGGGGCCATCCGGGAACATGGTCATCGACATCGGCGGCGGCACGAGCGAGGTCGCGGTGATCGCGCTGGGCGGGATCGTCGTCTCGACCTCGCTGCGCGTGGGCGGCAACCGGATCGACGAATCGATCGCCACCTACATCCGCAAGAAGTACAACCTCATGATCGGGGAGCGAACCGCGGAGGAGGTCAAGATCACGATCGGGACCGCGTTGCCGCTCGAGCGAGAGCTCTCGATGGAGGTCCGCGGGCGCGACCTCATTGCCGGCCTGCCACGGACGATCCCGATCACGTCGTCGGAGATCATGGAGTCCATCGAGCTGTCGCTCCAGCAGCTCGTCGCCGCAGTCCGGCACGTCCTCGAGCAGACCCCGCCCGAGCTTTCGTCGGACATCATCGACAAGGGCATGGTCATGTCCGGCGGCGGCGCGCTCCTGCGCAACATCGACAAGCTCCTGACCCAGGTGACCGGCGTGCCCTGCCACGTAGCTGAGAATGCGCTCGACTGCGTCGCCCTGGGCACGGGCGAGGCGCTGAAGCACTACGACTTCTTCAAGAAGTCGCTGGTCCAGAGCATCTAGGGGCCGTGGCGGCCTGGCGGTGAGGCTGGAAGGCCCGGGGATCGCGGAGGACGGCGCCGCTCGCACGTCGGGAACGCGGGCGTTCGTCGACCTCCACTGCCACACGTCCGCGAGCTTCGATTCGCTCGCGAGTCCCGCCGCCGTTGTGCGCGCCGCCGCTTCGCGCGGGCTGACCCACCTGGCCATCACCGACCACGACCGGATCGAAGGCGCGCTCGAGGCGCGTCAGCGCGCCGCCTCCGAGACTCTGGGCCTCATGGTCCTCGTCGGTCAGGAGATCCGGACCGCGGCGGGCGACCTCATCGGGTTGTTCCTGGACGAGTGGATTCCGCCCGGGCTGTCGCCGGCCGAGGCGGTTGCCGCGGTCCGCGAGCAGGGTGGGCTGGTCGGCGCCGCCCATCCGTTCGATCGCTTCCGGGGCTCGGTCGGGCGGGGCGAGGCGGCCGCCTTCGAAGCGCTTGCCGCGGAGCTCGACTGGATCGAGGTCTGGAACGCGCGTCTCATGATCGGCGATGGCAACGCTCGGGCGGCCGAGCTCGCGACGCGGCTCGGGATTCCCGGCGTGGCCGTATCCGACGCCCACACGACCCTCGAGATCGGGATCGCGTCCACTATCCTCGCCGGCGACCCCTCGACAGCTCCCGGTCTCCGGGCTGCCCTCGCGGGTCCAATGGAGCTCGTGACAGGGCGGGCCTCGGCCTATGTCCGTCTGCTCGGGCCCGCGGCAAAGCTCATCCAGCGGGCTCGCGGCCGTGGCCGCGTTCGAGCGCCCGTGGCGACTCGATGACCTCCGACGATCCGCTCGCGATCCCGCCCGAGGAGGCGGGCGAGGAGGAGGTCCAGCCCGATCAACTCTCGCTCGCGCGCCGGCTCCGGCAGCCGCGGACGATCATCTCGCTGGTCCTGCCCATCGTGCTGCTGTTCCTCTTCGTTCGGAGCCTGCCGGGCTTCAAGCTGGAGGAGCTGCCCGACAAGATCCTCGGCGCGAACCCGCTGCTGCTGCTCGCGGCGTTCGGAATCTTCTACCTCGGCTTCCCGCTGCGCGGCCTGCGCTGGACGTGGCTCCTTCGCCAGAGCGGATTTGTGCTCAAGATCCGCGATGCCGTCGAGATCATCTTCCTGTCGTGGCTCGTGAACTGCCTCGTGCCCGCCAAGCTCGGCGACGTCTATCGGGCGTACCTCCTCAAGATCAACAGCACGGTCTCGCTGTCGCGGACCTTCGGCACGGTGTTCATCGAGCGGGTCCTGGACCTGTTCGCGATTGTCGCGCTGGGGCTCGCGGCCGGGTACGTGTCGTTCCGGAGCGGCCTGCCGTCCGACGTCCAGATCGTCTTCGCGATCGGCGTGGTCTTCGTCCTCCTGCTGGCCGCGGGCCTGCTGACGCTCCGCAACTTCGGCCGGCGGATGCTCACTCGACTCCCGCTGCCGCACCGCGTCCTCGAGTTCTACGACCGGTTCGAGGAGGGCGTCTTCGCCTCGATCGGACTCCGCGCCCTGCCCCGGCTCGTCATCGTGACGGGGCTCATCTGGGGGACGGAAGCGATGCGCCTGTACCTGGTGGTCGAGGCCCTTGGCCTGCCCGGGGTGCATCTGGGAATCAGCGGCGCGTTCTTCGTGGCGCTGTCGGCGTCGCTGCTCACCGCCGTGCCGCTCACGCCGGCGGGTATCGGCTTCGTCGAGAGCGGCGTCGTCGGGCTGCTGACGATCGTCTACGGCGTCTCGCAGACCGACGCGCTCGCGATCACCCTCGTCGACCGCGCGATCAGCGTGCTGTCGATCATCATCCTGGGCTCCATCGCCTACGCGATCTCGCCCAAGCGGCGGGGCAGGGGCGTCGAGGCGGTCGCACCCGCCTAGCTTCTGGTGCGCTTCACTCGTGGCGCCCCCGGTCTGCCGATATCAGCGTTCCGCACCGATCTCCACGGAACCCGACCGGACCGCCCACGCGGTTGCCATTTCGCGTCGCCATCTGGCGACGGGGTCATGAACGAACGGGGGATATGGTCGGAATCCCCTGAACTCGAATATTCCGAGCATGACCCGGACGAACGGCCGTGCGTTCAACGAGTGGCTCCGTGCCCAGTTGAAGGCAAAGAAGATGTCGCAGCGGCAGCTCGCCCAGCAGTCGGGCGTCGACCACTCGACGATCTCACGACTCGTCCGCGGCGACCGGATGCCGTCGCTCGGAACCGCAACGAAGCTTGCCCGGGGCCTGCGCGAGCTCGGGGAGAACGACGACGGTCCGCAGTACCTCGGCCTGATCGGCGGCGGCGTCCAGAACCCGACTGCCCGGGTCGAATACGCGTTGCGCGCTGACGAGGCCCTCAACGAGCCCCAGGTGCGCCAGGTCATGGAGTACTACCTCGCTGTTCGCATGCGCCGCGTCGGGAGCAACAGCAATCACGATGCGAGCCACCTCCAGCGGGTCGACTCCAATCGGGCCGACAGCCGCCAGCTGTCGTCCGTGCCGAACGGCCCGATCGTGCCGCGACCATCCCTGGTCGCGGGCGGCAGCCGCGTCGCAACCGAGATTCGACCGATGGCGCCTCGACTCCGGCAGGTCCGTGGGTCGGACGGCTACTAACCGCATACATCAGCTGATCCGGGGGTGACCTCCACGCCCTCGGTCCAGGGGCAGACGAACGCCGGCGCTCGGGGTGCCGGCGTTCGTCGATTCTCCGACGGTCTCAGCCTCGGCTGGCCATCCACGCCCCGGCACGGTCGCGGAGGGGACCCCAGGTGGAGAGGGCGAAGGCGCCGGCGAGCATAGCCAGGCCGACGAGCCACAGGACGGGCAGCCCCAGCATCGCCGCCATCGGCAGTGTCCAGGGGCGGTTCGTGCGGGCGCCCCAGGTCACCAGCAGGGCGGCGGCGGGCAGGCGGACCAGGAGCGGGATCGCGAGCGCGTAGGCGTTCCCGAGGTTGGGCGAGACGCCCGTGGCGAGGACGTAGTCGATCCATTGCCGCCAGAGGTTCGGCACGAGCACGTACGCCGCCGCGGCAAGCGCGGCGGTCACACCGAGCGCGATGGCAAGCCGACGCCATTCCCCGCGCACGACGAACCACAGGAGCCCAACGCCCACGGTGGGCTTCGTGAGCAGCGGGATGGCCCAGAGCCCGGGCCGGCGCAGCGATCCGACGACCGCCGCCGCGAGGAGGACGTGGATGTTGCCGAGGTACAGGTCGGAGGCGACGACCGGCACGACGAGGAACGCCAGCGCCCACGGCCCGGTCAGCCACAGCAGCGCGAAGCCGATCAGGAGCGTCCAGCCGGCCTGGAAGACCTCGAACGGAAGCTTGCCGAGCACGGCGAAGAACAGCGCCACCGGCGGGGTGTAGGTGAAGGCGTCGGTCGTCGCCACCGGGCGGGTGTAGGGATTGGCGAGATCGACCGCCCAGTAGGCATGGGCGTCGCCCGCGGTCGTGGGCCGGAAGATCGTGAAGAAGAC
>JBBQFS010000055.1:0-14402 GCA_038322255.1 Candidatus Limnocylindrales bacterium | reverse complement strand
CAACGTCGCCGCGATCGACATCCCGGTCGTCGCCGACAACCTGCGCTTCTTCGCCGGAGCAGCGAGGAACATGGAGGGCAAGGCGGTCAACGAATACGTGGCCGGACGAACCTCGTTCGTCCGGCGCGAGCCGGTCGGGGTGGTCGCCTCGATCGTGCCCTGGAACTACCCGCTGATGATGGCCGGCTGGAAGATCGGGCCGGCGCTCGCCGCCGGGAACACCGTGGTCCTCAAGCCTTCGGCCCGCACGCCATTGACCGCGATCAAGCTCGCCGAGCTCGCCGCCGACATCCTTCCGCCGGGCGTGCTCAACGTCATCATCGGCACCGGGGATGCCATCGGGCCGGCGATGGTCGCGCACCCCAAGGTCGGCATGATCTCATTGACCGGCGACACCGACACCGGCAAGAAGATCGCCAAGGTCGCGGCGGACCACGTCAAGCGCCTGCACCTGGAGCTCGGCGGCAAGGCCCCGGTCCTGATCTTCGACGACGCGGACCTCGACCTGGCCGCTGAGACCTTGCGTTTCGCGAGCTACTGGAACTCGGGCCAGGACTGCACCGCTGCGTGCCGGGTCATCACCGGGCCGAAGGTGTTCGACTCCTTCGTCTCGAAGCTCGCGGACCAGGTCAAGGACATGAAGTGGGGCGACCCTTCGACGGGCGCCGAGCTCGAGATGGGCTCATTGATCTCGAAAGGCCAGGTCGATCGGGTGGCCGGGATGGTCGATCGAGCGCGCAAGGGCTCGGAGGTCGTCGTCGGCGGCAACCGCGGCGAGCAGGGTCCGACGTACTACGAGCCGACCGTGATCGCAGGCCCGGACCAGCGGAGCGAGGTCGTCCAGGACGAGGTCTTCGGGCCCGTCGTCACGGTCCAGCGCTTCGCCGACGAGGAGCAGGCCATCAAATGGGCGAACGACGTCCGCTTCGGGCTCGCGGCATCGGTCTGGACGCGCGACATCGGGCGCGCGCTGCGGGTGGCCAAGGCAATCCAATTCGGGACCGTCTGGATCAACGACCACTTCACGCTGGTCTCCGAGATGCCCCACGGCGGCTTCAAGGAATCCGGCTACGGCAAGGACCAGTCGATGTACGCGGTCGAGGACTACACGGTCCTCAAGCACGTGATGCTGCGGGTCTGACGGCTCGGGCGGCCCTATCGGCTCGCGGCGGGGGATTCCCGCGCTGCCGTCAGGTTCGGATCCGAGGCGTCATCGGGCCACAGCCGGGATAGGTGGAACCCGGCTACCGGGTAGTGGGCCCGAGCCTGGTAGCGGAGCGCCACGTCGCTGCCGTCCTTTGCCCGGAGCCTGAACCGGCCATCCTGCCGGCCGTCGACGAGGAACGCCTCCCACTGTTTGGGCGCGCCTGAGCGTAGCTCCGGGGCTGCAACGTCCTCGATTCGGCGGCCGACCAGGTCATGTGGCTCGTATCCCAGCACCCTGGTTACACCCGTCGTCACCGCGACGTAGCCCTGGTCACCATCGGCCACCATGATGAACTCGCGGGTGCCCTCCGGGAGGGCCGCTGACTGGTAGTCGACATACGCCCTGGCGACCTCCACGGCCGCCGCGCGCACTTCATCGGGCGACCCTCGGCGCTCCCATTTGCGATCGGCCTCTCGCCACGCGGTCAGAAGCACGGCGAGTGAAACGGCGGGCACGGGGGCAGCCTCACGAAGGGGGCGAAGGCGCGGACCATACCCCGGCCTCAGGCGAACAGGCGGCTCAATCGCCGGCTCGAAGCGCCGCCCGGGCCTCCGCGAGGCGGCTCATCGTCTCGAGGTCGAAGGGGTTGCGGAAGACCCAGATGACCTCGGCGATGCCGATGGCCTCGAATTGACGCACATATTCGGCGATGGTCTCGGGTGGGCCGCCGGCGTTGAAGCCGCTCTTGGTGGTGCTCGCGCGGACGCGATCGCGGATGCCATGCCGCTCCTCGAGGACGGCGTGGTCGCGCTGCGCCTCGGATTCGGAGGCGCGAATCACCACTTCCATCGTCACCGTTCGATCGATCGCCTCGAACGGTCGGCCGATCTCGGCACAACGCTCGCGCAGCACCCCCGAGATCTCGGCGATTCGATCCGGCTCGCCATAGCCGTTCCAGAAATCGGCGTGACGCGCGGTCGTCCGCAGCGTCTTCTCGCGGCCCGATCCGCCGATCAGGATCGGCAGCCGCGCCTGGATCGGTCGCGGCTCGCAGAGCGCGTCGACCATCGAGTAGAAGCGGCCGGAATGCGTGACTCGCTCGCCCGCGAGCAGTCGCTCGATCAGTCCGACCGATTCCTCGAGACGGTCAAGCCGCTCGCCGAAGCCCGACCCGAAGTCCAGCCCGAAGGCCTCGTGCTCACGCTCGAACCATCCGCCCCCAATGCCGAGGATGAATCGGCCATCAGAGAGGTGGTCGAGCGTCGTTGCCAGCTTCGTCGTGAGCCCCGGGTTGCGAAACGTGTTCGCGGCAACCAGCAGGCCGAGCCGGGCCTTCGTAGTGACTGCCGCCACCGCGGCGAGGGTCGACCAGCCCTCGAGCTTTGGGGCGCGCCAGTCGCCCTCGTCGGACAGCAGGTGGTCGTCCAGCCAGAGGGTGTCGAAGCCCCCGCGCTCGGCCGCCAGGCAGGCGTCGCGGAGGGCCGGCCAGTCCGTCCGCTGGATCCAGAACGCCGCGCCGAATCTCACCGACCTATCGTAGGGAAGTGACCCAAGCCATCGCGCAACTCCCGGCCGCCACCGCGCCGCCTCCGATCGGCTTCGAGCCGGCGCCGCGCGCCGAGATGCAGTCGGTCGTCCTGGACTGGTTTGCCGCCAACGGCCGCGACCTGGCCTTCCGACGGACGTGCGACCCATGGGCGATCCTCGTCTCCGAGATCATGGCCCAGCAGACCCAGGCAGCCCGCGCCGCCGAGGCCTGGGCGCGCTTCATGGCCCAGTTCCCGACGCCGGTCTCGCTGGCGGCGGCCTCGCCCGCGAGCGTCATCCGCGCCTGGCGCGGCCTCGGCTACAACCGCAGGGCCCTGGCCCTCCGAGGGGCGGCGATCGCGATCGTGGTCGAGCACGACGGCCTGGTGCCTGACGACCTCGAGGCGCTGGTTCGACTGCCGGGCATCGGCCCGTACACCGCCCGCGCGGTCCTGGCGATCGCCTTTGGGCGCCCGGTCGCCCCGCTCGACACGAACATCCGGCGCGTCCTCGGTCGGGCGCTGATCGACGCGACGGCGAAGCCCGCCTCACTCCAGCGCGCCGCGGACGCGGTGGTCCCTGTAGAACAGGCGGCTGCATGGACCCACGCCTTGATGGACATCGGCGCGGCGTTCTGCCGCGCGCGCGATCCGCGCTGCGGTGCGTGCCCGCTCCGCGCCTCGTGCGGGTATGCCGCCCAGGCCGCTGGAGCTGGTCCCAGGCGCTCGGCCGTGCCCGCTCGTCCCAGGGCGCCAGCCACAGCCTTTCCGTTGACGACCCGCTGGCTTCGCGGCCGGATCCTCGATCGCCTCCGCGACGCGCCAGATGGCGACTGGATCACCTTCGACGAACCGATGGGCACGCACGATCGCAACGCGGTGCGGGCGTCCCTGGCGCGCCTCTCGACCGAAGGCCTGATCGACCTCGACGAGGGGCGTGCGCGGCTTGGCCCCGCGTGACCGTCGTCCGCCAGGCTCGGGTGTCGAGCGCTAGGCCTTCATCCCAATGAAGTGGTCGGCTTCGTCCGCGTTGGCCTCGGCCTTGGTCCTGTGGATCGTGCCATGGGCGTGCTGTGGTGGCGCGTACACCGTGTAGAGCCGAAGGTCGTCCGACCCGCGGTTCACGACGTTGTGGCGCAGTCCCGCTGGAACGTGCACCAGCCGGTCGGGGCCGACCGAGCTCTCCACGCCCTCCAGGATCGCGACGCCTCCGCCGGACACGAACGCGAGGATCTGATCCACATGCTCGTGGACCTCTTCGCCGATCTCGCCTCCGGGCGGAATGCTCATCACGACGACCTGGGCGTTCGGCCCGGTCGAGAGAACCTGTCGGAAGAATGCGTTTGCCTTCGTCGCTGCGACGATGTCGATGTTGAACGTCATGCTTCACTCCCTTGTCCGGGCCTCATCACCCGCGTCCTCAGCATCGCAACCGATCGACGGGCGCGCCAGAGCCAAACGGCACCCGCGGACTGAACCTCAGGTGGGGTCCTGTGCCCGGACAGGCAGCGGGCATTCGGCCGGGAGCCCCAGGAGCCGGCCGATGCGCCGGCGGTGCGAAGCGATCTGGCGGTACAGCGGCTCGAGGACCCGATGGCCGAGCCCGTGATCGGCCAGGATCGCGAGGACGCGCCAGCCCGGAACGAGGCGCCCGGCGGCAAGGGCGGCGCGCGCGCCGGTGAGGACGGCGCCATCGGATCGGACGAAGTGCAGGCGCTCGCCCAGCGCCCGGCCCTCGACCATTTCGGCGATCCGCGGATCGGCCTCGACCTGCTGCAGTGCGAGCAGGCCAAGTGCCCGCGCGTGGACCCGCTCGGCCAGCCAGGTCGCCGTTGCGATGCAGATGCCGCAGTCGGCGTCGTAGAGCAACGTGCCGGATCGATCCACGCACGAAGTCTAGTTCCCGGCCCTGAGCGGCTCGGCTACGCTTCGGCGGTGACCATGACGCCCACCTCGGCTGCGGCTGAATCGATCGACATATTGCCGGCGGACGACGCCGATCTCTTCGACCTCGACCTGCGCGCGTTGCGACGTCGCTGGGCCGCCGCCGCGGCACGGGCCCCATTTGGCTCGGAAGGGATGACCGGCGCGGACAAGCGCGCCCAGGCCCTCGGCGTGCCCGGCCAGCGCCTCATGGAACACGCCGGAGCTGCGGTGGCGGCGGCGGTCAAGGCGATCGCCGAGGCGACGGATCGCTGGGGCAAAGGCCCGATCCTGATGCTGTCGGGTCCCGGCAACAACGGCGGCGACGGCTTCGTGGCGGCGCGATACCTCGCTCGGGCGGGCGCGGAGGTCGCCGCGGTGCTCGTGTCGACGTCGGCCCGGCCATCGACCCCCGACGCCGGCCGGAACTGGGACCGGCTAGATCGTGAGCCGCGGGTGACCCGCATCCAGGCCGCATCGGCGGCCGACCTTCGCGTCCTCATGCGGGACGCCGATCGAGCGTCGATCGTGGTCGATGCTCTCCTCGGCAGCGGCGTCCACGGCGAGCTGCGCGATCCGATCAAGTCGGCTGTCGAGGTCATCCTTCGGGCCCGGGCGGCGAAGGTCCCGATCGTCGCCGTCGACACGCCGACCGCGGTCGACCTCACCTCGGGCGACGCGTCGGATCCGGTCGTGCGAGCGGACCTGACGGTGACCTTCCATCGACCCAAGACTGGCCTGCTGACGAAGCGCGGTGCCCGGCTCGCCGGCAAAGTCCTCGTGGCCCCGATCGGGATTCCGAGACAGGCAGATCGTGGCTAGCGACGCGCGGGCCATCGGCTGGCGGCAGGTGCTGCTGGTCGCGGCCGTTGCCGTCGGGGTCGTGCTCGGAGCGGCGATTCTAACCTCCGTCCTCCCGACCGACGCCCAGCGGGTGATCTTTCACACGCCATTGCTGATCGCGATCCTCGTGATCGGCACCGGGCTCCTGCTGTGGCGAATCGCGACGCGAAGGCCGCCGGAGCCCTGACGTGGCCACCTCGGAGGGGAGTGCGGGGGGGGCCAGGGGGAATGGGACGAGCGCGAGCGCCAACCCGCCGTGGCGCAGGGACGCCCTCGAGGCGCTGGCCGGGGAACGCTTCGACGTCCTGATCGTGGGCGGCGGGATCGTCGGCGTCGGAGCCCTTCTCGACGCGACGAGCCGGGGCCTCAGAGCGGCGCTCGTCGAGCAACGGGACATCGCGTCGGGGACCTCAGGACGTAGCTCGCGGCTCATTCACGGCGGGCTGCGCTACCTCGAGCAGATGCATTTCGGGCTGGTCCACGAGGCACTCCAGGAGCGAGCTCGCCTCCTGCGGCTGGCGCCGCACCTCGTGACGCTCGAGCCATTCCTCTTCCCGATCTACGGGATCCCGCTCTTCCACCAGGCGTTCTTCGGCAGCGGCATCTTCCTCTACGACCTTCTTGGGGCGCGACGCGACGGCGGGTTCTCCAGGCACCTTCGGCCGTCGAGCGCGATCGAGTACGCCCCGGACCTGCGGCGACGCGGGCTCACGGGCGGGATCATCTACCACGACGGTGTCGAGGACGACGCGCGGCTGGCGATGGCAGTGCTCCGGACGGCGCTCGCCCGCGGCGCCGTGGCTGCGACCCGGGTGCACGCCGAGGCCCCCTTGCTCGACGGCGAGCGGCTCATCGGCGCCACGGTGCGGGACGTCGTGGGCGACAACCGGTTCGAGATCCGGGCCGAACGGGTGATCGACGCGACAGGAGTCTGGGCCGCCGATCCGGAGGCGAGATTCGCGACGATCGAGGGAGGCGACCGCTTTGTGCCGAGCCGCGGGTCCCACATCGTGATACGCCGCGACCGCTTGCCGGCCCAGGGCGGTCTCACATTGCGGACCCCCGGTCGGGTCGTGTTCATCATTCCGTGGCCCGGCCACTGGATCATCGGTACGACGGACCACCCGGACCGGCGCCCACCAGACGGCGTCTCGGCACCCGAGGATGACGTCGACGAGCTCCTCGACACGGTCAACCACCAGATCGACGTTGACTTGACGCGCGGCGACATCGTCGGGACCTACGCCGGGATGCGGCCGCTCGTCGGCGACCCGGGCGGCTCGACGGTCAAGGCTTCGCGCGAGCATCGCGTCGCCGCCGACGCGAGCGGGCTGGTGAGGATCTCGGGAGGCAAGTACACGACCTACCGGGTGATGGCCCGCGATGTCGTCGACGTCTCGCTCGGACGGACCGAGGCGCGGCGTCGAAAGTCCAAGACGGCCGACCTGCCGCTGGTCGGCGCGGCGCCCCGGAGCGAGCTCGACCAGGTCGCGGCAAGCCTCGAGCCCTCCCTGCGCGACGATGCCGCGGCGCGTGGCCAGACTCGCGCAACGTGGCCCGCCCGCGTCGCTCGCCGGCTCGCCGACCGCTACGGGCGCGAGGCGCCGGCAGTGATGACCCTCGCCCACGAGCTCGACCTCGCGCTGCCGCTTGGCGAGGGCGTCGACCACCTCCAGGCCGAGGTCGCCTGGGCGGCGCGCCACGAGCTCGCGCTCTCGATCGACGACATCCTCGCCCGCCGGATGCGCCTCGCCCAGGAGCTGCCCGACCGCGGGGCGTCCATCGCGCCTCGGGTCGCCGCCGTGCTCGGCGCCGAGCTGGGGTGGGACGAAACCCGTCAGGCGACGGAGGTCGCTCGCTACCTCGAATCGGCCCAACGGGAGTACGGCCTGCCGTGGGCGACGAGCCGCTGATCTTGGCCCTGGACCAGGGCACGACGTCCTCGCGCGCGATCGCCTTCGGGCGCGACGGCCGGCCCGTCGCCAGCGCGCAACGGCCGTTCGAGCAGAGGTTTCCGTCGCCAGGCCACGTCACCCACGACCCCGAGGCGATCTGGTCGAGCCAGCTCGCGGCCGCCCAGGATGTCGTTCGCGAGGTGGGCGGCGCGAACCGGATCGCCGCGATCGGGGTGGCCAACCAGCGCGAGACGACCATCGTCTGGGATCGATCGACCGGCGCGCCGATCGCCGATGCGATCGTCTGGCAGAGCCGCATCACGGCCGCCGCGTCGGAGCGCTTGCGTGCAGGCGGTCACGAAGCCCTGTTCCGGTCACGCACGGGCCTGCCGCTCGACGCGTATTTCTCCGGCCCAAAGATCGCGCACATCCTCGACGCCGTACCCGGCGCTCGCTCCCGTGCCGAGAAGGGCGAGCTCGCCTTCGGCACGGTCGACGCCTTCCTGCTCTGGCGCCTGACCGCCGGGCGCGTCCACGCGACCGATGTCTCGAACGCCAGCCGGACGCTCCTCTTCGACATCCACCGCCTTCGCTGGGACCAGGAGCTCCTGGACCTCGTCGGCGTCCCAGCGGCAGTCATGCCCGCGGTCCGCCCGACCTCCGGGCTCTTCGGTGAGACCGATCCACAGCTCTTCGGGCGGCGGATCCCGATCGCGGCGCTCGCCGGGGACCAGCAGGCCGCCACGTTCGGCCAGGCCTGCTTCCGGCCTGGCCAGGCGAAGAACACCTACGGCACCGGCGCATTCCTGCTCCTCAACACCGGCGAGGCGCCCCGGAGCTCCGCCAACGGCCTGCTGACGACGGTCGGCTGGCAGCTCGAAGCCGGCGGGCCTGTGACGTATGCCCTCGAGGGCTCGGTCTTCTCGGCCGGCTCCGCCGTCCAGTGGCTGCGCGACGGGCTCCAGGCGATCGAGCGGTCCGAGGATGTCGAGGCGCTCGCCGCGAGCGTCGACGACACGGGCGGGGTGTACCTCGTGCCCGCCTTCACCGGCCTCGGTGCGCCGTACTGGGATCCAAATGCGCGCGGCACGATCGTCGGGCTCACCCGCGGGACGGGACTCGCGGAGATCGCCCGCGCCACTCTCGAATCCATTGCGTTCCAGGTCAGCGATGTCCTCGAGGCGATGGCCACGGACTCGGGCGAGCGGCTCAGCGCCCTGCGGGTCGACGGCGGCGCCGCGGGGGACGATCTGCTGCTGCAGCTCCAGGCCGACATCTGCGACGTGCCGGTCGAACGCCCGGTCGTGGCCGAGACGACCGCCCTGGGTGCGGCCTACCTCGCGGGTCTTGCGATCGGCTACTGGGACGGGCTCGACGACATCCAATCGAACTGGGCCCTCGATCGACGCTTCGAGCCGTCAATGGCTGCGGACCGGCGCCGGTCGATGCTCCGCAGCTGGCATCGCGCGGTCGAACGATCGCGAGGCTGGGTCGAACCGGCGTAGGGCCTACTGCGCTCGCCACACAGAGGACTGTGCCTCGCTGTGTCCGTGCCCGCCGCCGACAACGTGGCCTGCGTGGGCTGGCGAGGGCGTCCCTGCCACCGCTCCATTTCAGGGCTAGGCAGGTTTCTGAGAATGACTTATCCTGCGTTTCGCCCAATTGTCACGGCGCGGCCGTGACTGCATAGCGCGTAGACCACCTCGAAACCGGACTCCTCTCACGGCTGACGCGAGACCCGAGCGGGGAATCGCGGATGGTCGAACCGAGAGGAGTTCTTTTGTACAGCGACAAGACCCTGACGTGTGCGGATTGCGGACAGCAGTTCGTGTTCACCGCATCCGAGCAGGATTTCTACGCCCAGCGTGGCTTCACCGAGCCGCGTCGTTGTCCGACTGACCGAGCCGCCCGCAAGGCCGCCCGCCAATCGAGTGGCGCCGGCTACTCGTCGGGCTACGGCGATTCCGGTGCCGGTGCCGGCAGCTACGGCGGCGGCGGTGGCTACAGCTCAGGCGGTGGCTACAGCTCCGGCGGTGGCGGCGGCGGTTACGACCGCGGTCCCCGCGAGATGTTCAGCGCCACCTGTTCCAACTGCGGCAACGAGGCGAAGGTCCCGTTCCGCCCGACGAGCGGCAAGCCCGTCTACTGCTCCGACTGTTTCCGCACGATGCGGGGCTAGTCGAGCCTCACACCATTTAGCACTCCTCTCGGCACGCAGGTTGCACTGAGACCTGCGGAACCAGAGCCAGAACCACGACCCGGGAAGTCAGCCTTCCTGGGTCGTTCGATTCTCGGCCGGCCGGACCGGGATGGACACCAGGCCGGCCGAATGGTCGGTCAGGCGCCGCCTTGGCGGCGGCGACCGTCGGCAAGGAGGTTCAGGTCGAACTTGCGCTCCTTGCCGTGGATCAGGCGATCGATGTTGTCGGCGTGGGCCAGCCAGATCAGGACCGGCCCGACGGCGGCCCAGGCGAGGTAGGCCGGCGGGACCCAGCCCGAGGCGACGGCCCAGATCAGGAGCATGGCCGGGAACATCGCCGCGGAGCCGAGCAGGGAGCCGAGGGACACGTAGCGCGTCGCGAGGATGACGAGGAAGAACACCGGCGCCGCGAGGAGAACGGCGACTGGCTGGATCACGAGCATCGTCCCGACGCCTGCGCCGACCCCGCGGCCGCCCTGGAAGTTGAGGAAGATCGACCAGACCGAGCCCGCAACCGCTGCCGCAGCCACGAGGACCTCGGCCGTCGAATCGCCGTTGGTCACGAGGCGGGTGACGAGGACGGGCAAGGCTCCCTTCGCAAGGTCGCCGCCGACGACCACTGCCGCCCACTTCCGACCGAGCGCGCGCAAGGCGTTCGTGCCGCCGGTCCGCCCGGAACCGACGGATCGGGGATCGGGACCACCGCTCGCCCGTGCGACCAGCACGCCGACCGGAATCGAGCCGGCGAGGTAGCCCAGCACGACGAGCACGGCCCGCAGCAGCAGGGACTCGACCATCAGGGTGTCGCGGGCGCGCGCTCATCGTTGCGACGCGCGGCTGCGGCGGACCGGAAGGGACGCACCGCCGCCGAGGATACATCGAGCATCACGCATGGGTGCTCTCGCCACGGCCGAGCCGTATCCTCCACTCGTGATCGCCTGTCCCGCGTGCGCCACCGAGAATGACGACGGCCGGAAGTTCTGCATCCAATGCGGCAACCGGCTCTCGCAGGCCTGCCCGTCGTGCGCCACCGTCAACCCCGGCGGCGCGCGCTTCTGCGGCGAGTGCGGGACGACGTTGGGATCTGGCACGGCCGCACCGCCGGGCGTGGCAGGTACAGACCCCGGCAGTCGCGCTGCAGCCTTCGCTCCCTCGCCGACGCCCGTCGCACCAGTCGCCGAACGGCGCCTCGTCTCCGTCGTCTTCGTGGATCTCGTCGGCTTCACGTCCGCCTCCGAGGCTCGCGACGCGGAGGACACCAGGGAGCTCCTGACGAGCTACTACGAGACTGCCCGGGACATCATGGGCCGCCACGGCGGCTCGATCGAGAAGTTCATTGGCGACGCGGTGATGGCGGTCTGGGGCACGCCGACCGCCCACGAAGACGACGCGGAACGTGCCGTCCGGTCGGCGATGGAGCTCGTGGCCGCGGTGCCGCGCCTCTCCCCGGAGGGCCAGCCCCTCCAGGCGCGCGCAGGAGTGCTCACTGGGGAAGCCGCCGTCTCGATCGGTGCCGCCGGGCAGGGCATGGTCGCAGGCGATCTCGTGAACACGGCCTCGCGCCTCCAGTCCGCCGCGGCGCCGGGCTCAGTGCTCGTTGGCGACGCAACGTACCGCGCCGCGTCGCGCGCGATCGCGTTCGAGGACGCGGGCCAGCGGGAGCTCAAGGGCAAGGACGGTCCCGTGCACGTGTGGGAGGCCGTGAGCGTGGTTGCCCTCCGCGGTGGTGAGGGCCGCGCGGAAGTTCTCGAGCCCCCATTTCTCGGGCGTGACGACGAGCTGCAGGTGCTCAAGGACCTGTTCCATGCGACGGCGCGCGAGGGCAAGCCGCGGCTGGTGACAGTGTCCGGGCTGGCAGGCATCGGGAAATCGCGGCTCCTGTGGGAGCTGGAGAAATACCTCGATGGCGTCGTCGACGGAGTCTTCTGGCAGGAGGGGCGGTCGCCGTCGTATGGCGAGGGGATCAGCTACTGGGCGCTCGCGGAGATGCTGCGCAGCCGAGCCGGCATCAGCGACACGGACGATGCCACGGGCGCGCGCGAGAAGGTGGGGGCGATGATCGCCCGGTTCGTGTCCGACGACGCGGAACTTCGCTGGATCGAGCCGCGTGTCCTCGGACTCCTCGGCTCCGACCAGCTCCCAAGCGAGACGCGGGACGAGCTCTTCGCCGCGTGGCGCACCTTGTTCGAACGAATCGCGTCCCAGGCGCCCGTGGTGCTCGTCTTCCTCGACTTGCAATGGGCCGATCAGGGCACCCTCGATTTCGTCGAGCACATGCTCGCCTGGGCGCGCACGTCGCCCATCGTGGTGCTCGCGGAGGCGCGACCGGAGCTGTTCGACCGCAGGCCGGGCTGGGGCCGCAGCGTCCGCAGCGCGACGCTCCTGCACCTCGAGCCCCTGCCGACCACGGCCATGGAGGGGCTGCTCCTGGGTCTGGTGCCGACGCTGCCGAGCGACGCGGTCCGCCGCATCGTCGACCGAGCTGAGGGGCTGCCGCTCTACGCGGTCGAGACCCTGCGGATGCTCGTCGACCGGGGCGTGCTCGAGGCGGACGGCAGGCACTACGTCGTGACCGGTGACATCCCGGAGCTCAAGGTCCCCGAGACACTCCACGCGCTGATCGCTGCGCGCCTGGACGCCCTGACCCCGGAGCAGCGCGGTCTCGTGACCGACGCTTCCGTGCTCGGCATCAGCTTCACGCTGCCGGCATTGATCAGTGTCTCCCGGCTACCTGACGCCGAGGTCGCTGAGCTTGCCAAAGGACTCGTCAGGCGCGAGCTGCTGATCCTCGACACCGATCCGCGCTCACCCGACCGGGGACAGTACCGGTTCGTCCAGGGTGTCGTGCGCGAGGTCGCCTACCAGTCGCTGGCCAAGCGCGACCGACTGACGAAGCACGTGGCCGCAGCGCGGTATTTCGAAAGCCTCGGGGACGACGAGATCGCCGGTGTTCTCGCGACGCATTACCTGGCGGCGTATCGGGCCGCGCATTCCGGCTCAGAGGCCGATGCCCTCGCGGCGCAGGCACGCGTCGCCCTCCGCGCGGCTGCCGACCGTTCCGCCGCACTCCATGATCTGGCGGGTGCGGTCACGTACATCGAGGACGCCCTCACGATCACGATCGATGAGCGGGACCAGGCAGCGCTCCACGAGCGGGTCGTGCCCCTGGCCGGCGAGGCCGCCCAGTTCCTGGGCGCTTACGACCACGCGCGAGCCGCACGAATCTTGTTCGAGCAGCTCGGCGACAGGCTCGCGGTCGTCCGCATAGCGGCCGCCGAAGCCTCCGTGCAGCTCGCCGAGCACCGGGACCAGGTTACGATCGCGATGCTGGAGGCCGATCTCGCCGCAGTGGCCGACCTCCCGCCCTCCTCGGAGGTTGCAGCCGCGCAGGTGGAGCTTGCTCGCGCCCTGATGCTCGCCGGGCGGCCGGAAGCCGTGGCGTGGTGCGATCGCGTGCTTGCGCAGCCGACGGTGGCAACGCCAAAGGTCCTGCTCGAGGCCATCATCACCAAGGGCACCGCCCTTCAGCGCGAGGGTCGCGTGGTGGAGTCCGAGGCGCTTCTTCGCGGCGGCATCGCGATCGCCGATGCACAGGCGAACCTCTCCGCATCGATGCGATCCCGTAACAACCTGCGGGTGATGCTCATGGAGGTCAACCTGTCAGCTGGGTTGGCAGGCATGCAGGAGGTGTACGACCTGGCGCGTCGATATGGACAGCAGACGTGGGTGCTCCATGCCGTAGCCGCGTCGCTGGATGTGGCATTTCGCCTCGGAAGCTGGGACTCGTACCTCGAACAGGCGCGGGCGGAGATCGGCGACGCGCCCAGCTTCTACGTGCACTGACTGCACGCGGAAGAGGCCCGGCGGCAGACCTACCGGGGAGATCCCGAGGAAGCCGAACGGGGTTTGGACGCTGTGCTGGCAGCGCCGGCCATCAGCGACAGCGAGCAGGCCACGAGCTGGAACATCGTGCTCAGGGCTGATGCCCTCACCAGTCAGGGCCGGTTCGAGGAGGCATTCGCGGCGGCGGTGACCTCATGGGACAAGTCCGCCGAGTTCGACACCGGATTCCAGGCGGCCCTCTTTGCGGCCGTGGCGGCCGGCGACTCCGTGTCGCTTGCTACGATCGTGCGCCACTGGGACGTGGTGAACATCGGCGAACTGCCGCTGCGAGTGGCGTTCGATGCGATGTGCGAGAGCTTTGCGGCGTTGCTGGAGCGGCGCTGGGATGCGGGCCGGGCGGCCGCCGCGACCGCCGAACAGCTGATGGAGAAAGTTGGCGCGGAGACGCTGCTGGCGCGATTCCGGCTGGCCTATGCGCATCTCGCGCTCGGCCACTTCCCCGACGCGCAGCGCGCAGCCGAGCTGGCCGACGCCTTCTTCGCGGAGCGCGGCGCGATGCCCTACGTGGTTCGCTATCGCGCGGCCGCGTTCGCGGATGCCGACTCGAAGGAACGCGACGCTGCTGCGACGCCCGCCCGAGCCTCCGGGGTGCGCGCGGCCGGGTAGCGCCGTACCATCCCCGCGATGGCCGTCGGCTCCTCCAACGACTTCGATCTCGTCGTCCTCGGCGCCGGGACCGGGGGCTACTCGGCCGCCTTCAGGGCAGCCCAGCTCGGGCTCAAGGTCGCGCTCGTGGATCAGGGCAAGATCGGGGGGACCTGCCTCCACATCGGCTGCATCCCGACGAAGGCGCTGCTCGAATCGGCCGCCTTCATCGAGCGCGTGCGCCACGCGAAGGAGTTCGGGATCGGCGTCGGCGACCCGGTTGTCGACTACGTCCAGATGGCGGCCCGGCGCGACCAGGTCGTGAAGCGCCTGTGGACGGGGCTCAAGAGCCTGATCGACAAGAACAAGGTCACCTGGAT
>JBBQFS010000054.1:0-14404 GCA_038322255.1 Candidatus Limnocylindrales bacterium | reverse complement strand
GGACCCGCATGTCCGGTGGTGTGGGAGGGGCTGGGCTAACCCCGGCCCCTACCCGATTCTCGGTCCCGAATCGCTCTGGAGCTGCGAATCTCGCCTGCGTCGGCGGCCTTCCATGCGATTGCAACGCACCCGCAAGATTGGGGCCTTGGCCCCGCGCGCCCCTCTTGGCAGACTGTTCAGAACCTCGGACGGTGGCGGTCCCAACGCTTGCAGGCCGCCGTTCGTGTTCCGCGGCCCATATCGGATCGTGCCCGCGGTGGGAAATTCAGGGAGCGGCAGCGCAGTGATCGTTCGCGTCCTCAGGGCCCGGGTCAGAGCCAGGAAGGTCGGCGCTTTCAACGCCCTGTTTCGTGGACAGGTAACGCTGCTGCGCGAGCAGCCAGGGTTGGTCTACGTGAAGCTCGCGCGGCGGCTTCAACCCGATGGCAGCGAGGACGCGGTGCTCTTCGAGGAATGGGAGAACGCTGCGTCGCTCTACGCCTGGATCGGTCCAGACCTGAACGAGCCACGCCTCGTGCCGGGCTCGCGCGAGCTGATCGACGAGCTCCTCGTCAACCACTACGAGGCGCTCGACATGCATCCCGACGATCCGGACCGAGCGAACGAGGTCTTCGGGCCAAGTCGAACCCCCGACGACGGTGCCGAAGAGGAACCACCCTCCGTCGGCTAGCCCCGGCCGCTAGCCCCGGCCGAAGATCCCGGCCAGCCCGCGCCGGCGCGGCTCCGGTCGCAGGCTCGGTGCGTCCTCGCCGAGGAGGACCGCGGTCAGCTGGTCGAAGCGCCGGGCCGGTTGCGAGGTCGGCGCGCCGGCAAAGACCGGCGTTCCCTGGTTGGCGGCCCGCAGGTAGAGCAGCGGGTCATACGGGATCCGGACCATGGCGCGGCGCCCAAGGGCGTTCTCTATGTCGCCCGTCGTCAGGGTCTGCAGCGCGTAGATCTCGTTGACGACCACGATCGGCTCGCTGGCCTTGGAGCCGCTCTCGATCAGGTATTGGAAGAAGGCCTGGACGGACTTGAGGGCCGGGAAATCAGGGGTCACGACCGTGACCACGTCGTCGGCCGTTTCGAGTGATGCAATCACGTGGTCGTCAAGGTGCGACCCGAGGTCGACGACCACCGTCGGGACGGCCGCCAGCACGCCCTCGAGGATCCGGGTCGCGTCTTCCCCGCTCATCAACGGAGACGTCGCCGGGCCGGGTGCGCCGGCGAGCACGAGGACGCCGCCCTGGTGTCGCGTCAGATAGGTGCTCTTGAGAACCTCGGGGCTGATGAGGCCCTGGCTGTCGCGGATGAGGTCGGCGATCGTCAGCTTCGGTTGCAGGTCGAGATGGACCGCGACATGCCCGCCCATCGCGGTCAGGTCGACGATGGCGACGCCGTCGGGATCGCGGGCGGCGATGGCCAGTCCGACGTTGACGCTGACGGTCGTCGTCCCGACGCCGCCCTTCGGTGAGTACACCGCGATGAGTCGGCGGCCCGGGCGGCGCGTTGTCGAGACCATCGTGCTCGGCCGGAGCTCCGTGGATCGGCGATGGCGCAGGTCCAGGGCCTCGATCCGGGCATCGAGCTCGCGCTCGTCAATGGGCCGGATCATGACGTCGTCGGCGCCGGACTCGAGGAGGCCGATCCGCTCCTCGACGTCGTCCGTCGAGGTGATCGCGAGGATGGGCACCTCGGCGAGATCGGGCACGGCGCGAAGCTCGCGGCACATCTCGGCGACCGTCCGCGGCGGCGGCACGACATCGAGGATGATGACGTCGTGGTCGGTGGCGGCGGCGGCCAGCAGGTTGGGGTCCTCGACGCGCGTCACCGCCCGGCCGGCGTGGCCGAGAATCTTGATCAGCGCATCGCTGCCGGCGTTGCCGAGAAGGACGATTCGGGTGTCGGGCACCGGGTCTCCCTGGGGGTGAGACGGCCGGGGCGTCGCCAGAGGATACAAGAGGGTTCGCAGGCCGCTCGGTCACGGGTCAATCGGTCGGGCGGGGGCCCGGGCCGGGGGCCGGGCGGGGGACCGGGCGGGGGGTCGGAAGGGCGGCCCGTGCTAGACTTGGCCGCCTGACCTTTCTGCTCCGCGCGACGCCGTCGCCGCGGGGCAATCCCATAGGAAGGAGTTATGGCCTTGCGCCGCTACGAGCTCATGCTGGTCTTCCGTCCGGACGCCCCGGACGACCGCATCTCCACGATCATCGATCGGATCACCCGCCAGATCACGACCGATGGTGGCCAGATCATCAAGGTCGCCCCATGGGGTCGCCGCCGACTGGCCTACGCCATCGACCGACACCGCGAGGGCGCGTATCACATCGTCGTCTTTGAAGCGCCGACCACCGCCATCGCCGAGGTCGAGCGCGGCATCATGATCACCGAGGAGGTGCTGCGGCATCTCATCGTGCGCCAAGAACGCCCGGCCCGGGCGATGCGCGATATTGGCCCCGACGGCGAGACCGACGAGACCATGCTTCCGTCCCCGGAGGACGAGGAAGAAGAGGATGATGGTCGCGAGCGGATCGACGAGTCGGAGAGCGAGGCGGCCCCGGCCGCCATCGACTGAGAGGGTCCAAGGATGGCGCTGAGCAAGATCCAGATCATCGGCAACCTCGGGCGCGATCCCGAGCTGCGGTACACGCCCAACGGCCGACCCGTGGCGAGCTTCACGGTCGCGGTCAACCAGTCCACCAAGAACCAGCAGTCCGGCGAGTGGATCGAATCCACCGATTGGTTCAGGGTCAGCATCTGGGGTGAGCGCGGCGAGCGAGCCGCGGAGAACCTTCGCAAGGGCAGTCGGGTGTTCGTCGACGGCCGCTTCCGGACCCGCGAATACGAAGCGAACGACGGCCAGAAGCGGCTTTCGCTCGACATCACGGCCGACACCGTCCTCGGGCTCGACAAGCGCGAGGCGGGTCCCGAGGGCACCTTCGCCGGCGCGCCGGCGGGGGCTGGCGTTCCGGCCGGGGCCGGCGCTCCCGCGGGTGGCGGCCGCTCCGGCGGCTTCGACGATACCGAGATCGACGAGCTGCCGTTCTGACCGGGCGTTCTGACCCAGCCGACCTCCGGAACCGACCCTGATCATCCCGCGCCCGAGCGGCGCTCCCAGGAGAACCTGACCCGATGCCTCCCGCCCCAAGATCCCGAAAGCGCGACGACTTCTACCGCGATCGACGCCGTCGCAAGGTCTGCGCGTTCTGCGCCGACAAGACGGTGATGATCGACTACAAGGAGGTCAACCGCCTCCGCCGCTACCTGTCCGAGCGGGCCAAGATCGAGCCGCGGCGCAAGACCGGCACCTGCGCCGGCCATCAGCGCGAGCTCTCCGTGGCACTCAAGCGCGCCCGGCACGTGGCCCTGCTTCCGTACGCGCCCCAGCACCTCCGCCCCTAGCGCTCACGAGCCGGCTCGACTCCAGTGGAGGTCGGGCTGCTGATGCTCGCGGGCGGGATCGCCGCCGGGGCATTCGGATCGCTGCTGGGGTTGGGTGGGGGACTCCTGATCGTGCCCCTGCTGAGCCTGGGCTTCGGCCTGCCGCTGCGCGAGGCCGTCGGGGTCTCGCTGGTCTGCGTCATCGTGACCAGCAGCGCCTCGGCCGGGGTCTACCTTCAGCGACGCCAGGCGAACCTGCGCCTCGGCATGGTCCTCGAGCTTTTCACGGGGATCGGCGCGGTCATCGGTGGTGCCATCGCGTTCCTGCTGGATGAGCGACTGCTCGCCGGGGTGTTCGCTCTGCTGCTGCTCTACGTCGCGGCGACGATGGCCCGAGCCGGTCGCCGCGGAGCAACGCCACCGGCGTCTGATGAAGCCACGTCCGTCGTCGGCGACGACGTCGATTCCCGGGCGGACGCCGAGCCCGACGAGGCGGCCGCCACCGTCGACCCTGACGCTGGGACGCTCGGCCTCGCCCCGGATCGGGCTCGTCGGCTGCCCCTGGCGGCGGCCGTGAGCGTCGGCGCCGGGGTGGCCTCGGCGCTGCTCGGAATCGGCGGCGGGATCATCAAGGTGCCGCTGATGCACGTCACGCTCGGCGTACCGCTCCGGATCTCGACGGCGACGAGCAACCTCATGGTCGGCATCACCGCCTCGACCAGCGCGATCGTGTACCTGCTCCGGGGTGGCATCGATGCCTACGCCACCGGGCCGACAGCCGTCGGCGTCTTCATCGGCGCGAGCCTCGGCAGCCGGCTCGGCCATCGGGTGAACGTGCCGTTCCTGCGGCTGTTGTTCGTGGCCGTGCTGCTGTTCACGGCCTTCCAGATGGCGCGCCGCGCCCTGGGACGGTGATGGGGCTCGAGACTCAAGGGGGCAGCGGCGCTTCGGGGCGCGGCAGCCCGGGTCGTCCGGCCGGCCCCGTCCGTCCAGCCGATCAGTCGACCCCAGCCAGCCTGGAGGTCGCGCTGGCGCACGTCCTGGCGGTCGGGACGTACGCCTCGATCGCTCTCGTCGGGATCGGGTCCGTGCTGCTGCTGGCGGGCGGTGCCTCGCCGCTCGATGGCGGTCCGCCCCTGCAGGCCGCCTCGGTCGTCCCGGATCTCTTCGCGCTTCGTCCAGCCGGATTCCTGTGGCTGGGGATCGTCGGCATCCTCGCGACGCCTGCGATCCGGGTAATTCGCGCGGGCCTCGGTTTCTGGCGCCGGGGCGAGCGCGGGTTGGCCCTTGTCGCGCTCCTCGTGCTCGCGGTGATCGCCCTCGGCGTCCTCATCGGCGTCCTCATCGGCGTCGTGGCAGGCTGAAAGGGCAATGGACTTCCTCATCCTGCTCGGCTCGTTCGTGATCATCCTCGCGGGCGCCGAGCTGTTCACGAACGGCATCGAATGGTTCGGGCGCAAGCTCGGCCTGGCCGAAGGCGCGGTCGGGTCGGTCCTGGCGGCGGTCGGCACGGCCCTCCCCGAGACGATGATCCCGATCATCGCGATCCTGTTCGCGGTCGACGCGCACTCCGACGAGATCGGCGTCGGCGCGATCCTGGGGGCGCCGTTCATGCTCGCCACGCTGGCGATGTTCGTGACCGGCGTGGCGGTGATCTACCAGGCTCGCCACCGGGCGACCGGCGACGTGATGAACGTCGACGCCAGGGTCCTGGGCGCCGACATGCGGACCTTCGCGATCGCCTATGGCCTGGCGATCGGTGCCGCCGTGTTCCTGCCGGCGGATCCGACCTGGCCGAAGCTCGTCGTGGCCGGGCTGCTCCTCCTCGTCTACGCGTGGTACGTGAAGGGCCATTTCGAGGCGGATCCGCACGTCGACATCGAGGACCTCGCGCCCCTGCGATTCCACCGTTTCGATGGCGGCCGAACGACGGCCCCCGACGGGGCGCCGCGCCTTCGGGCGGTCAACCTCCAGGTGGTCGTCGCGCTGGGCCTGATCGTCCTCGGGGCGATCGCGTTCGTCGATGCCGTGAGCCATGTCGCGACGATGCTCGGCGTGAGCGAGGTGCTGCTCGCGCTCGTCGTGGCGCCGATCGCCACGGAGCTGCCCGAGAAGTTCAATTCGATCATCTGGGTCCGCCAGGGCAAGGACACGCTCGCGATGGGCAACATCACCGGCGCGATGGTCTTCCAGTCGGCGATTCCGACGTCGGTGGCACTCGTGTTCGCGCCGGCGATCTGGGTCGCCGGCCCGGGCAGCTACCTGGCTTTCGCCTCGGCAGGCATCGCGTTCCTCGCGAGTGCCGCGATCTTCCTGCCGATGTACCGCTCGGGCCGGCTTCGCGGGCGGGGATTGCTGGTCGGCGGCGCGTTTTACGTGGTCTACCTGGCGGTCGTCGCGTTCGTGATCGCGGGAGGCTAGGGCGACAAACGCATCCCGGGCTAGAGGTCCGGGCGAGGGTGCCAGCGAGGGCAGGCGGTATACTCCGCCCGCGATTTCGCTCTCCCAGCGGCCCCGGCCGCGCACCACCGAGGAGCCAGTCGACATGCTGACCGAGAAGCCCAAGGAGGTTGCAGCCACGAGGGCGGCTACAGCTCCCGCGCCGCCCTCGACCGACGATCTCGTGACCTATTTCGAGGGTGAGTACGTCGCGCTGCGCGACGCCAAGGTCAGCATCATGACCCACGCGTTCATGTACGGGACGGCCGTCTTCGAAGGCATCCGCGCCTACTGGAACGAGGAGCAGGGCGTCCTGTACGGGCTGAAGCTGCGCGAGCACATGGAGCGCATCCGGCGGAATGCCGGGATGCTTCTCATGGCCGACCTGCCGTCGGTTGACGAGCTTGTCCATGTCGTCGTCGAGACAATCCGTCGGAACGGGTTCCGCGAGGACGCCTATATCCGGCCATGCCTCTACAAGTCGGGCAAGGCGATCGGCGTGCGGCTGCACAACCTGCCGCACGAGCTGACGGTGCTTGCCCTGCCGTTCGGCAACTACGTCGACACCGAGAACGGCATCCGGCTCATGACATCGACCTGGCGCCGGAACGCCGACGATGCCCTGCCGGCCCGAGGCAAGATCGTGGGCGGCTACGTGAACATGGCCTTCCAGAAGACGGAGGCGGAGCTCAACGGCTTCGACGAGGCGCTCGTCCTGACCGCGGACGGCCACGCATCGGAGGCCTCCGCAGCGAACATGTTCGTCGTCCGCGACGGCCTGCTGCTCACGCCGCCGGTGAGCGACGACATCCTTGAGGGCGTGACCCGGCGCGCGGTGCTCGAGCTTGCCGAGGTGTTCGGCATCCCGGTCGAATCGCGCAAGATCGATCGGTCCGAGATCTACGTCGCCGACGAGATGTTCCTCTGCGGCACCGGCGTGCAGCTCTCACCGGTCATCGAGCTCGACCACCGCCCGATCGCCGGCGGCGCCATCGGCCCGATCACGAAGCAGCTCCACGAGGCGTATTTCGCTGCGGTCCGCGGTCGCGACTCGCGCTTCGCCCACTGGCTCACGCCGATTCCGTCGCGGTAGATGGCGCGGTCGTCGCCCTGGCTCGCGATCGGGCACTGCGCGTACCCGCCGCGAGGCGCAGGCCGGCGGCGACTACGGCGGCGGCGGTAACCGATTTCCGCGGCGGCTACGGCGCCGGTGGCGGCGTGAGCTGCGGGGTGGACTTGCCGGTGATGACCACGAAGTTGACGCGGACGGCCGGGTCGGCGACCGGGCTGACCTCGACGCCGAACACGAGCTTGAGCGCGGCGAGGGTCAGCGGGAACTTGTCCTCTGCGCCGTTGTAGACGCGCACGGTGGTCGCGGTCAGGCCCGTCGTGTCGGGCTTCTGGTTCGGTGCCGTGGCGGCGATGCCGAGGTAGTTCAGATACCCGGACAGGTGGGCCGCCTCGGCGGTCTGGCCGGAGCCGTTGAGGACCCACACCTGAGCGCCTTCGCCCAGCAGCGCGTCGCGGGCCTCGGCGAAGTTCGGATCGATCTTGAAGGCGTCGGCGACGGCCTGGCGGATGCGATCGACGCGCGGCTGGATGATGTAGCCGCGTGGCGGGCAGCTGAGGCATTCGTTCTGGTAGAACGGCGGGGTGAAGATGACCGATCGAATCGATCGGGCGTCGATCCGCCCGGCAAGCCCGAGCAGCTGCGGCACGAGCTCGCGCGGGATGTCCGTCCGGAGCGACTGTCCGATCGCAGCCGCCAGTGGCTCCACGTTCCGGAAGGCCTGGCCGATGTCGACCTGCTGCCGGAGCGAGACGAGGACGCGCTGCTGACGCGCGCCACGCTCGAAGTCGGAGGTGCTCTTGCGGGAGCGGGCGTAATCGAGCGCCTCGGCGCCCGTCATGTGCTGCATCCCCGCCGGCACGAGCAGGCGCTTCCGATGGCCCGCGGGATCCGGGAAGTTGTCATCGAGGACCGGGACCTGGACGTTCACCGTCACGCCGCCCAGGGCGTCGACGACCTTCTTGAAGCCGTCGAAGTTGACCTCGACGTAGTACTTGATGTCGAGGCCGTACAGGTTGCCGACGATCGACTTCAGGCCGTTGTAGCCGCGGGTCGCGCGCGTGCCGGGGAAGGCGTCGGCGCGCTCGCTCGCAGCCAGGAAGAAGCTGTTGATCTTGCCGGAGTAGATCGAGCCCCAGACGTTCCGCGCCGGTCCTGGAGGGACAGGAACATCGACCGTGTCGCGCGGCAGCGTGAACATGACGACCTGGTTGGTCGCCGGGTCGATCGAGACCGTGATCATCGTGTCGGTGTTGTGGGCACCGTTCTGCTCGTCGGCGCCGATCAGCAGGATGTTCAGCCGCTCCTTGCCGTCCCAGGCGGGCACGCCATTGCCGCTGACCGCCGGTCCGACGCTCGGCGGCGGTGTCTCGCCCGACGGCGCCGCGGTCTCCTCGTCGGTCGGCCCGGGCGAGGCGGTTGCGTCGCAACCCTTGGCCTCCGGATCGAAGATGCAGGTCGCGGTCCCCGACAGCAGCAGGTCGTAGCGGGCGACGGCGACGTGGACGCCGCTCATGATCAGCAGCACCGCGGCAAGGCCGGCGGTCGAGATGATTCCCGCCGTTCGAGCCGCCTGCGACGTCGGCAGCGCCGTCCCGCCGTTGAGCGCCCGGGCGATCGACCAGGCGTCGAAGATCGCGGCGGCCCGGTAGACGAGCGCCACGAGGTTGGCCACGAAGACCAGGATCTGGAACCAGCCCTGGATGGCGAGGCCGGCGAGCTCGAACGCCGTCATCCGCACCGCGAACCCGGCGACGAGCGCCGCAAGGAGCAGGGGTGGCGCGGCGAAACCGAGACCCCGGCGGTACGCGCCGAGGTAGGCGTGACCGAGCCCGGGGAAGATCAGGGAGAGGAACGCAGCCGCGAAGGGGGAGCGGCCACGCAGGCGAGTCTCGTGGGCCGGCTGCATCGCGGGTAGGATAACCGGACCGCGGCCGGCGGCCGCCCGAGGCCCCGGGTCCCGGTCCGGGCGGCGCCCGCCTGCCGGCTCCACCCACAATGAGGCTGCATGTTCCGACCCGTTCCCACACGCCCCGATCTCGTCGCGCTGGAGCACGGGATCCTCGAGCAGTGGCGGGAGCGCGCGACCTTCAGCCGGCTCCGGGCCCAGAACGCGGACGGGCCGAAGTGGAGCTTCCTCGACGGGCCGATCACGGCCAACAACCCCATGGGCGTGCACCACGCCTGGGGCCGGACGTACAAGGATCTCTTGCAGCGCTTCCACGCGATGCTCGGCGAGGACCAGCGCTGGCAGAACGGCTTCGACTGCCAGGGGCTGTGGGTCGAGGTCAACGTCGAGCGCGACCTCGGGTTCACGAGCAAGCGCGACATCGAGGCGTACGGCATCGCGGAGTTCGTCTCGCTCTGCAAGCAGCGCGTCCTGACGTACGCCGCGCGCCAGACCGAGCAGTCGATCCGGCTCGGGATGTGGATGGACTGGGACGACCCCGAAGAGCTACGGCGGTTGCGTGATGCGCTCGCCGCGGACCCGGCGCAGGTCCTGACGGTCCAGGGCCCTGCCGGCCCCCTCACCGATACCGCCGAGATGCTCGTCGGCCGCCTGGGCCACCCCGAGCTCGGCGGCAGCTACTACACGTTCAGCAACGAGAACAACGACCTCATCTGGGGCTTCCTCGCGGAATGCAACAAGCGCGGCTGGATCTACAAGGGCCACGACTCGATGCCGTGGTGCCCCCGCTGCGGGACGGGCCTCTCGCAGATGGAGATGAATGAGGGCTACGCAGACCGCGAGGACCCCGGACTGACGGTCCGCTTCCCGCTGGTGGACCGACCCGGCGAGGCGCTCCTCGTCTGGACGACGACGCCCTGGACCCTCGCGGCCAACGTCGCGGCCGCCGTCGGGCCGGAGCTGGAATACGTGCGGATTCGGCAGGGCGAGCAGTCGTTCTGGGTGGGGAAAGGGACGCTGAAGCAGGCGGCCGTCGGGCCGTTCGAGGTCGTCGAATCGAAGCGCGGGAGCGAGTTGGTCGACTGGCGCTACACGGGCCCGTTCGATGCCCTGCCGGCGGTTCGCGACGCCTTTGCGAAGGGCACGCACGACAAGCCCGGCACGACGTACGAGCACCGCGTCATCCCATGGACCGAGGTCGGGGAGGACGAGGGGACCGGCATCGTCCACATCGCGCCCGGCGCCGGCGCCGAGGATTTCCAGCTCGGCAAGAGCCTCGGCCTACCCGTCATCGGCCCGATCGACGAGAGCGGCCGCTACTACGACGGCTTTGACTGGCTGACGGCCAAGTTCGCGCCCGAGGTGGCCCAGGAGATCGTCGACGACCTCGAGCAGCGCGGCTTCTTCTATCACCTCGAGCCGTACACCCACCGCTACCCGCACTGCTGGCGCTGCGGCACGCCGCTGCTGTTCCGGCTCGTCGACGAGTGGTTCATCTCGATGGGCGAGGTCTACGACCAGCCCCGCGAGGCCCTCACGAAGGCGCAGGTCGACGCCAGCCTGCGCTACCAGATCATGGAGATCGTCGACCAGATCCGGTGGATCCCCGGGTTCGGCTACGAGCGCGAGCTCGACTGGCTCATGAACATGCACGACTGGATGATCTCCAAGAAGCGGTACTGGGGCCTGGCCCTGCCGATCTACGACTGTCCGTCGTGCGGGACGTTCGAGGTGATCGGGGGTCGGGCGGAGCTGAAGGACCGGGCTATCTCGGGCTGGGAGACGTTCGAGGGCCACACGCCGCACCGGCCGTACGTGGACGAAGTCGTGATCGCCTGCCCGAAATGCGGCGATCCGGTCCGGCGGATTCCGGACGTCGGCAACCCCTGGCTCGATGCCGGGATCGTGCCCTTCTCGACGCTGCACTTCCGGGAGGACCCGGCGTACTGGAAGCAGTGGTTCCCTGCGGACTTCATCACCGAGAGCTTCCCCGGGCAGTTCCGCAACTGGTTCTACGCGATGCTCGCGATGTCGACCGTCCTCCGCCGCGAGCGACCGTTCAAGACCATCTTCGGCTACGGCACGCTGGTCGCCGAGGACGGGAGGCCGATGCACAAGAGCTGGGGTAACTCCATCGAGTTCGACGAGGCCGCCGAGCGGATGGGCGTCGACGTGATGCGTTGGCTCTACACGGCCGCCCGACCGGAGGACAACATCCTCTTCGGCTGGCACGCCGCCGACGGCGCCCGACGCCGGCTGCTCGTGCTCTGGAACACGTACTCGTTCTTCGTCACGTACGCGCGACTCGCGGGTTGGAAGCCGATCGCGGGCGAGACCCCCGCCAGCCCGAGCCCGAGCCCGAGCCCGAGCCCGAGCCCGAGCCCGAGCCCGAGCCCGAGCCCGATGGACCGCTGGATCCTTTCGCGCGTGGCGGGCCTCGCCGTGGCGGTCGAGGACCGGCTCCAGGACGTCGACACGGCGGCGACGGCCCGGCTGATCGACGCCTTCATCGAGGATCTCTCGACCTGGTACCTCCGCCTCTCGCGCCGGCGCTTCTCCCGCAACGACGATCCGGTCGACCGCGACGCGGCCTTCGCGACGCTGCACACCGCCCTGACCGCGATCTCGCGAATCGTGGCCCCGATCTTGCCGTTCGTATCCGACGACATGTACGGCAACCTCGTGCCGGCTTTCGATGCGAACGCCCCGGATTCCGTCCACCTCACGCGCTGGCCGACGAAGGAGCTGGCGAGATTCGCCGATCCCTCCCTGGAGGCGGCGATGGCGACCGCGCGCCGCGTCGTCGACCTGACGCGGGCCCTCCGCGGGACCTCAGGGCTGCGCATCCGCCAGCCGCTGGCGCGGATGTGGCTCGCGCTCCGGGAGGCCGACGCCGGTCCGGTCGAATCCCTTCTCGAGCTGATCGCCGACGAGGTGAATGTCAAGGCAATCGAGCGAATCGACGATGAGTCGACCCTCGTCGATCGTCGGGTCAAGCCGCTGTTGCCGAAGATCGGAAAGCGCCTCGGCGCCGCGATCCCCGCGGTGATGGCGGCCGCCCGCGAGGGCGCTTTCGAGGTGAACGCCGACGGCTCGGTGACGCTCGGCGGCGTGACCCTTGCGGCCGACGAGGTCGAGATCCTGGCGGCGCCCCGACCGGGCACGGCCGTCGCGCACGACGAGGGCCTCGTCGTGGTGATCGACACCGAGCTGACGCCGGAGCTTCGCGCCGAGGGCGACGCGCGCGAGCTGCAGCGCGCCATCCAGGATTTGCGCAAGGACGCCGGCCTGGATCTCGACGCGCGAATCGAGCTTTGGATCGACAGCCTGCCGGCCGGGGTCGAGCCGCATCTGCCTTCCGTGGCTCGCGAGACCCTGGTCGACCGGACCACCCGCGGGCGGCCCGCCGAGGGCAACGGCGCCGTCTCCGGATCCGTGGAGCTCACCGACGGCAGCGCGGACATCGCGGTGCGGGCGATCGATGGTGGATCGGCAGCCGCGTGAGCGAGATTCGCACCGAACCGAAAACGGCGCCGGCGGTGCAGGCGGCAAGCAGTCAGCGCGTCGACGCCGAGCCGCCCGTCCAGGACCAACCGGCCGCCGCGGGCCGGCCCCACTGGCTGGCGTTCCTCGGTCTGGCCGCGGTCGTCCTCGTGCTCGATCAGCTCACGAAAGCCTGGCTCGTGTCATTCCTGGCGCCGGGCCAGGCTGTCGACGTCATCGGCGACCTCGTCCGCCTCGTCCATTCCCAGAACAACGGCGGGCTGTTCGGGCTGCTGCGCGGCCAGGCGCTGCCGTTCGGGCTGCTTTCGCTCGTCGTCGTCGGCCTGCTCGTCATGTACCACGCCCGGTCCGGGCGGAACCGGTACCTCTCGATCACGCTTGGGCTCCTGCTCGGCGGTGCGTTAGGCAACCTCATCGACCGCCTGCGGCTCGGCTACGTCGTCGATTTCGTCGACGCCGGGTTCGGTGGCCTGCGCTGGTACACCTTCAACGTGGCCGACGCCGCGATCAGCTTCGCGATCCTGCTGCTGCTCGCGGCGAGCATCTGGCCGGCCCTCACGCGTCGGGCCGAGGACGGGGCGTGACTCCCGCCCGCGCAGATTCGACCGACACCACCACGATCACCGCCGATGGCGTGGCGATCCGCCGCATGCTGATCCCTGCCGGCTCGCGCAGGGGCCGGGCCGACCGCTGGGCTGCCGACCTCAGCGGTCTCTCGCGAAGCTATGTGCAGCGCCTGATCTCCGACGGCCGCCTGACCGTGGATGGCCAAGCCATCAAATCCAACACCGTCGTCGAGCCCGGGGCGACCCTGCAGCTGCTGGTCCCGCCTCCGGCGCCCGCCGAGCCGATCGGTGAGCCGGACATCCCGGTCAACGTCGTCTACGAGGACGACGACCTGCTCATCGTCGACAAGCCATCCGGCCTGGTCGTGCATCCCGCGCCCGGGCATGCCTCGGGCACGCTGGTCAACGCGCTGCTGGGGCGGGGCGAGGGCCTCGTCCCCGGTGGCATCGCGGGCGTGCAGCGGCCGGGCATCGTCCACCGGCTCGATCGCGACACGAGCGGCCTGCTGATGGTCGCCCGCAGTGATGCGGCCCAGGCCTCGCTGCAGGCCCAGCTCAAGGCGCGCCGGGTCAAGAAGACGTATCTCGCGCTCGTCATGGGCGCCGTGTCCGCGGCGGTCGGGCGAATCGAGGCGCCGGTCGGGCGCGATCCCGGGCGCCGGACGCGGATGGCGGTGACACCGGGCGGTCGCGCGGCCACGACTGGGTATCGGGTGCGCGAGCGGTTCGCGGGCTGGACGCTCCTCGAGCTCGACCTCGTGACCGGGCGGACGCACCAGATTCGCGTCCACCTCGAGGCGATCGGCCATCCGGTCGCGGGCGACCCGGTTTACGGCACCGGGACGTCACGCCGCGGACCCGACGGCCTCGGGCGCCTGTTCCTGCACGCATGGCGGCTGGAGCTCACCTCGCCGTCGACGGGCCGATTGATCCGAGCCGAGTCGCCGCTGCCCCCCGAGCTCGAATCCGTGCTCGACGGGCTGCGCACCCGGGCGAGCCTCGCATGAGCCCCAAGGCGACCACCGCGGGCGCGCCCGGGGCGATGCTCGTGATCGTGTCAGGCCCATCGGGCGTCGGCAAGGACACCGTCATCTCTGCGCTGCGCACGCTGCGGTCCGAGCCAGCCCGCCACTTCGTCGTGACGTGCACCACGCGCCCGCGCCGCGCGTACGAGGTCGACGGCGTGCACTATCACTTCCTCGACGAGCCGACGTTCGAGGAACGGCGCCTCGGCGGCGGCTTCCTCGAATCCAACCTGGTACACGGCCACAGATACGCCACACCGCGAAACGAGGTCCGCGAGGCGCTCGTCGCGGGCCACGACGTGATCCTCAAGATCGACGTCCAGGGCGCCGCCGTTGTGAAACAGAAGGTGCCCGAGGCGCTGCTCGTCTTCCTCGTTCCGCCGTCGCTCGAGGACCTGTTCGCGCGGCTCCGCAACCGCGCGACCGAGAATGCCGACGAGCTGGATACCCGGCAGCGCAACGCGGCCGTCGAGCTGGCTCGTCAGGAGGACTACGACTACGTGGTCCCCAACGAAACCGGCCGCGTCGACCGCAC
>JBBQFS010000053.1:0-14553 GCA_038322255.1 Candidatus Limnocylindrales bacterium | reverse complement strand
GGATCATTCGCAAGCACCTGTTTTTCCACGCTCTCGCGCCGCTGACGGTAACCGGCACGTTCCTTGTCGCCGGTGCCCTGCTGACGGAAGCGGCGCTCTCGTACCTGGGAATCGGCGTCAAGCCACCGCAGCCGTCCTGGGGCAACATGCTGAGCGACGCCCAGCAATTGTTCATCCTCCGGCAGTACCTCTGGTTCTGGCTGCCGCCCGGCATGGCGATCTTCGGAACGGTCCTTGCCATCAACCTGGTCGGCGATGGACTGCGGGACGCTCTCGATCCGCACGAATAGGCCGCGAGTTGCGTCAAGAACGCGCGTCGCTGAGGCCACTGCGCCAAACGACCACCTGGCGAACGAATGACGTTGAGGACCACCCTAGGGTTCGGCCAGAGCACGAGCGCCCGCCACCTGCAGACAGTGGGCGAGGCGGAGATCACCTCCGGCCGTACCCCATCTCTTCGAAGGCGAACAGGGGAGCTGAACGTCGAGTGACGCGTCCATCGGCAGAACCGAGATGACGTGGTGACGCAGCAAGCTGGCGCGACCCCCTGCTGCTGGGTCAAGACCGCCGACGAGATCCTCGCCAAGGCGGTCCGCAAGACTCAAGCCGATTCCGGCGCGCGACACTAGCGTAGGAGGCGGGCGCGGATCTGCGTTTCCTCCACGGAGCTGCCACGGCGTCGCTCGACCCGATACGCGTGCTGGCCCGGCAGCGAGGCGACGGCCTCCGCGAAATCACGCCCCGTGAACAGGAGTCCGACGCCGTCGTCCGCCGCGAAACCGTCGGGCAAGGCGCCCGACCCCACGATCTCCTCGTACCGCGGCCGGCGCAGGGACTCGCTGTCGTAGTGCGGGCAGAAGCTGCCCTGCAGGAATTTCATGCCGTCACGGAGCGGTGCCAGATCCGGCCCGAACGAGTCGGTCAGGCCGCCCTCGAACCAGCAGATCGCGCCCGCCGACCAGCCGGCGAGGACGACCCCTTGCTCCCATGCAGTCTTGAGCGCCTTGTCGATGCCATGGACCCGCCAGACCGCGAGCATGTTCGCCGTGTTTCCGCCGCCGACGTAGATCACGTCCTGATCGAGCAGGAAGCCTTCGACATCGTCGATCCGACGACCGAACAGGTCGAGGTGGCTTGCCTCGGCACGGCGGGCGAAGGTGGAGTAGAAGTCGGCCCGGTCGTGGGCGTCCTCGCCCGATGCCGCGCCGACGAAGCAGATTCGCGGCCGCTCCCGACCCGAGAGGTCGAGCAGGTACTGGTGCAGCGGCCAGTCGGTCGAGCGCGGCCCGACGGAGGCGCCGCCCATGGCGAGGATGCGGGACTCGGACGCCGCCATCGAAAGGCCTAGAGCCGGACGCTCGGTGGGCGCTCGCGGTCGAACATGTGGACGGTGTCGACAAAGCGCACGGTCTTCGTCTGGTAGGCCATGACGAGGGAGTGGGTTCGAGCGCCGCCGCCGAAGAACCGGACGCCCTCGAGGAGGTCGCCGGGCGTGACGCCGGTCGCCGCGAAGACGAGGTTCTCGCCCGAGGCGAGATCCTCGGTGCGGTAAATGCGATGTTCGTCGCCGTGGCCCATGCGTTCGCCGCGGGCTCGTTCCTCGTCGTTGCGGTACTTGAACCGGGCCTGGATCTCGCCCCCGAGGCAGCGCATCGCCGCCGCGGTGATCACGCCCTCTGGAGCGCCGCCGATGCCCATGACCGCATGAACGCCGGTGCCCTGAACGGCGCAGCTGATCGCAGCGGACAGGTCACCGTCCGAGATCAGCTTGATCCTCGCTCCCGTGCCGCGAACCTCGGCAATGAGGTCGGCATGGCGCGGCCTGTCGAGGATGATCACGGTGATGTCGCCGGTCTTGCGACCGAGCGCCTCGGCCACTCGCCGGACGTTCTCGGCCGGCGGCGCGGTGATGTCGACCTTGCCGGCAGCGCCCGGGCCGACGCAGAGCTTCTCGAGGTACGTGTCGGGAGCGTGGACCAGGCCACCCCGCTCTGATGCCGCGAGCACGGTGATGGCGTTGGCCGAACCAGTGGCGACGAGGTTCGTGCCTTCCAGCGGATCGACGGCGATGTCGATCTCGGGGGCGCTCGCGGACGCCTGCCCGACCTGCTCGCCGATATAGAGCATCGGGGCGTCGTCGCGCTCGCCCTCACCGATCACGATCGTGCCCTGCATCTCGATCTCGTCCATCGCTGCGCGCATCGCCTCGGTGGCGAGCTTGTCGGCGCCCATCCGGTCGCCGCGGCCCATGACGCGCGCGCTGGCAATGGCGGCCGCTTCTGTGACGCGGACCATCTCGAGGGCGAGCAGCTTCTCCATCAGGCCCGACCTCGCTGATCCGGCCGGGCGCCGCGTTGCCGCCTGCGCACGGCCGCGCTACGCGCGTCCGGCGCGGCGCACTTCCTCGCAGACTCTGTCCCGCGTGCGTGCTCGGCGGCGCCTTGCGCGCGGCTCGGCTGAGCGAGGTCGGGATTCATCTCAATGCCGGAAGTGACGGCGGCCGGTGAACACCATCGCGAGGTGGTGCCGGTCGGCGACCTCGATCGCCATCTCGTCGCGGATCGAGCCGCCCGGCTGGATGATCGCGGTGACGCCCGCCTGGGCGGCCATCTGGATGCCGTCGGGGAACGGGAAGTAGGCGTCGCTGGCCATCACCGACAGGCGCGCCCGATCGCCGGCCCGCCGCAGCGCGATCTCGACCGAGACCTGCCGGCTGGCCTGGCCCGAGCCGATGCCGACCGAGGCGGCGTTCTTGGCGAGCACGATCGCGTTCGATCGAACGTGGCGGACCGCGCGCCAGGCGAACAGCAGGTCGGTCAGCTCCTCGAGCGTCGGACGGCGCTTCGTGACGACCTGGAGCTGGCTCCCGTCGAGCCCGAGCTCGTCCATCGTCTCGACGAGCAGGCCGCCGCCGACGCGCTTGAAGTCGAGCCGGGCGATGCCGTAGTCGCGCATGCCCTCGGTCGGCTGCGGGGGAACGAGGAGGAGCTCGAGACCCTGCTTCTGGCGCAGGATGCCCGCCGCCGAGTCGTCGAAACCCGGCGCGATGACGGCCTCGTAGGAGTTTGCGGCAATCTCGCGCGCCGTCGCCCCATCGAGCGTCCGGTTGACACCGACGATCGCCCCGAAGGAGGCCACCGGATCAGTCTCGAGCGCGTGGCGGTAGGCCTCCACCAGCTCCTCCGCCGAGGCGATGCCGACCGGATCGGTGTGCTTCGCGATCACGACCGTCGGCGTCGTGTAGTCGCTGGCGATCCGGTAGGCGACGTCGAGATCGAGGAGGTTGTTGAAGGACGGCGTGCCGCCGTGGATCTGGGTCGCGTCCGCGATGCTCGCCGATCGATGTGTCGTCTCGCGGTAGAACGCGCCCGTCTGGTGGGGATTCTCGCCGTAGCGAAGGTCGCTGACCTTCTCGAGCACCATTGCCAGGCGCTTGGGGTAGTTCGTGGCCGTGAGCTGGTTCAGGTAGGCCGCGATCTCGGCGTGGTACGCCGAGATCGTCCCGAATGCCTCCGCGGCCAGCTGCGCCCGCAGCTCGGGGCTCACGACGCCGCGATCCTTGAGCTCGCGGATGATCTGGGGGTAGTGGTCCGGGCTGGACACGGCGACGACTCCGGCCGGGTTGCGCGCCGCGGCGCCGAGGAGGGCCGTGCCGCCGACGTCGATCATCTCGATCGCCTTGTCGAGCCCGACCAGGGCCCGCCCGATCTCGGCCCCGAAAGGCTCGACGTTCACGACCACGATGTCGATCGGCTGGATCCCCTGGCGCTTCAGGTCCTCGAGCTGCTCGGGCCGGTCGCGGCGGGCGAGAATGCCGGCGTAGATCGCGTGATGGAAGGTCTTGTCCTGGCCGTCGGGCTGCTCGGGAATGCCCGGCAGCTCCGTGACCGGTTTGGCATCGATGCCGTCCTGGGCAAGGTGCTCGCGAGTCCGATCGGTCGCGAAGAGCTCGACATCGAGCTCCTGCAGGCCACGAGCGAAAATGGAGATGCCTTCGCGTGTGGCGACTGACAGCAGCGCTCGCACCCGCAGGTCCCCTCCGTGCCTAAGATCCTCGGACCGAGCGCCGGCGCAGCTTCAGCTCGGTCGTCGGAGAGTTGACTGCGAATCGTCGAGCTCGAGCCGCGGCGCGTGCCGTGGCTGAGTATAGCCTCGTGCATGGCATACTCCACCGTCGTCCGCAGACCTAGGTGAGACGTTGAATCTCCTGCCCTGGGAATACTTCTGGATCGGTTTCAACAAGATCAACTTCCCCGACCTCTTCGATCCGGTGTGGATCGGCTCCGGGATCCTGTTGATCGTCCTGATCGTGCTCTACGTGGTGCGAACACGGGCCCTTCATCGCCACCGCCTGTACCTGGACATGTGGGAGTGGATCTTCTGGAGCGGGCTCATCACCTACTTCCTGCTCATCGTCGGCTCGATCTTCCAGTTCGACTTCGCGGTGATCCTCGTGCTCCTCTTTTCCGGGCTCTTCGTCATGGCGTGGGCGAGATTCCGGCGGTTCCCGCCGCTCTTCGAGGCCTACGAGCACCAGCTCGCCCGACAGCGCTACCTGGCTCGCGCGCGCAGCTCGCGGCCCGAGGCGACGATTCGCCAGAAGAGCGTCCGGCGGCGGGGCAAGAAGCGCTAGCCGGCTCGCTAGCGCTCCACCGGCCCGCAGCCCCTCGCCCGATGCTCACATCCGAAATGGCGCGCTGATCCGTGGAGGTTCGGCGCTTCGGGGTCGGCAACCGGAGAGCGGAAGGGCCGCCCGGCACGACCGGCGTGCAGGGCCAGGTCATCCACTCGGACGCTCGCGGCGTCGTCACGGAGCTGGCGTTCGCGAAGGGCGCTCGGATCGAGCCGCACGACAACCCGAACACCACCTGGTTCATCGTGATCGAGGGCGGCGGCTACGTGCTCGTCGGCGAGGAGGAGCGGCGGGTCGCGGCGGGCGAGGCGATCCTGTGGCCGGCCGGCGTCACGCACGGCGCCCGAACCGAGTACGGGCCGATGCGCGTCTTCATCGTCGAATTCGCCGGGAGCGACGATTCTCACCTCCGTGGCGTCCTCGAGGGGATCGCGCGACGCCTTGGGCCCGGGCAGACCGGCCTCCTGCCACGGGGCGAGGGCCACCTCGCGCCGCGCGACGCACCGCCCGACCGCGACCGCGAGGGCGAGCCGACCTGACCGGCCGCTTTCGCGCCACCCGACTGAGTTCCAGGCGAGGAGTGGCTCAGCCCAGGAGCGCACCGAGCTGGCCGAGGATTCGAGCCGTCGCGCCCCAGACCTGGTGGCCGGCCACCGGGTAGGCCCCGAACCGCAGCGGAAACGCGCCGCTGACCGTTCGAACCGTCGTGTCCACGATCTCGATCGGAGCGCCGGGCAGGAAGACATCGATTGGCGCCCAGAGCACCTCGGCGACCTCGTCCTCGGCGGCAAGGACACTGGGTCGCCGTTGGGCGACGGCGAGCACCGGCGTCACGCGGTAGCCCGAGACGGGGATCCAGAACTCCTCGAGCTCGCCGATCACGCGAACGCCGGCGGCAGCCGGGTCTAGCCCGACCTCCTCGGACGCCTCCCGAAGCGCCGTCTCGGCCGGGCCCGCGTCGCCGTCCTCCGAGCGGCCGCCGGGCAGCGCCATCTGACCGGAGTGGTGTCCGCCGCGATCTACCCGCCGGATCAGCAGGACCTCGGCCTCCGCGTCGGGGTCGTCATCGGCCGAGGGCGCGAGCAGCAGCAGGACCGCCGACGGCTTCGCCGACTCCGGCCCGAACGGCCAGTCCGGCGACCGCTGCTCGCCCGTGTCCGTGCGCGTCGGCAGGAGCGCCTCCGGCGGCGCCGGGAGCGTGTCGGGCAGCGACGCGAGACGGACAACCGCCTCGGCGTACCTCAGTTGGGCCTGCCCCCGCCGCCATCGCCGCGATCGGACTCCGTATCCGGCAGATCGAGGACGGACGTGCGGCGCCGGCCGCCGCTTGAGCCGGCGCCCGCACCGACGGCCTCGTCCGCATCGGCTCCCGAGCGGCCCCGGGCGTCCCGCCGATCCCCGGCGTTGGTCACGATCGATTCCCCGCCGGAGGTGAAGACGAGCGTCGACCCCACGGGATCGGCGTCCGCCACGACCTTCTCACCCGGCTTGAAGCGGCCCTCGATGAGCGCCCTCGCCAGCTGGTTCTCGACCAGCCGCTGGATCGTTCGCTTGAGCGGCCTGGCCCCGAAGGTCGGGTCGGTGCCCTCGCGGACGATCAGCGCCCGGGCCGCCGGCGTGAGCTCGAGGACGAGGTCCTGCGACGCCAGCCGCTTCTGGAGGTCGGCGACCAGCAGCTCCACGATCGCCGCGAGGTTCGCGTCGGTCAACGCATGGAACACGATGACCTCGTCGATCCGGTTGAGGAACTCGGGGCGGAACTGCATCCGGAGCTGCTCGGTGACCTGGCGCTTCATCGCCTCGTAGGCCTCGCTGTCGCCAGGCCGGACACCGCTCGAGGCGATGGTCTGGGAGCCGATGTTGCTGGTCATGATCACGAGCGTGTTCTTGAAGTTGACCGTCCGGCCCTGGCCGTCGGTGAGGCGACCGTCGTCGAGCACCTGGAGCAGGACGTTGAACACGTCGGGGTGGGCCTTCTCGACCTCGTCGAGGAGGACCACCTGGTACGGCCGCCGCCGGACCGCCTCGGTGATCTGCCCGCCCTCGTCGTAGCCGACGTAGCCGGGCGGCGCCCCGATCAGCCGTGACACAGAGAATTTCTCCATGTACTCGCTCATGTCGATGCGCGTCATTGCGTGCTCGTCATCGAAGAGGAACTCCGCGAGCGCCCGGGCGAGCTCGGTCTTGCCCACGCCGGTGGGGCCCAGGAAGAGGAACGATCCGATGGGCCGGCGCGGGTCCTTCAGGCCGGCCCGCGCGCGCCGGACGGCATCGGACACGGCGGCGATCGCCTCGTCCTGGCCGACGACGCGATCGTGCAGACGCTCTTCCATGTGGACGAGCTTTGCCAGCTCGCCCTCCATCAGCCGCGTGACCGGGATGCCGGTCCACTTGGCGACGATGTCGGCGATCTCGTCGGCGGTGACCTCTTCCTTCAGCATCGCGTTGGGGCCCTGGAGCGCGGCCATGGCCGCCTCCTGGATGGCCAGTCGCTGTTGGAGCTCGCGCAGCGTCTCGTACTTGAGCTGGGCCGCCCGTTCGTAGTTCGCCTCGCGCTCGGCCTGCTCAATCTGGACCTGGAGGTTCTCCAGCTCCGACTTCGTCTGGCGGATCGCCTGGATCGCCGTCTTCTCGGCCTCCCAGCGCTGCTTCATGGCGCCGGCTTCCTCGGCGATCTCGGCGAGCTCCTTCTCGAGCGCCTTCAGCCGGGTCTTCGACGCATCGTCCTTCTCCTTGCGCAGCGCCTCCCGTTCGATCTCGAGCTGGATGCGACGGCGCTCGAGCTCGTCGAGCTCGACCGGCATCGAGTCGATCTCCATGCGAAGTCGCGACGCGGCCTCGTCGACAAGGTCGATGGCCTTGTCCGGCAGGAAGCGCTCGGTGATGTAGCGGTCCGACAGGGTCGCCGCGGCGACGAGGGCGGAATCGGTGATGCGCACGCCGTGGTGGACCTCGTACCGCTCGCGCAGGCCGCGCAGGATCGAGATCGTCTCCTCGACCGACGGCTGGTCGACGAAGATCTGCTGGAAGCGTCGCTCGAGCGCGGCGTCCTTCTCGATGTGCTTGCGGTATTCGTCGAGGGTCGTCGCGCCGATGGTGTGGAGCTCGCCGCGCGCGAGCATCGGCTTGAGCAGGTTCGAGGCGTCCATCGCGCCCTCGGCGGCACCCGCACCGACGACGGTGTGGAGCTCGTCGATGAACAGGATGACCGAGCCCGCGGAGTCCTTGATCTCCTTGAGCACGGCCTTGAGCCGCTCCTCGAACTCGCCCCGGAACTTCGCGCCGGCAATGAGCGCACCGAGGTCCAGGGCCCAGACGCGCTTCTCCTTGAGCGTCTCCGGGACGTCGCCGCGGACGATCCGCTGGGCCAGGCCCTCGACGATCGCGGTCTTGCCGACGCCGGGCTCGCCGATGAGCACGGGGTTGTTCTTCGTGCGCCGCGAGAGGATCTGGATCACGCGCCGGATCTCGTCGTCGCGGCCGATGACGGGGTCGAGCTTTCCGGCGCGCGCCTCGGCCGTGAGATCGCGGCCGTACTTCTCGAGCGCCTGATAGGTGCCCTCTGGGTTCTGCGACGTCACGCGCTGGCCGCCGCGAACCGACTGGAGCGCGGTGAGCAGCTGCTCCTTGCCCGCGCTGTGCTGCTCGAGCAGCTTCTGGCCCTCGCCCCCGACCTCGGCGATGCCGAGCAGGAGGTGCTCGGTCGAGGTGTACTCGTCGCCGAGGCGCTTGGCTTCTTCCTGGGCGCGATCGACCACGCGCTTGGCGCGAGAGTCGAGCGTGAGCGAGCCACCCTGGATCCGGGCGCGCTTGGCCAGGATGCCGGCCAGCTCGCCCCGGAATGCCGGCAGGTCGACGCCGAGCCGGCGGAGCGTCTCCGCGGGCACGCCGTCATCGGGCTCGACGAGCGCGGACAGGATGTGCTCTGCGTCGAGAACGGGGCTCTGGAGCCGCTCGGCCAGCTGCTGGGCGGCGAGGATCGCTTCCTGGGCTTTCTCGGTGAATCGGTCGAGGTTCATCTCACAGATGATGCCAAGTTGACAACATTATTGTCAAGTTACATGCCACCGACTCGGATGGGTCCGGCGCCCGTCGCCGCAACGAGTGATGACAGGGCCGCCGGGGGCAGCCCTGTCATCGTCGCGGTTCGATTCGTCAGTCCGTCGGTGGCTGGCACGGTGGCTGCTCCGGCGATTCGGGCGTTCGGCGGGAGGGCCCAGCGCGGATCAGGCGCGCGGGTCGGGTTGGTCGATGAGGTCGAGGAACGCGGTCGCGCCGGACTTCGCCTCATCGGACAGGTCAGTCGGAAGTACAACGCGGACGCGCACGAACAGGTCGCCCGTCCCGCCGCCCTTGAAGTGCGGCAGGCCCTGGCCCTTGAGGCGGAACGTCCGTCCATTCTGAGTGCCGTGGGGCAGCTTGAGCAGGACCTTGCCCTTCAAGGTTCCCACCGGAATCTCGCTCCCGAGCAGCGCCTCACGGAGGGTGACCGGCACCTCCCGCTCCAGGGCGTCGCCCTTGCGGCTGAAGACCCGGTGCGGCTTGAGCTTGGTGACGACGATGAGATCACGGCCATCCGGCCCCTTGCCGGTGAGCCGGATCCGGCTGCCCGTACCCGCGCCGCGCGGGATGGTCACCTCGAGTCGCCGGCCCTCGATGTCCACGATCCGGCTCGTGCCGTGGAACGACTCCTCGAGCGAGATCTCGGCCGTCACCTCGATCGGCTCGGGACGCGTGGCGGCCCTCGTGCCCGCCGCGCTGCCACCGGTGCTCGCCTGGGAGCGGCCGCCCGTCGCTCCCGTCGCGCCGGCGGCACCAGCCATGCCCAACCGCGAGAGCAGGTCGTCGATCGATTCGCCGTCGCCCGAGAAGCTCTGGGTCCGAGCGCTGCCGGCCGGCGCGCCCTCGTCGCCGAACATCATGTTGAAGAAGTCCGAGAAGCCGCCCGCGCTGCCGCCCCCGGTCGAACGGAACTCGAACCGGACGCCGCCCGGACCCGCGCTGCCGCTCGCGCCGCCGGCGCGTGCGCCACGGAAGCCCGCGAACGGGCCGCCGGGTCCGAACGGGTCGCCCGCCGCGCCGCCGTTGCCGGCGCCCGCGCGCGCGTACGCTTCCCAGTCGCGTCCGAACTGGTCGTACTTGGAGCGCTTGGCAGGATCGGAGAGGACCGCGTTGGCCTCGTTGATCGCCTTGAACTTCCGCTCGGCGCCCTTGTCACCCTGGTGCTTGTCCGGGTGTGATTCGCGGGCAAGCTTGCGGAAGGCCTTCTTGATCTCGGCCTGGGTCGCGGTCCTCGCGACCCCAAGGGTCTTGTAGTAGTCCTGAAATTCAGGTTGTGCCACAGGCAACCTCAGGCGCGGTTCAGCTTTCGCTCACCAAGGTCCGAGGCGGTGCCCCGCGACGCCATCGGCCCGAGGTTCGACACGACCACTGTCGGCTGGTCCGGCGGGAAGCTCGGGCTCCGACGCATCGGCGTTTCGGCCTCGGGCTCCTTGTCGCGCCCCGACCCGCTCTCGCGGAGCGGGGTCTTGGGCGTTACCGGCAGAGGCTTCGGCCGGCGACGCAGGGCGGTTTCGAGGACCTGGTCCATCGAATCCGCGAGGACGATCTTGATCTGCTTGCGGATCTCCTCGGGGATGTCCCGAAGGTCCTTCTCGTTCTTGCGCGGGATGACGACCATCCGGGCGCCCGCGAGGTGGGCCGCCAGGATCTTCGACTTGAGCCCGCCGATCGGCAGGACCCTGCCACGCAGCGTGATCTCGCCGGTCATCGCGAGGTCCTTGCGCACGGGGATTCCCGTGTACGCGGAGACCATCGCGGTGGCCATCGTGATCCCGGCCGACGGTCCGTCCTTGGGGATGGCACCGGCCGGCACGTGGATGTGGAGGGTCTGCTTCTCGAACGTGTCGCGCGGGATGCCGAGCTCCTGGGCGTGGGTGCGGATCCAGGACAGACCGGCGCGAGCGGATTCGCGCATGACCTCGCCCAGCTGGCCGGTCAGGATGAAGTCCTCCTTGCCGTCCATCCGGGTGACCTCGATGGCGACCACGTCGCCGCCGACCTCGGTCACCACGAGGCCGGTCGCGGAGCCGATCTGGTCCTCAGGTTCCAGCTCGCCGTACTCGAACCGCGGCGGACCCAGGTACTTCAGGAGCCGTTTCTTGTCGATGACCGTCTTGGCCTTGCGGCCTTCGGCCACCGTGCGCGCGACCTTGCGCATGACGTTGGCGATCTCACGCTCGAGGTTCCGGACGCCGGCCTCGTGCGTGTAGGCCTGGACCAGCTCGGTGACGGCCTCTTCGGTGAACTCGATGTTCTTCGGCTTGAGGCCGTGGTTCTCCATCTGCTTGGGGATGAGGAACCGCTTGCCGATCTCGGCCTTCTCGCGCTGGGTGTAGCCGGGGACCTGGATGATCTCCATGCGGTCGCGGAGCGCCATCGGGATGGGGTCGATGAGGTTGCCGGTTGCGACGAACAGCACCTTGCTGAGGTCGAACGGCACCTCGAGGTAGTTGTCCTGGAAGGTGTTGTTCTGCTCCGGGTCGAGGACCTCGAGGAGGGCCGACGACGGGTCGCCCCGGAAGTCCATGCCTACCTTGTCGATCTCGTCGAGCATGAACACGGGGTTGTTCGTGCCCGCGGTCTTGACGTTCTGGATGATCCGGCCGGGCAGGGCGCCGATGTAGGTCCGGCGGTGACCGCGGATCTCGGCCTCGTCATGGATGCCACCGAGGCTCATGCGCACGAACTTGCGGCCCATGGCCCGGGCGATGCTCTTGCCGAGCGAGGTCTTGCCGACGCCGGGCGGGCCCACGAGGGCCAGGATCGGGCTTCGGATCTTCTCGGCCAGGGCGCGCACCGCGAGGTACTCGAGGATGCGCTCCTTGACCTTCTCGAGGCCGTAGTGATCCTCGTCGAGGATCATCGCCGCTTCCTTGATGTCGTAGTTGTCGTCGGTCGTCACGTTCCACGGCAGGCCGACGAGCCAGTCGACGTAGGTCCGGATCACGCCGACCTCGGGCGAGGCGGACGGGATCCGGCTCATCCGGTCGACTTCCTTGAGGGCCCGGCCCTTGACCTCCTCGGGCATGCCCGCGGCCTCGACCTTCTCGCGAAGCTAATTGATCTCGGCCTGCAGTGGGTCCTACTCACCCAGTTCGCGCTGGATGGCCTTCATCTGCTCGCGCAGGATGTATTCGCGCTGGGTCTTGTCCATCTCGGACTTGACCTCGGACTGGATCCGGCCCTTGAGCTCGTGGACCTCGATCTGGTGGGCGAGGAAGGCCGAGGCGATCTTCAGCCGCTCGGCGACGTCGAGCGTCTCGAGGAGCTCCTGGCGCTGCTCGGTCAGCATGTCGGGGGAGTAGGCGGTCATATCCGCGAGCAGGCCCGGCTCGCTGATGTTGCGGGCCGCGACGGCCGCCTCGGGCGGCACGGGCGCGCCGACCTGGACGTACTGCTCGACCTGGGCCTGGACCGAGCGCATCAATGCCTGGACCTCGACGTCGCTCGAGGACTCCTCGGTCAACTCCTCGATCCGGGCCCGGATGAAGGGCTCGGTCTGGGCGAAGCCGTGGAGCCGCATTCGGGACTGGCCCTGGATGATGGCGCGCACGGTGCCGTCCTGAAGTTGTACGACCTGGGCGATCTTCGCCAAGGTGCCGATGCCGTACAGCTGCTCGGGATCGGTGATGTCCTCCTGGTCGGCTTGGCGCTGGGTTACCAGCGCGATTCGGCCACCCTCGGCGACCGCGGCGTTGAGGGCTGCGACGCTCTTCTCGCGGCCGACCTGCAGCGGGACGATCATCTCGGGAAAGATCACCGTCTCGCGGAGCGCCACGAGCGGCAACTCGGTGATGGTGATAGTGCGCTCGTCGTCCGGTTTGGACGCTCGCTTCGGCATCGGTTCTCCTAACGGTGCGGTTTTCGCGTGGTTCAGATGTGAGTCCGGTTGATCAGGACTTTGCCGCTGTCGCGGCCTCGGTCCCGGCGCTGGCCAGGGCGCGCTGGGCGTCCCGGTCGGCCGTGCCTTCGGTATAGAGGCGTTCCAGGATGCGCGTCCCGAGTCGTTCCTCGAGCTCGAAGAGGATGCGCACCCCGGCAAGGTTGACGCCGAGGTTCTGTGTCAGGTGGCGAATCCACATAACTCGTCGGACGTCGTTCTCCGAGTAGAGCCGGATGTTGGTGGGCGTTCGCGCAGGACAGATCAAGCCCTCTTCCTCGTAGATCCGCAGCGTCCGCGGGTGGACGCTGACGATGCTCGCCGCCACGCTGATCACGTAGACGGGTCGCTCCGGGTCTCGATCCGGCCGTTGGAATGCCATGTCGCTGGGCTGCCCTCCTGCCGGCAACTCGCCGGACATAAAGAAATCCTAGAAACCTACCAATGATGTTGTCAAGTCTCAGGGACATTTCGATTTCTGCACCGTTCCGACGGGGGCCACGCGGCAGAGCCTCGCGTCCTGCCTTCGGCGCCCGGCCCTGCCCCCAATCCGGGCGCCCGGCGCCCGGCTCTGCGCCCGGCCCGGCCCTGCCCCCAATCCGGGCGCCCCGGCCCTGCCCCCAATCCGGGCGCCCCGCGGCGGCTACCCCGGGGTGCCCTGCGGTGCCTGCCCTGCGGTGCCTGCCCGGCGGTGCCTGCCCCAATTTGGCCCTATGGCCCCGAATGTTCCCCTGGGATACGAACTCGACGATGTGACGACCCTCCCGCGTCGATGGGCTTCGCCACGGATACAAGAACGACGAGGTCCGGCGCCTGCTCGTAGAAAATGCTCGCCTTCGGCGACCAATACGACGAGATTTGCCTCACTTAGCGCCGAATCGCTCCGGCTGGGCCTGCAACCTCGTCAAGTTGGTATCCGTACGGAACATTCCGACGTGGATCAGGGCGAAACCGCCGACAACCTCGTCAAGTTGGTGTTCCTGCGCGAGCAATCGGCGGCCCGGCCGGATGCCGGGCTCGGCCCGGCCGGATGCCGGGCTCGGCCCGGCCCGCCGGCAGGCGACCAGCCCTGGTCAGCCTGCCTCTTCGCCTGGCGTTCCGATGAGCTGCTCGTGGAGGACCTTCTCGCAGTCGGCCTTGCCGATCGCGATGACCTTGTCGCCCTGCTTGAGCACCGTGTCCGAGCGGAGCGCGATCGCCACGCCGTCGCGCACGAGCGCGAAGAGCGAGCAGCCCTCCGGGATCACGAGGTCGCCCGGCGACCGGCCCACCGCGGGCGAGTCGGCCTGGAGCTGGGCCTCGATGATCTCGAGCTCGTTGTCGAGCGCTGCCAGGTGGAGCAGCTCGTGGACCGGGATGTCCTGCTCGATCGAGCCGAGCGCCATCCGCGTCGGGCTGATGATCTCGTCGACCCCGAGGTGGCGGAACAGGTCCTCGTTCTTGGGGTTGTTCACGCGGGCGATCGTGCGTGGCACGTCGAAGTGATGCTTTGCCATCTGGCAGATCACGAGGTTGTCCTCGTCGTCGCCGGTCACCGCCGCCACGATGTCGGCCCGGTTCGAGCCCGCTTCGCCGAGGTACTTGCCCTCGCAGCCGTCGTGGGCAACGACGATGGAGCCGAGCTCGTCCACGATCTGCGCGGCCCGCGCGCGGTCCTTCTCCATGAGCACGACCTCGTGGCCGTTCTCGATCAGCTCCTTGGCAAGGTAATAGCCAACCTTTCCGCCACCGACGACCAGCACGAACACGGCTCAGGCCCTCCCGCTCGGGGCGGCGCCCGCGTCGGTGTGCCCGCCCTCGGGCTCGTGGACGTGCGGGACCGGCGCAATGACCGACGGCATGCCGGTTGCCTGCAGATTCATGAAGCCGAGGATCGAGTCCGCGAGCATCGTCGTCCGACAGACGGTCGCGATGCCGAGCTCGTCGCCGAGGCCCGCAAGGCGCGTCTGGAGCCGGTGCTCCTGCAGGCCCGCGAGGT
>JBBQFS010000052.1:0-14679 GCA_038322255.1 Candidatus Limnocylindrales bacterium | reverse complement strand
GCCGACCTCGGTCTGGTCGGCCTGAGCGATCGTCGTCGTCGCCTTCGGGAGCGCTGGCGAACCGCCGGATGCGGACCCGCATGTCCGGTGGTGTGGGAGGGGCTGGGCTAACCCCGGCCCCTACCCGATTCCCGGCCGGCTGATCGGCCCGGCAGGTCCGAGCGCCCAAGCCTGTACGCTCAGCCGGCCTTGCCCGATCCCACCACCCCGCTTGTCCAGCCGGCGAAGTCGAACACCGACCCGTCCCTGGTCGAGCTCGTCGCCAGGGGCGTGCTCGACGCCGAGCTCGCCGCCCTGGTTTGGGTCCTCGTCGAGGGCCGGGTCCCGCTCGTCGTAGCGGCGCCCGCGGGCCGGATCGGCGCCGGCGGCCAGCTCCTGGCGGGCATCCTCGGCTCCATCCATCCCGATGAGCCGCTCGAGACCCTCGCCGGGCCGCTCACCGCGGCGGGCGCAAGCAGCCTGATTCGAGGCCGGCGCGCCGGCGGCGTGATCGAGGCGGCGTCGCTCGGGGAGGTTCGCGATCGGCTGGCGGGCGGGCCGCTGCCGCTCAGCGACGACCAGCTGACCTTCCTCGGCTGCGTGCTCGTCGTCGGCGAGGGGGGCGAGGCGCGGCGCGGGCGGCTTCGCGTCACCGCCGCGCACTACGTCCGGCCCCTGGCCCGGGACGCCCACGGCCACCAGCAGCGACTCGATCCGGCGGTGCTCGCCACGTGGGACGAGCGGCTCGGGCGATACGAGCACTTCGCGTGGGGAGTCGTCCCGGAGATCGCGGCCCGGCTTGGCCGGCGGGCGGGTGATCTCGAGGCCGACCTCCACCATCGGCGCGACGACATTGCGGGGCTAGCGAAGGCCGGCGTCACCGACCTCGACGAGGTCCGACGCCTGATCGCCGGCTACCGCGTGCGCTGGGGCGAAGGCCACGACGGCAAGCACACGGACGGGCCGCTCGGCGCCGGCGCGGATGGGGGCGAGGGCGGGCATGCTGGTCACGGGGCCACCGACGACGGCCACGGTCACGGGCCGCACTGAATTCGGCGCATCCTAGCGACGGCGGAGGGCGTTTTGGCGGAGGCTGAGGAGGAGGTCAGATGAACCTGTTTCCATGGTTCCTGTTCGCGCACGTCCTTGGCGCGGTCATCGCGTTCGGGCCGGCCTTCACCTTCCCGATCATCGGCCGCCTCGGCGCCCAGGAGCGGGCCCACGCGAACTTCGCGACACGCGTGAGCTACACGATCTCGCACGTCCAGGGGACGCCGTTCGCGATCGTCCAGGGAATCACGGGCCTGGGTCTCGTCATCACCGGCAACATCGACGTGCTCAAGGTGCCGTGGCTCATTGTCGGCATCGCCCTGTACCTCGTCGCGTTGAGCTACGCGATCTTCGTCTAGACGCCGACGGTGCGACGGGTGATCGACATGACGAGCGGCGGCCCGCCCGCGGGCACCCCGCCCGCGCCCCCGGCAGGCGGTCTCCCGCCCGCGCCCCCGGCAGGCGGTCTCCCGACAGGCGGTCCACCGGCGGGTGGGCCGCCGCCCGAGCTCATGCGGCTGATCAGGCGGATCCAGATTGGCGGCATGCTGTTGGCGGCGCTGATCGTGTCGATCGTGTTCCTGATGGTGGTCAAGCCCTCGCTCTAAACTGGGCGAGATGCCAAACGTCGCAGGTTCCGTCGCCGAGATGGTCGCTTCGCTCGACGGGATCGTCTCCATCGGGCCCGACGGCCTCCATGTCGTCGACGCCGGACGCCTGCGCGGCGCGGGCATCCGCGACCTCGCCTGGACGGCGGCCTTCGCCGAGGATCCGGCGACGGTCGAGGCGGCGCAGTGGATCGCCTGGGAGGCGGCGCAGGCACTCGGTGCGCGGTCGGCAAGCATCCACGAGCTCTACCTGGCCCGCGCCCGCGGCGAGGTCTCGGGCTTCACCGTGCCCGCGATCAACATCCGGACCCAGACGTTCGATATGGCCCGCGTCGCGTTCGAGACGGCGGCGGCCGGCGACGTCGGCGCGTTCATCCTCGAGCTCGCCCGGAGCGAGCAGACCTACACGTTCCAGCGCCCGATCGACTACGCGACGTCAGTGCTCGCCGGCGCGATCGCGGCTGGCTGGCAGGGTCCCGTCTTCATCCAGGGCGACCACTACCAGTTCAACGCCAAGAAGTACGCGGCCGACCCGGAGTCGATGACCGAGGAGATCCGCCGTGCCTGCCGTCTCGCCATCGACGCCGGCTATCGCAATATCGACATCGACGCATCGACGCTGGTCGACCTGTCCCTGCCGACGGACGAGGAGCAGCAGCGCGCGAACTACGAGCGGACCGCCGAGCTCGTCGCGCTGATCCGAACGCTCGAACCCGACGGTGTGACGATCAGCGTTGGTGGCGAGATTGGTGAGGTCGGGAAGGAAAACTCGAATGAGGCGGAGTTGCGTGCATACCTCGACGGCCTGAATCGGGAGCTGGCATATGGCTCGCCAGGCGCCATCGGGATCAGCAAGGTGAGCGTCCAGACCGGCACATCGCACGGTGGCGTGGTCCTGCCCGATGGCACGGTTGGATCGGCCGCCGTGGACTTCTCGATCCATGAAAGGCTCGGCGAGATCGCGCGCCGCGAGTACGGCCTGGCCGGTACCGTCCAGCACGGCGCCTCGACGCTGCCGGACGAGCTCTTCCACCGCTTCCGCGACATCGAGACGGCCGAGATCCACCTCGCGACCGGGTTCCAGAACCTCCTTTATGAGCACCCCGCGTTCCCGCGAGAGCTCCACGAGCAGATCGAACGCTGGTGCTTCGCGAACGCCCTCGACGAGCGAAAGCCCGACCAGACAGACGAGCAATTCGTCTACACCACCCGGAAGAAAGCGCTCGGGCCGTTGAAGCGCCAGCTCTGGGACCTCCCGATGAAGGACGCCATCCTTGCCGATCAGGCCAGGAAGATCGGGTTCCTGTACCACGAGCTCGGCGTCGGCGGCAGCCGGGCCATGGTCGATCGCTACGTGAAGCCGGTCGAGTGGCACCGCCCCATCCCCGCCAGTCTCGCCGCCGCCGCCGTCACAGAGAACGCACCGAGCGGGGCCTGACCCCGAGGCCCGGCGCCTGGGACGTTGCCAGGGCGGCCGCGGAGCCTTCCACCCAGACGGGACTTCCACCCACCCTTCGGTCGCTCGGCTTTCGGGGCCCGCGCGTTCATCCCATGATCAAATCTGGGTCATGATGGCCTCGAAGCGGCTCTACCTTTCAGCGGATGGCGCTCCAGCGGGTCGCCGTAACCTCCCGGCGATCGTGTCTGAACGCGGCGTCGACTGGAGGACCGGGCATCGGCGCCGCCTAAAGGCTCGCGGATGAGCCTTGAGCCGACGATTAGCAGGAATCTGATCACCTCTTGATCAGAGCGCGCCTCAACCCTGCGTGCAAATCCACAGGTCACCGCACGGGTCGCTTGGGCAGCTCGAGGTGACGGTCCTGGGCACGGTCGGGCTGACGGGACTTGGCATCGACGCGCTGACGGCCCGGCCACCCACGGGCGGACGGCCCCTGGGCGACTCGGGCTGACGGCCCCTGGGCGACTCGGGTTGACGGCCTCTGGCTAGCTCGGGTTGGCGGCCTCTGGCTAGCTCGGGTTGACGGCCTCTGGCTAGCTCGGGTTGACGGCCCGACTCGAGCTGATCGCCCAACTATCGACGCCAAGAAGGTGAAATTCGCAGCACACGCCGGGTAATGATGCGGAATTCGTGGGATGCAGGCTTGATTCGTGCTAGAGGCACTCTTATGCTCCGGGCGCGCTCGGGTGGAGGGCCCGGGTGGCGTGCCTCGCGGCCTCGCTTGAGCACTCTGGTGGTGGAGGGAGAAGATCGTGTCGGGTCCGGCCATGTCTGAATCGGACGTTGCGGCGCGCGACGACGCCCACCTACGGTCGCTGGGCATCAAGCCCGAGCTGCAACGATCGCTGGGATTCCTGTCGAACTTCGCGGTCGCATTCAGCTACATCTCAGTCTCGACAGGCACGTTCACCCTGATCGCGCTCGGGCTTGGCATCGGCGGTCCGGCGTTCTTCTGGTCGTGGCCGATCGTCGTCCTCGGACAGACGTTCGTTGCCCTGAACTTCGCCGAGCTCGCCAGCCATTTCCCCGTTGCCGGTTCGATCTACCAGTGGTCAAAGCGCCTTACGAACCGGACCCTCGGCTGGTTCACTGGCTGGTTCTATTTCTGGGCGGGCCTGCTGACCGTGACTGCGGTAGCGGCGACTGTGCCGCTCATCCTTTCTGCGATCTTCGGCTTCAAGCTGTCGGACCCGAGCCCCGTCCCGGGGCTGAGCAACCTCATCTTCTGGGGCCTCGTCTCGCTCGTGTCGAGCACGATCATCAACATCATTGGGGTCCGCGTCCTGTCGCTGGTCAATAACGTCGGGGTCGCGGCGGAGATCCTCGGGATGGTCGTTTTCGCCGTCATCCTGCTGCTGGTCGGTCGCCATCAGGACATTTCCGTCCTCACGCAGACCGCCGGCGTGGAGACGCCTGAGACCGGCGGCTACCTGCCAGTGTTCGCCATCGCGATGTTCATGAGCCTCTTCGTCGTATATGGCTTCGACACGGCTGGCACGTTCGGCGAGGAGACGCTCAACGCCAGCAAACAGGCTCCGCGGGGCATCCTCTCCGCCATCTGGGTGTCGGGCCTGATCGGCGCGGTGTTCCTTCTCGCGATCATTCTCGCCACACCTGACCTCGAGGCCTCGAAGACCGATGCCGCTCCGATTGCGACTGCGATCGTCTCCGGACTGGGCCAAACCTGGGGCAATGTCTACCTCTACGTCATCCTCGTCGCGATCTACGTTTGCGTGACCGCGATCCAGGGGGCGACTGCCCGCCTCCTGTTCTCGATGGGTCGTGACGGGCGCTTCCCGGGCGGAAGCCTCTGGGCGTCAGTCAACAAGACGTTCAAGACCCCCGCGAACGCGGCCATCGCCGTGGGTGTCCTGGCAGCGATCCCATTCTTCATCACCGACAGCCCCGCGGTCCTCGCGACAGGCGCCACCGGCCTGATCTACCTCAGCTACCTGATGGCGAATGTCGGCGTGCTTGCCGCACGCCGGCGAGGCTGGCCGCATAAAGGCGCGTGGTTCAACCTCGGGAGCTGGGGTCTGATCATCAATGTTCTCGCCCTCGTCTACGGGGCCGTGATGGTCATCAACTTCGGCCTTTGGAAGAGCCCGCTCTTCGGGAACTTCGGGTCGTCACTGCGTGACTTCACGAACCCATCGCTCAACATCCTCACATCCGGCGGCAACGCGATTTCGTGGCTTCCCGACATCCCGTTCTTCGAGGCCACGATCGGCTTCATCCTGATCGCCGGGGCCGTGTACTACTTCGCCACGGCCCAGGGCCGCAAGGTGGACGTCACCGAGGCCGACCTGGCGACCGGCGAGGCAATTCTCGCGTAACCCTTCGGACGCCGAATTCGGCTCCGGCGGCTCGTCAACCAGTACGGCGGGCTCGGGATCGCGACCCCGAGCGCGCCGTCCAACATTCCGGGCCGGTACCGCTCCAGGCGATCCGGGTCGCGGACGATGCGGCGCGGCGGCGCGCGGCAGCGGCCCCGAGGCTGCGCGAGGAGGCAGCTAATGACCAGCCCCGCGGTCGAGGACGAGCTTCGCGGCGAGCTGCGCGACGAGCTCACGCGTGCCCTGCGACGCCTGCCCGAGCTGGGCGACGGCGAGCTGACATACACCGCGCTGTCGGGCGGGATCACGAATCGGAACTTCCTCGTCGACGGCGCGCCCGACGGCGCCCGCTTTGTCGTGCGGCTGGCCGGCAACGACACGCACCTGCTGGGCATCAGCCGCGAGGTCGAGCACGCCGCGACGGTCACGGCCGCCGGCGTCGGGGTTGGGCCCGAGGTCATCGCCTTCGTGCGGCCCGAGGGGTATCTCGTCACGCGGTTCATCGAAGGCCGGCCGATCCCTGAGCCCGAGATGCGCGAGCCGGACCGGCTCCGGGCGGTGGGCGTGACACTGCGCCGGATCCACGACGGCCCGGCGATCCCGGGCCTTTTCGTGCCGTTCCGGATCGTCGAGGCGTATCGCGCGCTGGCCCTGTCGCGCGGCGTGAGGATCCCGCCGGAGTACGACCTGGCCCAGTCCATCGCGCGGCGGATCGAGCTCGCCTGCCTGATGGCGCCGCTCGAGCTGCGGCCGTGCCACAACGACCTGCTGAACGCGAACTTCATCGACGACGGCACGCGGATCCGGATCGTCGACTGGGAGTACGCCGGGATGGGCGACCCGTATTTCGACCTCGGCAACTTCAGCATCAACCACGAGCTCGACCCGGACCAGGATGCCGCGCTCCTGGCCGCGTACCTCGGCGGCCCAGCCGGCGCGCGCAGCGTGGCGGCGGCCCGGCCCGCGCTCGCGGCGCGGCTCACGCTGATGCGGGTCCTGTCGGACTTCCGGGAGGCGATGTGGGGCGTCCTCCAGCAGGGCATCAGCACCCTCGACGTGGACTTCGTCGCGTACGCCGCCGAGCATTTCGACCGGCTGCTCACTGTCGCCGGCCGGCCCGCTTTCGACCGAGCCCTGACCGAGGCTGCCGGCGGCTGAGGCTCCCGGCGTTCGGTTCTCGGATCGGGCAGCCATCGACTCGGTCGGCCATCATCCACGTCGTGACTGATCAGGCACGCGTCGTCGTGATCGGCGGCGGCATCACCGGCTGCAGCGTCGCATACCACCTCGCGGAGGCGGGCTGGACCGACGTCCTGCTCGTCGAGAAGGCAGGTCTGACCGCGGGGTCCACGTCGCAGGCTGCCGGGCTGGTGACCGCGTTCAACCCATCGTCCACGATGCTCGCCTGGCGCCGGTACTCGATCGAGCTCTATGGGCGGCTCGGCGTCTTCGATGCCGTCGGCAGCCTCCGCCTGGCCTCGTCGCCGGAGCAGTTGCGCGAGCTCGAGCGGACCGCGAGCCGGGCGCGCGGGCTGGGACTCGACGTTGGCGTGATCTCGGGCGCGGAGGCGCTGCGCCTCATGCCCGCGATCGCGCCGCACTCGCTGTACGGTGCCGTCTTCCTCCCGGGCGACGGCTACCTGGACCCGCACTCGGCGACGTTCGCGCTGGCGGACGCGGCGCGGGGGCTCGGCGTGCGGATCCGGACGAACACGCGGGTCACCGGTTTTGAGCGGTCGGCACGCGGCGAGATTCGACGCGTCCTCACCGATGCCGGGCCCATCGAGACCGAGCTCGTCGTGAACGCTGCCGGCATGTGGGCCCCGCGCGTCGCGGAGATGGTCGGCGCGTTCATCCCCTCGACGCCGGTCGATCACCAGCATGTCTCGCTGCGCGCCGTCGCAGGCCACGAGCTGCCCGCGGACATGCCCGCGTTCCGCGACCCGGACAACCTCGTCTATGGCAAGGCCGAGCACGGCGGGATGCTGTTCGGCGGCTACGAGGCGGAGCCCCGCGCCCGCTGGCTCGATGGCGTGCCGTGGGAGCACGCAGCTACGTCGCTCCCGCCCGACTGGGATCGATTCCAGCCGCTGATGGAGGGCGCGATCCGCCGTTTCCCGTTCCTCGCGGATGCGGAGGCCGTCCGCCTCGTCTGCCACCCCGACGCCATGACGCCCGACGCGAACCCGCTCATCGGGCCGATGCCCGGCGTGCGCGGGTTCTGGGTCGCCGCGGGGCTGTCGCTCAATGGCTTCGGGGGCGGCGGCGGGATCGGACGCGCGGTCGCCGCGTGGATCACGACGGGCGACCCGGGGGTCGATATCGGGCCGTACCGCGCGTGGCGGTTCGCGGACACCTATCGGGACCCAGAGTGGACCGCGGCCCTCGCCCGCGAAACGTACAGCGACTACTACCGCCTCCGGTTTCCGTACGACGCCGACGTCGCGGGCCGGCCACGTCGGCTGTCCGCGCTCCACCGCCGCCTCGAAGCGACCGGGGCCGTTTTCGGAACGAAGGCCGGCTGGGAGCGCGCCGATCTCCACCGACCGGGCGAGGCCTGGTCGCGGACCGGACGCCTGCCACGCGAGCGCGGCTGGGCACGGCCCGATTGGTTCGATCGCGTAGGGGAGGAGCACCGGGCGGTTCGCGAGCGAGCCGGCCTGATCGACCTCACCTCGTTCGGCAAGATCGAGGTCTCGGGCGCCGGGGCGCTCGCGTTGCTTCAGCGAACCTGCGCGAATGACCTCGACCGTCCGGTCGGGTCCACGATCTACGGCCAGTTCCTCGACCCGAACGGCGGCATCGTGGCGGACGTCACGACGACCCGCCTGGCGGCCGACCGTTTTCGGGTCCTGACCGGTGCCGGCTTCCTCGCCGCGGACCTCGGCTGGCTCGTTGCCCGCGCGGGCGACGATCCACGGATCGATGACGTCGCGGTCCAGGACGTCACGGAGGACTGGACGGTCGTCGGCCTGTGGGGTCCCCTCGCTCGCGAGGTGCTCGCCGCGACGACGTTGGACGCGGTCGATGATTCCGCGATCCCGTTGCGCCAGGCGCGGCCGATCTGCGTCGCGGGCGTCGAGGTCCTGGCGACGCGCCTCAGCTACGCCGGCGAGCTCGGCTGGGAGCTCACGGTCCAGTCGGCAAACGCGGTTGCGCTGTGGGATTCGGTGATGGTCGCCGGCGCGGATCGCGGCATCGAGCCGATCGGCTACCGGGCGCTCGAATCGCTGCGCCTCGAGAAGGGCTACCGCTACTTCGGCGCGGAGCTGACGCCGCGCGAATCGCCAGTCGAGGCCGGCCTCGAACGCTTCATCCGCCTCGACAAGGGCGACTTCGTCGGCCGCGATGCGCTGCTGGCCCGACGCGCCGCCGAGTCGAATGACGCGCTTCGCCGTCTTCGAACGGTGGTCATCGGCGGCGCGGACTGGGCGCCAATCTATGGCGGCGAGGCCGTCAGGGTGGATGGAGACGTCGTCGGACGGCTGCGCAGCGCCGCGTTCGGCTACACCGTCGGCCGAACCGTCGGGACGACGTACCTGCCGGCCGGAGTCGCCGAAGGCACGCCGATCGAGGTCGACGTGTTCGCCGACCGTCTCGCCGGCGAGGTCGCGGCTGACGTCCTCATCGATCCCGCCGGAGCGCGGATGCAGGGCTAGTGGCCGTCGGCCGGGAGCGACGCGCTCGCCGCCAGCTGGTCCAGCCACCGGGACCGCGCCGCCGGCTCGAGATCCCGATCCGAGAGGATCTCCAGCACGCGCACGACGGGCAGCGCGGCAAGGGCCTTTGTCCCCGCAGCATCCTGGGCTTCGAGGCCCGCGGCGTCCAGGAACCCCGCCCATGCGGCGCGATGCGCCTCCGGATGGTGATACCGGACGATCCAGCTGACCCACGCTGCATCGAGTAGGGGATTGCCGATCCTGACCGCCTCCAGGTCCAGCAGGGCGGGAGGTCCCAAGTCGCGGAGCAGGATGTTGGCCGGGACGAGGTCGCCGTGCACGAAGCGAGGTGGTGGTTCGTTCCACCACGAGCCGAGGTCATCGATCCGTGCTGCCACCGCCGCAGCTGTCATCGCGCTGAGCTGCGGTCGGACGAGCCCGAGCCATCCTCCCGCGGCGGTGGCGAGGGTGGGCGGGCGGGCCCACAGGTCGTCGAGGCCAAGGCCCGTCGCATCGACGCCTGCAAGCCTGCGCCACGCGTCGCCGAGGGCCCGACCCACGGCGGCGGGGCCGTCCGCATCGCCGAGGCGGGCCATCGCGGGCACGCCGGCGAGCCACTCCGAGACGACGATGCCGCGCTCGGCGACAGAGCGGCCGGGGAGCGGGGCCGGCGTGTCGAGGCCCACCTCCCGCAGCCGTCGGGCGATCGCGGGTCCACGGCCGATGACCTCAGCGGCGTCGCGTGGCTGGCGCATCTTCGTCGCGACATAGCGGGTGCCTTCGGGCGTCGTGCCTTCCCAGCTCTCGTTGGTGAATCCCCATGGCAGTCGCCGGAGCCCGGAGGCAGCGGGCCCCAGCGCGTCGACAACCCATGCCGGCACCTCGAGGCCGGGCCTGGCCGGGGCCATCAGTCGCCGCGCGACGTGTTGTCCAGGCTGGCGAGGCCGGCGATCTCCGGCGCCATCAGCGCCCGCGAAACGAATGCCAGTTGCGTGACCTCGCCGCCGAACTCCGCCCGAGGCCCGCCGGCCACGCGGATTCCCGGCACCAGGCCGAGGTCCAGGACGCGGCCGTCGCCGTGCGTCTCCGCGGCCGCCAGCGCGCCGTCGACATGCAGCTCCAGCGTCGGGCCCCGTCGCACTGCCGCAATGTGACGGCGGCCCGAGCCCAGCGCTCGGCCGCTGGAGACCGCGGACCCAACGCGCATCGAGTGGACCCGGCCCGACGGCAGCGTGCCGACGACGATGGCGCCACGATGGATCGCCATGGATGCCGCTCTCCGGTAGCGGACGTCAGGAGTGGCGTCGACGCGCCCGACCTCGGCCCATTCGTGGCGGCCGTCCATCCGGAAGACCTGGGCCTTGGGCAGGGTTCCGGCGTACAGGCTGCCGCCGAACGCGAGGAGGTTCATCACCTCGGTCTCGTCACCGAGTCGCCCCGACGACTCCCAGCGGGTCTCGCCTGCATGCCGGAAGACCAGGCCGGTCGGCCAGGTCCCGACGTACATCGAGCCGTTGAAGGTCTCGATGGAGTAGACCTGCGTGGTGTCTGGCTGGAGGCCGAGGCTCGTCCACGATTCGCCATCGTGATAGCGGAAGACGCCACCGCCGCCCGAAGGCGATCTCGCGGGGACGACGATGCCCGCGGCTGTCTGGGCGATCGCCGAGGCGACGTCCGCATGGTCATTGCCCGCGCCGTAGAGCGCCCCTTCGTGGACGCCCAGCGCGAGCAGACGCCGGCCCGGGCTGCCGCACCAGGCCCAGGTCCCGGGCTCTTCGAGCCGGAAGAGGCCCTCGGAATACATCGGGATCGCGTACAAGTTGCCCGCCCACGGCACGAGCCCGGCCACGGAATCTGCGTCGCCCAGCCCGCCGAGATCCGTCCAGGTCGTGCCGCCTTCGTAGCGGAGGACGTGGCCGCCCGGGCCGGCGTTCGCCGAGTCCGGCATCCCCGAGCCGCCACCTCGGAGCCGCGAGACCCCGGCGTACAGGACGCCCTCATGCACCGCCAGGCGCGTCACCGCGTTGCAGTCCCAGGGGCTGCCGCAGTCACGCCACCCGTCGCGACCGAGCCGGTAGACGTGGCCGCGGTCGGACGGCGGCCCCTCCCATGTCGCGGCGTACAGATCGCCGTCGAGCACCGCCAGCCCCGCCACCATGATCGTGGCGGGTGACGGCTGCCCGAGATCGAGCCACGACGGGGACGTGGCGGCGTCGAGCGTGAAGCACAGCTCCCGATCGTTGGGATGGTTGCCGGTAGGCGAGGCATCGAGCACGCCGAGAGTCCAGCCGCGCCGGGCCTCGGCGTCGTAGGCCGCTGCCACGTCCCCGAGGCGGTTCGCCGGGCGCTCAGGGACGTCGAGCCAGGCGGTCACCGTGAAATCGCCCGTGCCGATGCTCACGGCCCCGCGCGGGAGCTGGGCCTGATCCATCGTCATCTTGCTTCCGCCCCTCGCCATTGGACCGCGCGACGTCGTCCGTCGTGGCACTGAGGCGCGATCCGCGCTACGGCGATGCCGCGTCGTACACGCGCGCGCCGTCGACCACGGTCGCCCGGATGTTCACGTCCAGCGACTCGGGATCCTGGCGAAGGACGGTCATGTTCGCGCGTGCCCCGACCCGGATGGATTCGTGGCCGCAGGACGGGGCCAGCCCGAGCAGCCGAGAGGGATTCGCGGTGACCGTTCGGATCGCGTCGGCGATCGACAGGCCGGCAAGCCGCACAGCGTTCGCCACGCACACTGGGAGCGGCGTCGCGGCCCCGGCGAGCAGCGGCGTGCCGGTGAGCTCGACGCGCCCGGATGGCTGCAGCGTCACGCGCGCCCCGTCCGGAAGCGCGTACTCGCCCGGAGCGAGTCCCGCGACCGAGATCGCGTCGCTCACGAGGATCGTCCGCTCGACGCCTTTGGCGCGAACGACCGAGCGCATCACCGCGGCCGGGAGGTGGTGGCCATCGAAGATGAAGCCCGCGCTCAGACGGTCCTCGGCCAGCTGGTCCCAGATGTAGTTTGGGTGGCGCCGGATCATTGCGTGCGCCCCGTTCCCGAGATGGGTCGACCAGCTGGCGCCGGCATCGACTGCAGCCCGGATCTGGTCGCTGGAGGCGGCCGTGTGGCCGATCGAGGCGACCACCCCGTCGGCGACGATCGCCCGGATGTAGTCGATGGCCCCGGGATGCTCCGGCGACAGCGTGATGATCCGGATTCGGCCGCCCGCGGCCGCCTGCCAGCGTCGGTACTCGGCGAGGTCGGGCGGACGGACATGCTCCAGGGGATGGGCGCCGCGGGGGCCGTCCTCGGTCGCGATGTGCGGGCCTTCGACGTGAATCCCGACGACGCTCGCCGCGACAAGGGGATCCGTCTCACAGGCGAGATCGACGGCCCGCAGCGCGGCGACGATGTGCTCCTCGGACTGGGTGCAGATCGTCGGACAGATGGCCGTGACCCCGTGTCGCCACAGTGCCCGGGTCATCTTGATTGTGGCAGCGGCGTCCGCGCCCACGGCGTTCGGATCGTGGCCCTCGAAGCCGTTCACCTGGAGATCGAGCCAGCCCGGCGAGATCCAGTCCCTCATCGGCCGGGGTGGAGGACGTTCCAGTGCGGTCACCACGCCAGCCTCGACCACGACGCGGAGCAGCGCGCCGTCCTCGGTCGACCGGCCCTCCAGCACGAAGCTGGTGAGTGCCTGCCCCGTGCCGATGGGTGCCGCCGAGCCGTGGCCGTTGGCCGTCATGGGACCCTCACCACACCCAGCGTCAACCCTTGAGGCCCGTGAGCGTGATGCCTTCCACGATCCGGCGCCTCAGGAAAAGGAAGGCGATGATCGACGGCAGGAGCGCGATCACCGCGGCGGCACTCGTGACCCCGAAGTTGGTGGACCCGGTGTTCGCGAACTGCGAGAGCCCGAGCTCCATCGGGAAGTACTTCGGCTCGTTGAGGATCAGGAGCGGCCAGATGAAGGCCGTCCACGCCTGGATGAAGGCCAGGATCGCAAGCGCCGAGACGGCCGGCGCGAGCAGCCGCGGGACGAGCCGGATCATGATCCCGGTCTCGGACATGCCGTCGATCCGGGCGGCGTCGAGGATCTCGTCGGGCACGCTCGTGATCGTGTTCTGGCGCATGAAGAAGATGCCGTAGCTCAGCACGAGGAACGGCAGGAACAGCCCGAGCGGCTTGTTCACCAGGTGCAGGGCGTTCATCTGCAGGAACAGCGGGACCATGTAGATCTCGAACGGCACGATCGCCGTCGCGAGCACCAGGATGAAGATCGCGTTGTTCCCCGGGAACCGGAACTTCGCGAAGATGTAGCCCGCGGTGGACGAGGTCAGGATGATGAAGAACGTTGAGACCGTCGCGAAGACGAGGCTGTTCCAGAGGTAGAGCAGCATCGGGGCGCGCTGGAACACCTCCTCATAGTTCTTCAGCGTCCAGACGTCCGGGAACAGGTGCGGCGGCACCACGTTGAGCTCCGGCGCGGGCCGGAAGGACACGCTGAAGAGCCAGAAGATCGGGAAGACCATCGCCAGCCCGCCGATCGTGAGCAGCGCGACGAGGACCCAGTGCAGGACCCGCGGCAGGCCCGTGCGTCGTCCGGTCACTGCGCTGTCCCGCGCAGGAACCGGAACTGGATCAGCGTCAGGACCATGATGATCAAAAACAGGTACACGGCTTCGGCGGACGCGTAGCCCATGTTGAAGAACCGGAAGCCGTTCTCGAAGAGATCGTAGACGATGACCCGGACGAGCCGCCCGGGAGAGCCCTGGACGTCCGATGCGAGGACGTAGACCTGGGTGAACACGTTATACGACGCGATCGTCGTGATGACGATGACGAACAGGGTGACCGGAGCGAGCAGCGGCATCGTGATGTGCCGGAACTGCTGCCAGGCACTTGCGCCGTCGACCGCAGCCGCCTCGTCGTAGATCCGCGGGATGGCCCGCATCCCCACGATGAGGATGATCATGTTGTAGCCGACCTGCTTCCAGACCGACAGGATGATCACGGCCACAAGGGCCATGTTCGGGTCGCTCAGCCACGGGACCTTCGCGATGCCGAAGATCCCCAGCAACGAGTTCAGCACCCCGTGCTGGTAGTTGAAGATCTCGCGCCAGCCGAGGGTGACCGGCACCATCGGGACCAGGACCGGTGCGAAGTACAGCAGCTCGAGCGCGCCGCCGGTCCGGCCCCGCACGACGCGAGCGAGGAATGCTGCCAGGACGATCGCCAGGAGCACCGAGAGAACCGTCGTGGCGACCGCGAAGATGGTGGTGTTGGAGAACGCCGTCTGGAAGTTCTTGTCGGAAAGCAGCTTCGTGTAGTTGTCGAGCCCGACAAACTTCTCGGCGGGCTTGATGAGGCCCCATTCGAAAAAGCTCATCACGAACGCCCACGCAGTCGGGACGACGCGAAGGTACGTGAAGAGGATCAGCGTCGGCAGCAGGACCAGGTAGGCGAACCGCCAGCGCAGCCAGGCGCGCCTCGGGACGGCGCGAACCGCCGCGAGCGGATGGATCAACGTCTGCTCCTCGGAGGTGGGTCGGGAATCACGTGGACGGCGCCGCGGGGACCGCGGCGCCGTCCAACGCGCTCG
>JBBQFS010000051.1:0-15044 GCA_038322255.1 Candidatus Limnocylindrales bacterium | reverse complement strand
GGGGCGATCGGCGCGGTCGGGGCGCTCGCCGCGGTCGGGGCGCTCGGCGCGGTCGGGGCGATCGGCGCGGTCGGGGCGGTCGGCGCGTTCGGCGCGGTCGGGGCGTTCGGCGCGGTCGGCGCGGTCGGCGCGATCGGCGCGGTCGGGGCGATCGGCGCGGTCGGCGCGGTCGGCGCGGTCGGCGCGGTCGGCGCGGTCGGCGCGGTCGGCGCGGTCGGCGCGACAGTGGCACGCGTCATTGGGTCAGCCGCTCCAACAACGTCTTTGTCGATCGGCCGAACGACATTCCTGTGCGCGATTTCCGGCCCGTCGGATGGCCCGGTGCGTCCGCCCGTGGCGCCCGAGGCGCCGCCGCCCGCACGGGTGATCCTCGGCCCAATCGACGTCGGACCGCGGTCCGCGAGCGCCTGGCTGCCAAGGCTCGGTCGACTGCCGGAGCCCGCGATCGGAGAGGCAATGACCCTCGGCTACCATCGATTCGATGCAGAACTCCCGGGTCTCGGCGACCGCGCCGGCGCGCGGGACCGCTCCCCTCGCCTACTACTGGGGCGACGACGCGTACGGGCTCGACGCCGCGCTCGAGGCATTCCGGGCCGAGTCGACGCGCTTCCCGGGCGGCCCGCCCGATCGGTGGCAACCGGAGACGGAGCGCACCGAACCCGCCCGCCTCCTCGGTGAGATTCGCGAGCGACTCGCGACGGGATCGATGTTCGGCGGCGGGAGCATCGCCATCATCCGCGGCGCCGGCGCGTTGATCCGTAGCAGCGACCAGCGCGATGCCCTGTTCGAGGCGCTGGCGACGGTCGCGCCCGGCAACGGCCTGGCGGTCCTCGAGGAGACGGATTCGGGGGTCAAGGATCCGCCGAGCAAGACGCTGGCCGACGCTATCCGTAACGCCGGCGGGGACGTTCGCCGGTTCGAGGCGCCACGCGAGGGCGCGCTTGCGAACTGGATCGAGCTGCGAGCTCGCGAGCGGCAGATCAACCTTGCGCCGGGGGCCGCCCGCGAGCTCGCGACGCGTGTCGGTGGGTTCGTCCGCGAGGGCGACGTCGGGCGCCAGCACCAGGGCAGGATCGCGGTCATGGAGCTCGAGAAGCTCACGCTGCGCCACGACGACGCGGGGGCCGTGACGATCGACGACGTCCGGGACCTCGTGGCCGAGGCGGTTCCCGGCTCGATGTGGGCCTTCGTCGACGCGGTCGGGATGCGCCAGCGGGCGCGCGCGCTGCAGCTGCTCGAGCGTGTGATCGCCGACAAGCCGGCACCGGTCCTGCTCGCCGTGCTCCATCGACGGATCCGCGAGCTGGTCGAGGTACAGGATCGCCTGGAGCGGGGCGAGTCGCCGGGATCCCTCGTCCGCTCGATGCGCCTCGTGCCGTTCCGGGCCGAGACGCTCGCGCGTCAGGCGAAGGCCTGGACAGGCCCGGAGCTCGATGCCGCGCTCGACGGACTGGTGGAGCTCGACGCGCAGGTCAAGGGCGTCGGGGGCCGGAGATCGACGGATGCGCGCGACCGCCTGGCCTTCGATCTCTGGATCACTGACCGGGTGGCGCCTCGCTGAGGGCAGGAGGTCCGTTCGTCCCCGGCCATCGTGTCGATTGCGGTTGAGACCTAGCAGCGTCACGGCGAGGGGATGTCGAGCCAACCCTCGCGAATCGCGCGCGCCGCGAGCTCCGTCCTGGAGGCGACGGCGAGGCGTGCGAACAGGCGACGGAGGTGGGTCTCCACCGTTTTGACCCCGATCCCGAGCTGGGCGCCGATCTCGTCGTTGCTTCGGCCATCCACAACGAGCTGGACCACCTCCAGCTCGCGGGGCGAGATGTGGCTCCGGCCCGGCCGGGGCCGGACCGCGAACGCCAGACCGCCGGCGGCGGCGCGCCGGATCGCGTCGATCAGCTCTTCCAGGGGGGCGCTCTTGATCACGAATCCCGCGGCCCCGAGGCGGAGGGCCGCCTCGGCGTACTGCGGGTAGTCGTAGGCCGACAGCACAACGACGGCCGGAAGCTCCGGGCGGGCCCCGCCGCGCGGCCCGGTCGGGAGCTCTCGGAGCAGGCGCAGGCCGCTGTCGGTGCCCAGGCGGATGTCCAGTAGCAAGACATCGATCGACGCCCGGCCAAGGAGCTCCAGGGCCGAGTCGACGCTGTCGGCGCTTCCCACGACCTCGATCTCGGGCTGCGACGCCAGGAGCGCCGCGATTCCCTGCCTGACCACGGGGTGGTCATCGACGATCGCGACCCGGATCAGCGCGGGCGCCATTCGAGGGCTACGTGCGTCCCGCCACCGGGCCAGCGACGAACATCGAGGATCGCGCCGATCGCCTCGGCGCGCTGCTGCATGTTGAGGAGGCCAAAGCGCCCGTCGCGCTCGGCGGTCACGGCCGCGTCAGGAAGGATCCCGGGCCCGGCATCGTCGATGGACAGCGAGGCCCCGACGTCGGTGGCGTGGTAGCGAACGACGATCGGCGGCTGGCCGTGCTTGACGGCGTTGCCCAGCGCCTCCTGCGCCACCCTGAAGAACGCCAGCTCGACATCTGCCGGCGGACGATTGGCGTCGGAGCGCTCCAGCCGGACCTCGCCGCCTGAGAGCCGCTCGATCCGCAGGACCAGCCAATCAAGCGCCGGACCGACCCCGAGATCGTCCAGGATCGGCAGGCGCAGGTCGCCGCAGATCGCGCGAAGACGGTCTGAGACGGTCCGCGCGATGTCGGCCCCTTCCTCGTCGCCCGCTTCGTCGAGGCGGTGCACCAGGAGCGTCAGCTCCTGGAGGGCGTCGTCGTGGATGTCGGCAGCGACCCGTGCGCGCTCCGCCTCCGTGGCGGCGACGATGAGGTCACGCTGCAGCTGGGCCCGGACCGCAAGCCGGGCGAGCGGCCGGATGGTCGAACGCGCGGCCACCGCGATCGCGATGAGCCATGCCGAGAGGGGCAGCAGGAGGAGGTCTCGCGGGCTGGTCGCGAGCGACATCACGGGTGTCGCGCCGGCGACCGCGAGCTCGGCTGACTGCAGGAGGCGCCCGCCGGTCGCGCCGCTGGAGGGATCCGGCAGGCGAAGCGGCCCGGCCGCAGCGAGCCCCGGGACGAGGACCGTCGCGGCAACGAGCGCGCCCCAGACGAGGTCGACCAGCTCGTTGGTTACCGGGAGGACGAGCCGGCTCGCGCCGATCACCATCGCGCCGACGGCGAACCCGAGCGCCGCCATCCGCGCCACGCCGCGTATCTCGGGCTCCTCGATCCGGGCCGCAAGCGCCAGGCCGAGAGGCGCGACCCCGAACGGGACGATGACCCCGGCAGCGACGACTGCCGCGCCGAACCACGTCGCCTCGAGCGGCCGCACCAGCAGCGGCAGGGTGGTCGCGACCGCCAGCGGGATCGCGATGGGCTTGAGCGATTGCCCACCGCGGCCCGTCGCCAGCCACCACGACCCGACGATGAGCAGCAGCGCTCCGGCGAAGAGCCCGAAAGCCGAGCTACGAAGGTCCTCGACATACGAGCGGCCGGTGTAGGTGAATGGGTAGCCCCTCTCCGGGGTGTAGCCGACGAGGTCCGAGGGTCGACTCGCCAGCAGGTCGACGACCTGGCTCAGGAGCAGCCTGTTCAAGGTCAGGCCGTCAAGGTGAACGGGCGTCGGTTGTGTGGGCTCGTAGACCGGGGGCGCAGCTTCATCGCAGCCGACTTCGGGGCAGACCCGCTCCGGGAGCCTGATGAGCTGCGTGTTGTTCATGCTCAGCACGATCATCCCGGGCTCGAAACCCTGGCGACGTGCAGGACTGTGCTCGGCGACGCTATCGATCACGACCTGGTCGCCGTCGATGTTGAGGTTGAACGTCACGCCGAAGTCGACGCGCCCGATGACGAGCGCCAGCGAACCGAGCGTCAGGCCCACGATGCCGACGGCCGCGGCCAGGTAGTCCCGGAACCGCTGGTTCACCAACCGACGGTACCAAACGCCCTTCGACGCAGATGTCCGGGAAAACCCTGAACGCCGTCCATGGAATTCGGGTCTGCGGGCGGGCCGCCCTGGCCGTCAACGTCCACCTCGCGGCCCGCCGGCCGTCAGCGTGGGAGGGTGGGCATGGACCTGATCGTCACGGCCGGGCTTTCGAAGCGCTACCGCAGGACCACTGCGTTGCGCGATCTCACGGTCAGCCTGCCGGCCGGTGGCGTGACCGCCCTGGTCGGGCCCAACGGCGCAGGCAAATCGACGCTCCTGAAGCTCTGTGTCGGGTTCGAACGCCCGACCGCGGGGCGCATGACGGTCCTCGGCGTCGATCCGGACCGGGATCGCGCCCGCGCGGTCGCGAAGGTCGGGTACGTGCCCCAGTCGCCCTCGCTCTATCGCGACCTCAGCGCGGACGATCATCTGGACCTTGCCAGGTCCCTGCGCCCCGGGTTCGATGTGGCCCATTCGCGGGAGCGGCTCCGGATTCTCGGCATCCCCTTGAGCTCCCTGCCACGCGAGCTCTCTGGCGGACAGCAGGCCCAGCTGTCGCTGGCCGTCGCTCTCGGGACGCGGGCCGCGCTGCTGCTCCTCGACGAGCCGCTCGCAAACCTCGATCCGTTGGCGCGACGCGAGTTCCTTCAGGTGGTGGCCGACGAAGTGCGCGGCGGGGATGTCAGCGCGGTCCTGTCGTCGCACGTCATCTCCGATGTCGAACCGGTCTGCGATCGACTTCTCGTCCTGGGCGAGGGGCGCGTCCTCCTCCACGAGACCGTTGCCGCATCGATCGCCGGGCACCGGGTGATCGAGGGCACCGGGGGCGGCGGTCGGGGAAGCCTCGTGGCCCTGTTTCCCGATCGATTCGGCTCGCTGCACCGCCTCGTGCGCTTGGACGGACCGGCCTCGGTGCCCGGGGACGGGCGAACGCCGACGCTCGAGGAGGTCGTTCTTGGCTACCTCGCCTCCGCACGGGGAGCTGGCGCCGGCACCTCCACGACGATTGGGGCTGCGGCATGAGCCTCGCGCGGGTGATCCTTCGGCCGCACCGTTTCGAAGCCGCGGGCGTTGCGGTCGTCAGCGTGTTGACCTTCATCGTCGCGGGCGGCCTGGCCGTTCGACTGCTGGCCTACGGGATTCCGGCCGAATGCTTCACGGGCGCTGCCGAAGCGTCCTGCATCGCCCGCCAGCCCGACATGACTGCCTATTTCGAGACCGCCGGCGTCTGGGGCTTCGTCGCCGAGGCGGCGGTCACCCTCCTGCCGGCGGTGTGTGGCGTGTTCTTCGGCCTGGCCCTCGTCGGCAAGGAGCTCGACCAGGGCACGACGACCTTTGCCTGGTCCCTCGCCCCGTCGCGGCGTCGTTGGCTGATGCAGCGGGTCCTGCCGATCGGCGTCGTGATCGTCGTCATCGGCCTGGCGGCGGGCGCAATCGGCGACCTGCTCGAGATCCTGCGGGCTCCCGGCATGGACCCCAATGGATCCCTCGCCCACCTCGGCCTTCGCGGCGCCGTGATCGGTGGCGAGACGCTGGCCTATTTCGGGCTCGCGCTCCTCGTCGGCGCCGTCATCGGTCGGGTGCTGCCAGCATTGCTGCTGGCCATCGTCCTCGTCGCGTCGTCATTCGTCGGGGTGACCCTGCTGACAGATGCGTTCCTCAGCACCGAGACGGTGCTGACCTATGGCGCCGATGGCGGTGTTCCGGGCCGCGTCGTCGACTTCATGATCCAGTCGCCCGAAGGCGACGTGATGACCTTTCACGAGGCCTACGTACGCTACGGCGAGGCCGCGATGGAATCCCCGGATGGGCCGAGTGCGACCTTCCGGACCGTGCTGCGCGTCAACCCACCGGAGCTCTACCCGTTCGTCGTCGCTCGGATGCTCGTGGTGTACTCGGTCCTTGGGCTCCTCGCGATCGTCTTGTCGTTCGCGGTCGTGGAACGACGTCGACCGTGACGTTGGCTGGCAGGGACCTGGGCCGGCATCGCGCCGGTCACATCGACCAGGCGCGCTCCTGGAGGACGAGGTCGCTCTCGATCGCGAACGTGCAGCGGCCGGCGGCGAGATCGAGCAGCTCGATCAGGTCCGGGTCGATATACAGCTGGTGGCAATCGGAGCAGAGGCCGCCCGGGATGCCGAAGCAGAGCCGCTCACTCTGGTCAGGCAGCCGGAAGGTTGCATCGAACCGGGTGCTGATGAGGAGCCGGGTGCAGGCGGGACAACGGTCGCGAGCGGCGGACATGCCACGGATGCTGGGACCGAGGTCATTCGGCCGACATGACCCGTCGGTACTCCGGCCCCCCGTACGGCCGCCGACGCGTTACTGGACGCGCAGGATCGTCTTGGCCTCGGCCCAGTGGCGCTCGAGCTGGTAGTAGTCGCGCTCGGGCGGCGTAAAGACGTGGACGATGACCGAGCCGAAATCAACCAGCACCCAATGCGACGCCGCGGTGCCCTCGCGCCCATAGGCGTGGACCTTCTCGTCGCGCATGCCCGAGATCACGCCCTGGGCAATCGCGTCGAGCTGCCGCTCCGAGCCGCCCGAGGCGATCACGAAGTAGTCCGCCACGGTGGTGAGACCGGCAAGGTCGAGGAGCACGATGTCGGCGGCCTTCTTGTCCTCGGCCAGCTCGACGATCCGGCGCGCGAGGTCGAGCGCCGGCATCTCGGCCTCGTTGCTCGACGCGACGGCGGCGCGATTCGGCAGGCCCCTGGGGTTCCGGGCAGGTGCGGTCACGACGTGGCGGTCCTCCGTGCGGTTCGCTTGGCTCGCTTGGCTTGGCTGGTTCGCGTGTTTCGGGTGGTTGGTTCGGTTCGGTACAGGCGCTTGGCGGCGATGTATGCCTCGACCGACGCAGGAACGAGGTAGCGGATCGATCGACCCGCCTTGACCCGGTCCCGGATGTTCGTCGAGGAGACCCCGAGCAGCGGGCCCTCGAGGTAGGCCACCCGGGCTTCGCGGCCGGGGAACATCGACGAGAGCCGGGCAGGGTCGGGCGCAGGGTAGCCCTCGCGGGGCACGACCGCCAGCCGGGCGGCCTCGAACAGCCTCTCGGGCTCGTGCCAGGTCGGGAGCTCGGCGAAGGTCTCGGCCGAGAGGATCACGGTGACATCGGCATCCGCCGCCAGGGCTTCGACCGTGTCCACCGTGTAGGAGGGCCCGGCACGATCGACCTCGACTCGGCTCAGCTCGAACGCCGGGTTGTCGGCGATGGCCAGCCCGACCATGGCGACGCGCTCCTCGACCGCGGTCACCTCGTTCCGCGGCTTGTGCGGCGGCCGGCCGGCAGGGACGAACAGGATCCGCTCCAGCCCGAGCGATTCGCGAGCCTCCTCGGCGATCGCGAGGTGGGCGACGTGAATGGGGTCGAACGTCCCGCCCATCAGCCCGATCGCGGGCCGCCGCGGGCCCGGCTCGCGGGCCTGCGCCGACCGGGCAGCTATCACCGACGCGCGCTCCAGGGCTCCGCCTCCCATTCGAGCTCGACCGCGCCGACCCTCACCGTGTCGCCTGGCTGGATCCCGGCGCGGCGGAGCTCGGCGTCCGCCCCGAGCCGCTCGAGATCGCGCTGGAAGCGCTCGGCCGACTCTTCGACCTCGAAGTCGGTCTGCGCGGCGATGCGCTCGATCCGGCGGCCCAGCACCCGGAACACACCCTCGGACTCCAGCCGAACCGTGACACGATCCGGCGCGGCATCGAGCCGATGAACGACGACGCCCGACGGATCCGGGGCGGCATCGAGCTCGGCGGCCGGCGGGAGCAGCTCGGCGATGGCCGCGCGAAAGGCCTCGATTCCGTGGCCGCCCGACGCAGAGATCGCGACCGCGCGCAGCCCCTCCTCTCCGCGCTTCACGCGGAACGCGGGCCAGGCCTCGGCCGCCGACGGCAGGTCGATCTTGTTGAACGCGACGAGCATCGGCTTGTCCAGGAGCGCGGGATCGTGCGCCCTGAGCTCGTCCCGGATCACCTCGTAGTCCCAGCCTGGATCCCGGCCTGAGCCATCCACTACCTGGACCAGCACCCGCGTCCGCTCGACGTGGCGCAGGAACTCGTGGCCGAGACCCGCGCCGCTGCTCGCGCCCTCGATCAGGCCGGGCACGTCCGCCACGGTCGGCCGTCGATCATCGGCATCGAAGTCACCGCCGGAGCCGTCGGCGGAAAGGTGCATGACGCCGAGGTTCGGCTCGAGCGTGGTGAACGGGTAACCGGCGATCTTGGGGGTGGCAGCGGTGACGGCCGCGAGCAGCGTCGACTTGCCGGCGTTGGGCAGCCCGACCAGGCCGATGTCGGCGATGAGGCGCAGCTCGAGTCGGACCCAGCGCTCCTCGCCCGGCTCGCCCTTCTGGGCATGCCTTGGCGCCTGGTGGGTTGAGGTCGCAAAATGGACGTTGCCGAGCCCGCCACGACCGCCGCGCGCGCCCATCGCGACCTGGCCCCGCGCGACGAGGTCGGCGATCAGCTCGCCGGTCTCGTCGTCGTAGACGGCCGTGCCAGGGGGGACCTCGAGGATCAGGTCGTCGCCGGCCTTGCCGTGGCGGCGCGAACGTTCGCCGCGGCCGCCGGAGGGCGCCCGGAAGTGGTGCTTGTGCTGGAAGTCACGAAGCGTCGTCTGGCCCGGGTCGACCCGCAGGTGGATCGACGCGCCACGGCCACCGTCACCACCGTCGGGACCGCCTCGGGGGACGTGAGCTTCGCGCCGGAAGGTCGAGGCCCCATCGCCGCCGCCGCCAGCGCGGAGCAGGATCTTTACCCGGTCGAGGAACATTCCAATCTATCTTCGCACGAGCACCGAGGAACGCCGATCGGCGCCGCGCTCAGTAATAGCGAAGCGCGTTGACCCGGTAGGCGCCGCTCTTCCAGGGGAAGCCGACCCAGACCTCGAAGTGATCGTGGGGACCGGTGGCCCAGCCGCTCTGGCCGATCCGACCGATGCGGTCGCCCCGGGCGATGTCCTGGCCGGTCGCGACCGTCACCGCCGACATGTGGTGATGGGCGCTGTAGAGGCCGTTGCCGTGCTGGATCCAGACCTGGTAGCCGCCGCCGTTGCTCTTCCAGCCGGCGAAGACGACGTGACCCGCGAGCGGCGAGACGATCGCGCTGCCGTAGTCGGCGGCGACATCGATCCCGAGATGGCCATAGTGGAAGTACTGGCTGATGTAGTTGCCGCCGCCGACGACCGGCCAGGCCCAGGCACCGCCGCTGTAGATGGGCGCGACGCCAACGCCGCCGCCACCTCCGCCCGTGACCGGCTTGTCGACCGGCGTCGGCTTCGGTGTCGGCTTGAGCGTCGGCATCGGCTCGCCCTTCGCCCCGGGCAGCACCAGCACCTGACCGACGATCAGGTTCGGATCATTCAGCTCGTTGGTCGCGATGATGTCCGTGACGTCGATCTTGTTCTCGGCCGCGATCAAGTCGAGAGTGTCGCCCACCTTGACCGTCCGGACGAGTCCGCTGACCGGGGGTATGACGATGTCCATGCCGGTCTTGAGCGAGTCCTTCGAGGTCAGGTTGTTGGCCCACCACACGGTCATCATCGAGACGCCGAAGCGGTTGGCGATGCTGGTCAGCGTGTCGCCGTCCTTTACGGTGTAGTGATCGAGCATCCCGACCGAGGACTTGACGGTCGTGTCAACGGCGACCGGCTTGTAGAGGGTCCCGTCGTCGACGGCGGCGCTGGCTGCTGCTGCGAGGTCGTAGCCGCCCAACGGGTCGTCGAGCGCAGCAGCGCCGCCGGGCCCGCCACCGATCGTGAGGCGGACGCCCTGCAGGCCTGCCGGCGCCGCGGCCTGGGCGGCGGGGGCGGCGGCGGGAGCAAGGCTGATGCCTGCCGCGATGAGGACGATGAGCCCGACAGCGATTGGAAGCGCGCGCTCCGAGGTCAGGCGCAGGAGGAGATGCCGGCGGTAGAGCCGTCGACGGGCGGCGGTGCGGCCGCGCGGCTGGCTGATCTTGTCGCGGACTTGACTCTGGGCAAAGGCGACCGCTCGCTGCCGGGCGCGCGGGGTGGCCGTGAGCGTGTCGGCCATGAGGCGTGCCGCCCCGATGGCACGCCGGTGCACGCGTCGCGCGGTCGCGGGTCGGGTCGGTCCGGTCGAATCACGATCGGGCCTGTTGGAGCGGGGGTGCGCAACAGCGCGCACGACGCCGCCCACGGCGTTCAGCAATATGCACTCCTGGCGGGTCGGTCCGTGCGCGACGGGGCGCGCGTGGTGCTGGGTCAGGACCGCCGGCGGGTCGCGATCTTGAGCTGGGTTCTCGCTTCGCGGCCGAGCCCGTTCCTCCGCGGGCTGCGACGTTGCGCCGACCTTAGCACGGGCGGCTGCAGCGCTGCAAATGGGCGGAGAAGGCTCGCGCGCTCGGTCAGCGTGCTCCGAGAGCCGGAGGGGCTAGGAGTCGAGAGACTTCGTGAGACCTGCCAGGAACTGGACGTTCGTCTCGGTCTTGGCCATCCGGTTGAGCAGGAGCTCGATGCCCTCGTTCGACCCGACGGCGGAGAGCATCCGGCGCATCGTCCAGACCATCTTCAGCGTGCCGTCCTCGAGGAGCAGCTCCTCGCGGCGTGTGCCGGAGCGCATCACGTCGACCGACGGGAAGATGCGCTTCTCGGCAAGCTTCCGATCCAGGATGAGCTCCGAGTTGCCCGTGCCCTTGAACTCCTCATAGATGACGTCATCCATGCGCGAGCCGGTATCGACGAGGCACGTGCCGATGATCGTCAGCGAGCCGCCTTCCTCGATCTTCCGCGCGGCGCCGAAGAAGCGCTTCGGGGGATAGAGGGCGATCGGATCGATGCCGCCCGACAGGGTCCGGCCGCTCGGCGGCAGGGCGAGGTTGTAGGCGCGGGCCAGGCGGGTGATGGAGTCGAGGAGAATCACGACGTCACGGCCGGTCTCGACCTGGCGCTTCGCGATCTCGAGGGCCATCTCGGCCACGTGGGTGTGGTTCTCCGTGGGCTCGTCGAACGTCGAGCTGATGACCTCGCCCTTGACGCTCCGGCGCATGTCCGTAACTTCCTCCGGTCGCTCGCCGATGAGCGCGACCATCAGGAGGATGTCGGGGTAGTTCGCGGTGATGCCGTTGGCCATCGCCTTCAGGAGCATCGTCTTGCCGGCCTTCGGTGGGCTGACGATGAGCGCGCGCTGGCCCTTGCCGATCGGGTTGACGAGGTTGACCAGGCGCTGGCTGAGGTTCTTGGGGTCGCTCTCGAGGTTCAGGAGGACATCCGGGTGAACCGGGGTGAGGTCGTTGAAGACCGGCCGGTTGCGCGCCGTCTCGATGTCGACGCCGTTGACCGAATCGACCCGCAGCAGGCCCCAGTACTTCTCCTGCTCGCGCGGCGCTCGGACGGCCCCGGAGACGCGATCGCCGATCCGGAGGCCGAAGCGGCGGACCTGGCTGGAGCTGACATAAACGTCCTCGGAGCTCGGCAGGAGGCCGTGCCGACGCATGAAGCCATAGCCCTCGTCGACGACATCGAGGATGCCCGTCGCGTAGTCGAGGCCGGCGCGCTCCGTCTGGCGCTGGAGGATGCCATCGATGATCGTGTCCTTGCGATCCTCGCCCTTGGTATCGAGCTCGAGCTCGCGCCCGACCTGGCGGAGCTCGGGGACGCTCATCTCGAGGAGATCGGTCACATCGAGGTCGTTCCGCTCGCGGGCGGCCTCGAGCTCCTGCATCTCGTCGTATTCGGACACCGGGGCGCGGCCGCCGCCGCCGCCGCTGATTGGTCCGCGCCGGCGCGGCCGGCGGTTGCGCATGGTGCGCTGATCTGGGCCTGACATGGGGTTAGGGTTCACCTGCTTGGGCAAGATTTGTGATAGAGGGGGCGCCGCAAATCGAGTCTGGGGCTCGCCCACGCCAACACGTGTCCGCGCACGGACCGGGGTGGGGATGCATGCAGGATAAGCCCGGCACGAGGCGGCGTCAATCAACCATGGCTACGATTCTCGTTCGATGACGACCGAACGCCCGACGCCCGTTGAGATCCGTCGCTTCGAGGCCGCAGACCTCGATGCCGCAGCGGCGCTGCTCGCCGACCGGCACCGCCGGCACCGGCTCGCGGAGCCGTTGCTGGACCCTGCGTTCGAGGATCCCGACGCAGCCCGTCGCGAGATCGAGGCAGTGCTTGCCATCGAGGGCGCGGGCGGCTGGGTGGCCGTACGGAACGGCGTGGTCGCCGGCTACCTCATCGGCTTCGCGAAGGACGCCCAGACGTGGGGCCCCAACGTCTGGGTCGAGTCCGCGGGCCACGCTGCCGCAGAGCCGGCGCTGACTCGCGACCTGTACGCGGTTGCCGCCGAGTCCTGGGTGGCCGAGGGCCGGGCGAACCACCACGTCCTTGTGCCCGCTTCGGACGAGGCGCTCGTGGACGCCTGGTTCAGCCTCGACTTCGGCCAGCAGCACCTGCACGCGGTTCGAGACGTGCCGGGGCCCGGGTTCGGCGTGGTCCCGCGGACCGAGCTCCTGATCCGCGCCCCGACACTGGACGATCTGGACACGCTGGTCGCACTGGAACGGGTGCTCCCCGATCACCTGGAGCAGTCGCCGGTCTTCTCGCGGCTGGCGCGACAGCCCACCGCCGAGGTCATCGCCGAGTTGAAGGAGGATCTCGCGGGCTCGACCTTGACCTACTTCGTCGCCGAGCATGAGGGGCGCGTGATCGGCATGTCGATCGCCTGCTCGGTGGAGCTCTCCGGCGGGACCGCGAACCTGATCCGGCCCCACGGTGCGGCGGATCTCGCGTATGCGGCGGTGCTCCCCGAGGCGCGCGGGCTGGGTGCGGGCCGGGCGCTCGGCGAGGCCACGCTCGTCTGGGCGCGCGATGCCGGCTACGCGACGATCGCGACCGACTGGCGCTCGACGAACGTCGAGGCCGATCGTGCCTGGCGCGGGCTCGGCTTTCGCCCGACCTTCCGGCGCCTGCACCGCCTCATCGGCTGAGCCCGCGGCGGATCAGCCCGCCTTGGCGTTCGCCGCCGCGGCGGCTCGGGCCGCTTCCCAGTCCGCCTTGAACTGGACGATGCCCTTGTCCGTGAGCGGGTGGCGGACCATCTGCTGGAAGACCTTGAAGGGCAGCGTCGCGATGTGCGAGCCGTTGAGGGCCGCCTCGGTGACGTGTCGCGGGTGGCGAACGGAGGCAGTCAGGACCTCCGAGTCGTACTCGAAGAACCGGATGATCTCCGCGAGCTCGCGGATGACCTGCATGCCGTCCTCGTTGATGTCGTCGACGCGGCCGACGAACGGCGACAGCAGCGAGGCGCCGGCCTTCGCGGCGAGCAGCCCCTGGTTGGCGGTGAAGATCAGGGTGCAGTTCGTCCTGATGCCTTCGGCCCGGAACCGGCTCATGGCGGCGAGGCCGTTCTCGGACATCGGGACCTTCACGTAGATGTTGTCGGCGAGCTTGGCGTAGGCCCGGCCTTCCTTGAGCATGCCTTCGACGTCGTCGGCCACGACCTCCGCCGAGACCGGGCCGCTGTTGATCGCGCAGATCTCCTGGAGGACCTCCTCGTAGGTCTTGCCCTTGACCTTGCCGAACAGGGTCGGGTTCGTGGTCACGCCATCGAGGACGCCCCACGAATTGACGGTTCGGATCTCTTCGATGTCGGCGGTGTCGAGGAAGAGCTTCATTGTGCTGGGCTCCCGGGCGGTCGATCGGTCGAACGGTCGACGGGGTGTCGCGGCTGCGTTGCCCTGATTCTAGTCCCGTATCGGCGGAAACCGGATCGCCGAGCGAGGTGCGTGAGCCTCGACGTCATCTCGCCGCCGTGTCCTCGTGCCGGTCGAGAACGTAGCTGGCCCCGGTCAGCGCGACGCCGATCAGCACGATCACGAGGATGACCCCGAAGAATGGGTCGCCGGACGAGACGAACAGCCAGAGCAGCGTGGCGCTGATCAGCGCCCGGGCAACGAGCGTCGTCGAGTACAGCATTTCGAGCCGGTGGCGAATGATCTGGACGATCAGGATTCCGAGGACGAGCAGCAGGACGCCCACGAGGTGGAACGGCGCGTAGTCGTAGGTCCGGTTCGACAGGAGGAGCTTCGTCGCGAACTCCGGCACGAACAGCAACAGCAGCCCGGCAGGGACCAGGTACCCGGCGAGGTAATAGAGGCTGAGGTACGTGCGCTTCATCCGAGCTCTCCTCTTCGCCCGAACACCGCTGACTCGCAAACGTTCGGGACATTCGGCCCGCGGCTAGCGGTCCATTCAGCATGGCGGCCCGACGTCAGGGGCGTCTAGGTTGTTAGCCAGTTCCCTCCGGCCATGGACCGGCGAGAGATCGGCTCGCTGCCCGATCCGGAGAATCACGATGCATCTCCCTATTTGGCAAAGACGCCGGGCACGCCTGGCGACCGCGCTGACCGCCTCGCTGCTCCTGGCGGCGTGCTCCGGCGCCCGCACGACCCCCGCGGCACCGACCGCGGCTGCGACCGTCGTACCCACGATCATTGCGACTGCGCCGCCAGCCGCGACGACTCTTGGATCGACCGCGATTGCCGTCACGCTCCAGGAATGGGCCGTCGTGCCTTCCATCACCTCGGTCCCAGCCGGATCGGTGACGTTTACTGCGAGAAACGTCGGGACTGAAGCGCACGAGATGGTGGTGCTGAAGACCGACCTCGGCCTTCTGGAGCTCCCCACCGGGTCGGACGGAAAGGTGCCCGAAGAGGGCCCGAACCTCAAGGCGATGGGCGAGGTAAGCGAGCTTCCTGCCGGTGCCACCGGGTCCGTAACGCTTGACCTCGTCCCCGGGCACTACCTCTTGATCTGCAATATCGTCGACGCCGACGGCACGGCGCACTACGGCAAGGGAATGACCAGCGCCTTCACCGTGAACTAGCCGGCGGCGGGCGCGGGGCGGGACTTCAGGCTGACGCGCCCGCCTCCGCCGCCGTCGCCAGGTGCACGCCGGCCTCTCGTGGCTTCGGATGGCTGGCGCCGGCGTGAGCTCGATCCTCTCTTAGTGCGGCGAGGATGAACCCATCGAACAGCGGGTGCGGCCGCTCGGGCCGGCTCTTGAACTCCGGGTGGAACTGGCTGGCGACGAACCACGGATGGTCGCGCAGCTCGACGATCTCGACGAGGCGGCCATCGGGTGACTGGCCCGAAAGGAT
>JBBQFS010000050.1:0-15420 GCA_038322255.1 Candidatus Limnocylindrales bacterium | reverse complement strand
ATTGGGTTAAGCGCGCCGCGACAACGTCTAAAGGGGAAACAGCATGCGACGGACTTTCGCACTCATCCTGGCAGCCGGACTGCTGCTCGCAGCAGCGGTCCCGGCGTTCGCCGCCCAGGGCGACGCAGGCAAGCTCATGATCATGAAGCACGCCTGCACCGAAGAGCCAATCAAGAATCAGGCGGACTTCGATGCCATCGTGGCCAAGGCCAATGGCGACGAAGTCACGGCGCTCGCATTGACCGTGCTCGCCTGTCCCACGATCGTCCTGAAGGCCAATGGCAGCTCGATCACCGAAGGCAACGCCGGCACGCCGGTCAATTTCGACTTCTCGGTCACCGACAAGAACGGCGACGTCCAGACCCTGAGCGACGCGAAGTTCATGGCGGCCAAGCTGTGCGAGACCGACATCGATCGAGACGCCAACGGCGACGGCCAGAAGACCGCCAACGTCTGCCTCGACATCTCGCACTACATCTTTACCAACCTTGCCGTCGGCAAGATCACCGTCAAGGAGACAACCCCTCCGAACGGCTGGAAGTTCGGCACCATGCTCCTGACGCCCAAGGCCCTCCAGGCCACCGGTGACGACGCGGCGACCGGCGCTGAGTTCACTGCCTCCACGTCGACCGTCACCCTGGATCTGTCCGGCGACACCGACAACCAGGCCATGATCCACGTATACAACTTCGAGAAGTCGCCGGCGACGGACACCGTGTCCACCGGCAGTGGGCCATCCTCGAACGCGGCACTGCCCCTCGTGGGCGGACTGCTCGTCGGCTTTCTCGCCGTTGGGTTCGCCCTTCGTCGACGAACCGCATAACCCAATCGCGGATCACCGGCCGGCGTCTGCAACGCAGGCGCCGGCCGCTTCGCGTCTTCCAACATGGTTGTCGATGAACCCACCCAAACGGCTTGTACTCGCCGTCGCGGTCATTGCCGCCTTCATGGCGGCCTGCGGCGGCGCTGTGGCTTCCCCAAGCCCGGGCGCCGTGACGCCTGTGCCCGCCTCCGAGAGTCCGCGGAGCACGATGCCCCAGGCGGCGATCGCCGGTACGCCATCCCCCGTGCCGCCGTCGCGCGCAGCGCGTGCATCCGACGTCCCGTCGCGCGTGGCGATCCCGGCTCTCGGGATCGATCTCCCGGTCATCTCCGGGGACGTGACTTTGCCTGGTAATCCGCCGCACTACCCACTCTGCGACGTGGCTCAATACCTCACCACCTTCCCCTACCCGGGCCGGCCGGGAACAACGACCTGGATCTATGGCCATGCTCGCGAAGGCATGTTCCTAGCGCTGCTCGAGGCGTCCGAACGGAACGGAGGGGGGGAGCTCCTCGGTCAGACGGTCGACGTGTTCTCGACGCTAAGCGCGCGGTACCGCTATCGGATCTCGGAGGTCCTGCGCCACGCCACGGATCGCTCAACGGCTCAGGGAGTGCCGGCCGACCAAGGGCGGTTGATCCTCCAGACAAGCGAAGGACCGAGCGGGACGGTCCCCAAGCTGCAGGTCGTCGCCGAACTCATCGCGACAGAGGTTGCGTCCGCCGCCGAAGCCCAACCCGCCGCTTCGCCTAGGGCGTGCGCGAACGAGTAAGCCCGCTGCGATGCGCCCGATCTCGTGGTCAGGATCGACGAGCCCGGAGGCGACCGACGTCCCCGCGTCGGGATGCCCGATCGATTCTGCGTGGGGTCGACGTGGCGGAACGCCCGACCTCGGACATCACGGAGCGCCTCGGCGGCGCTAAATCTCGGCGGTGATCGTCGGCGCGACGAGAGCCGCTAAGGCGTACGCGTCGACGGGGCGCCGAAAACCCTTGAGGTCGAGCTGACCGAGCGACGTCGCGGTCACGAACGATTCGACGCGGGCGTATGCACGCTCGCTCCCGGCCAGATCGTCCTGCTAAAAGGTCGGGGTGGGTAAGCGCCGCGCTCGTATGCTGCCCGGCGGACCAGCCTATCGGTCGTCAGGCCGCGTTAGGGCACCGATCGCCATTCCCGGTTCGTCGTCCGACAGTGGTGCCTGCGCCGTACCTGGACAAGTGCCCCGGAGGTCGATTGTCCGCTCCTCGCCCGGCGCTGGTTGAAGACTCGCGCGGAGGGTGCCGCATCGGTCGCACGCGGCGATAACGCGGTCGCGTTCGTCCGATTGAGCTGCGATGAAGTGCCACCGGTGCTCGTCCACTTTGGCAATCCTAGCTGCCAGTCCAGCGGCGTGCGACGGGGGCCGTTCTGTGCCTTGGAAGGAGCAGATAATTGAGCGTCTTCCGCTTGTCGGCGACTCTCGGGGAGCGCTACGTTCGGCCGCCCTGACTTAAGAGTCAGCTGCTCTGCCATTGAGCTACAGGCCCGCGAGCCGGGAGGATACCCCAGATCAGGGCGCGGCCAAGGACGGCGATGCGCTGGCCGTTGATTGCCTCGGCTTCGGGCGAGCGCACCCATAGCATCGCCGCAACCCTACCGCAGCTCACCCGCGAGGAGATCCATCAGCAGGCCGTCGTGGAACGTTCCGTCGTTGCCGCGCTCATATCGACGCATCACGCCGACGGGCCGAAAGCCAACCTTCTCGTAGGTGCGAATAGCGCGCGCGTTGTCCACCGCGGGATCAATCGTCAGGCGGTGATGGCCCCGGACCTCCAGCAGATATCGAGCCAGCATCCGAACGGCGTCCGTGCCCAGCCCACGGCCCTGGAACCGTGACGACATGAAGATGTCGATTCCGGCGTGGCGGTAATCGGAGTCGAGCTCCTCGGCCGCCTGGATGCTCCCCGCGAATTCGCCTTCGACGTCGATCGCCCAGACCGTCCAGCCCTCGTCGCCGGCAAGGAGCTCGTCAGTGCTGACCGCGGCGCCCCGCGTGTCCCACACCGCGACGACCGACGGGTCGGAGAGGACCTCGAAGAGGGCGGGGCGATCGCTGGCTGTGATCGGCCGCAGTGTCAGCTGTTCGCCCTCCAGAGTCGGGACGAGCTCGCCGTCGGCGTTCCGAACGAGCCCCGGCTCGTCGACGGTCCCCGCGTCCGGCTCGATCGGCTTGTCCATCTCGAACGCGTTGATCTCGTAGCCCATGCGCTCGTACAGGCGCAGGGCTCCCGCGTTTGCAGAGCTCAGGTCGAGCACCATCCGTTCCGCGCCCTGGGCCCGGGCCCACTCCTCGGCCGCCGACAGGAGGGCCGACCCTGCACCGCGACCGCGCCACTCCGGAGCAACGCTGATCGCGAGATCCGCCTTCAGCATCGCGATCCGCGCGCCGGGTGGGCCTGCCGGCCTGCGCAGCCACAGCTCGACCATCCCGATCGCCTGGCCACCGACGACCGCCACGAAAGCGTCGTCCCGCGGCTTGACCGCGTGCCAATACCGGCGCGACATCATCTCCTCGTCAAGCGTCGGTATGCGCCACCGCGCAGGGTCGATGGATGCGTGGTGAATCGCGCTTGCGTGCTGGAGCGCGACCAGCGCGTCCTCGTCATCGACCGTCGCCGGCCGAATGACGATCTCGATGAGGCCCTCGCCGGGGGCGCCGCTCACCCTGCGGGAACCTTTTGCCGGATCGACTTCGGGGCGGTGGACCGCCACGCGTCGCGCACGAGCTGCTCGAGCATCCCTCGATCGACGCGCTCGAGCTTGATGTTGACCCAGCCGAACCGGCCGACATACGCGGCGACCGAGAACGTCTCGGGATCGAGGTCGATGAGCTCCGCCTGCATGGTGATGGAGGCCTTGAGCGTGATGCCTTCTGAGCCGTCCGCGCCGACGATGAACATCTTGTCGCGGATCCGGAACGTGACGTCGGTGCCCCAGGTCAGCTTCTCCTGCACGTCCGGCAGGGCCAGCGCGATAGATCGGACGTCCTCGAACGTTGGCATCGGTCAGGCCGGCGCCGGCTCGGGCTCTTCGGGCTCGCTGGTCGCGCCCTCGATCGTGACATGCGGGAGCCAGCTCATGAACCGCGGCAGCCACCAGTTCCAGTCGCCGAGCAGGGTCATCGTCGCGGGCAGGAGGACGCTCCGGATGAGCGTCGCGTCGATGAACACCGCCACCGCGAGCCCGAGCCCGAGCTGCTGGATGAACACGAACTTGAAGGTCACGAAAACCGCGAAGACGACGACCATGATCGAGGCTGCGCTCGTGATCGTGCCCGACGTCACGGAGATCCCGCGGGCCACCGCCGCTCGCGAGTCGAGCCCGCGATCCCGGGCCTCCTTGATCCGCGTGAGGATGAACAGGTGGTAGTCCATCGAGAGCCCGAACAGGATCGTGAAGATGAAGATCGGCACCCAGCTCTCGATCACCCCGCCGGGCGTGATCCCGAGCGGCTCCGCCAGCCAGCCCTCCTGGAACACCAGCACGAGCACCCCGAATGCCGCCGCCGTCGAGAGCAGGTTCAGCAGGATCGCCTTGATCGGGATCACGATCGATCTGAAGGCGACGAGCATCAGCACGAACGACAGCCCGAGCACGAACAGGAAGATCCGGGGCGTGGCGTTGGCATAGATGCCGACGATGTCGAGGGTCCGGGCCGCCTGGCCTGCGACGTACACCTGGACGTCGGCCAGGCCCGGGGTGCCGAACACCTCGGGCCGGATGACGTCTCGCACGGTCTGCACCACGGCGCGATTCGCCTCGTCATTCCGGTTGCCGGCCATCTGGAAGGTGATCAGCGCGGCATGGCCGTCGTCGGCGGTGCGGACGGTCGTCCCCGGGCCCATGCCGTTGAGTGCCGCGACGCGGGTCTTCAGCGTCTCGATGGCCGCAACGACGTCGGCGCGGTTCGGCTGGGTCACCACGAGATCGAGGCGGATGTCCTGGCCGAACGGGAACTTCTCGTTCATGAGCTTGATCCCGGCGATGCCGTCGATCGTTGATGGCAGCGCGGTGATGTCCGTCGTGCCCGTGCGCAGGCGGAGCGCGGGCGCGGCGACCGCGAGCAGAATCGCGCCGGAGAGCAGGGTCAGCAGCACGGGCCGCGCCATCACTGCGTTCACGAGCCGCGCCCAGAAGCCGGTGCCCGGCGGTCGCGTCGCTCGCTGCTCGAGCGCCTCCATGATCGCCTCCCCACGGCGGCGCAATGACGCAACGGGGGTCCGTCGGGCGAGCCGCGGCAGCCACGTCGTCGGGCGTCCCCAGTTCACCCGATCGCCGACGATCGCGAGCGCCGCCGGCAGGAACGTGAGGCTGCCGATCACCGAGACGAGCACCACGCCCATCGTGCCGACCGCCATCGAGGTGAAAAGGCTGATCCCGAGGGTCAGCAGGCCGCCCAGCGAGATGACCACGGCGATCCCGGAGAAGAAGACCGCCCGACCGGCGGTGCTGCTCGACGTCTCGATCGCCTGGTGGACGCTCATCCCGCGCTGCCGCTCTGAGCGGGATCGGGTGACCATGAACAACGAGTAGTCGACCGCGACCGCGAGGCCCATGAGGACGATGAGCTGGGCCGCATTCGCACTGACCGGCCCAACCGCATGGCTATACAGGCCCAGCAGCCCATACCCGGCCGCGAGCGAGGTTGCCGCGAGCAGCAGCGGGATCGACGCGGCGACGATCGCGCCGAAGGCGACCAGCAGGATCAGGAATGTCAGCGGGATCGTCAGGCGCAGCGAGCTGTCCAGCTCGCTCGAGATCAGGTCGTTGAAGTCGCGGTTCAGGAAGGTGCTGCTGATGATGTGGACCCGCGCGGCCGGCATCCGACCGCGGGCCGCCTGGACGATGGCGGGCACGGGGATCAGCTTCTGTTCGACGGTGGGCGATTCGCCCGGGATGTTGCCGACGACCTGCACGGTTGACCCGTCGGGCGAGATGACACCGGACTGGGGCGGGACGGCGAAGGGGTCGACGACGCTGTCGAATACCGGAGCCTCCGTCCCGTCGACAGTGGCCATGGCGGCCACCATGTCGGCCACGAGCGCGTGGATCGCATCCTGGAACGCAGCGTTTGCGGCGGCTCCGGCCCCGCCGTCGATCACGACGAGGAGCCGTTCGGCCGGCGCCACCGGCTCGCCCGCGCCGAGGACCTCGTAGGCGATCTCCGACTCGAGCCGCGGCCCGTTCGGGTCCGCGTCGACGTCGATCGTGCGAATCCCGCCGGCGGCAAGGCTTGCCCCGAGGGTACCGAGTGTCGCCACGAACCACAGGGCGACCACGAGCCATCGATGGCGCGCGCTCCAGGTGGCGATCCGAACGGTGAGGGGTGCCCTTGTCACCCGCGGCAGTCTAGGTGTTGGGTCCGGGGCCGGCGTCTGGCTATGGGTGGTCGCGCCGACCTGGAACGACCGCCTACATCGAGGGGCGGTAGTTCGGCTCCAGGAATCGGTCGGGATCGTCCCGGAACTCCAGCAGGCAGCCCTTGCCGCAGAACCCGTACTCGCGACCGTCGTGCGTCAGGGTCAGGCCCTTGTCCCGGGCAATGGCGGGGTCGACCGTCATGCCACAGACCGGGTCTTCGTTGATTGGGATCAACCGATGTGGCGTCATGCCGTGAGCGTAGCGCCAAGCGCGCTGGGGGGCGGACCGTGTGGGCCGACACCACGACTTCGACGCGCCCCGGTCGCCGACCTAGCAGCCGGCGGCGTCGAGCGCGCCCGAGATCGCGACCTGATGGCCGAGGAATTCGCTGACCGGACCCACCTTCTGGTTGTAGGTATCGATGGCAGCCTGGGTCAGCGGCTCGGTGGCGAACAGGACGAGCGCCGCTTGCCCGGCATTCTCATAGAAATCGATCGCGGCCTTGGGATCGCCCAGCGGCGACGAAAATGAATCGAGCGCGTGCAGCTCGTGCATCGCGGCCAGGAACGTCGGAATGTCGAGATTGCCGATGCTCTTGGACTTGATCGATTTGATCGTGTCCGGGGTCTTCAGCTGCGCAAGGAACTGGGTCATGAGCAGCTGCTGGGCAGCCGTCTTGATCGCAGCGCAGTCGACCTGGCCCGCCGGATGGCCGGTCGACGTCCCGGCGCTGGTCGGGTTGGGCTTGGAGGTCGCGCCCGCGCTGCCGCCACCACACGCGGCGACGAGAGCGACCATCAGGATCGGTATGACGAATCTGGTTCGCATCGCGGCATCCTAGCGGCTGGAACCTCATCCGCGGGTCGCGACGCCACTTATGCGTTGCGTGCTACCTAGAGCTGCTCCTGGTTGTCGATCTGCGCCCGCTGGAGCCGTCCCGAGAAGTCGACGTAGATGGACTTCCATTCCGTGAAGCTGTCGAGGGCGGCGTGGCCGGCCTCGCGGTGGCCGTTGCCGGTCTCCTTCCAACCACCAAACGGCAAGTGCACCTCGGCGCCGGTGGTCCCGGCGTTGACGTAGACGATCCCGGTCTCGAAGTCGCGCATCGCTCGGAAGGCGATGTTCACGTCGCGCGTGAAGATCGACGACGACAGGCCATAGCGCGTCTGGTTCAGCGCGGTGACCGCACCCTGGTAGTCGTCGACCGGGATGACCGAGAGCACCGGGCCGAAGATCTCCTCCTGCGCAATCCGGTCCATCGGTCGGACGCCCGAGAAGATCGTCGGGGCGAAGAAGTTGCCGTGCGCGAGGTTGCCGTCGGTCACCCGAGCACCGCCGAGCACGAGCTCGCCCTCCGATCGTCCGATGTCGATGTACGACTCGACCTTCTCGACGGCCCCCGGGTTGATGAGCGGACCGACGTCGGTCGTCTCCTCCAGGCCGGGCCCCAGACGGAGCTTCTTGGCGCGGGTCTCGAGGCGTTCGAGGAGCGGCTCGACGACCGCCTTTTCGACGATCACCCGCGAGCAGGCCGTACAACGCTGGCCCGTCGTGCCGAAAGCCGACCAGAGGATGCCGTCGGTAGCGAGGTCGAGGTCGGCGTCCTTCAGGACGACCACGCCGTTCTTGCCGCCCAGCTCCAGCGAGACGCGCTTGAGCCGTCGCGCGGCGCGCTCCGCGATCGACTTGCCGGTCGACGAGTGGCCGGTGAACGAGATGACCGCGACGTCCGGCGAGTCGACGATCGGGTCGCCGACCTCCGTCCCCGAACCCGTCACCAGGTTCACCACGCCGGCCGGGAACCCCGCCTCCGCCATGAGCTCGACGACGAGCGTGGCGCAGTGCGGCGTGTCACTCGCCGGCTTGAACACGACGGTGTTGCCGGCCACCAGCGCGGGCATCATCTTCCAGCACGGAATCGCGATCGGAAAGTTCCAGGGCGTGATGATCCCGGCGATTCCGATCGGTTGGCGGACGCTCATCGCCCACTTGTCGGGCAGCTCGCTCGGGACGGTGTCGCCGAACATCCGGCGGCCCTCGCCGGCCATCAGGTAGGCGATGTCGATGCCCTCCTGGACGTCGCCTCGCGCCTCGGCGAGGACCTTGCCCATCTCGCGCGTCATCGCCCGCGAGAGGCGCTCCTTGTGCTGGGCCATGAGCTCGCCGAATCGGTACAGGATTTCGCCGCGCTTCGGCGCCGGGGTCGCCTTCCAGCGTTGCAGCGCCATCTCGGCGGCTTTGACCGCCATCGCGACGTCCGCCGCGCTGCCGGCTTGGAACCGCCCGATTACGTCACGTCGATCGGCCGGGTTCAGGCTTTCGAAGGTGTCACCGGACACGGATCCGACCCATTCGCCGGCGATGAACATCCGGAATTCGGGGACTCCGGCGCCCGCCGACGCGGTCGCGGGAACCGTTCGCGCTGCTGTGTCCGTCATGGACCCGAAGGATAGGCACCCGCTCCGCGGGCTGTCACCGGTGCTCTCGACGAGGTACGAACGTGACGCTGCTCCAACGGATCGTGGCGCTGGCACTCCTGGGAGTGGTGCTTGCAGGCTGTGGATCGATCGCACTTCGCACCGCCCCCGCCCCCGTCCAGGGCTGTGATGACGCCCTCGCCAGCGGCCGGCTCGTCACGACCGCCGCGAGCGGCCTCGCGATCGCCGACAACACCGGCTCGGTGATCGAGGTCCTCTGGCCGCACGGCTACAGCGCGAGGCGCGAGATCGCCGGCGGCATCGCGCTCCTCGACGAGACCGGCAAGGTACTTGGGCACGAGGGCGACTCCATCTCGATGGGCGGCGGCCTCGGCGCGAACAACCTCTGGGGCGCCTGCGCCGGCTCGATCAAGGTGGTCCCGAACCCGAGCTGAGCCCGTTAACTGCCACGGTAGTAGCACGGTAGTACAGCCCCTAGGAGGGCGCCTCGTTGCGGATCGCCCAGGGCTGGAGGATGGCGTAGGCGTGAGCGGCGCGAGCCGGTGCGCAGCCGCCTCGGTGTCGTACGACCTCACCAGGAACAGGACGACGTCGACCGGGCCCCCTCAGCCGGATCGTCAGTCGCCCGGACCTGGTGCGTCGATCGTTCGCCCTCGGGCGTCACGAGCGTGAGCCCGTTCGCTCGCAACGCCTCGAGGTGCGCGCCACGCGCGATCAATGTCACGTCCGAGCCGCCCTCGGCGAGGCGAACGCCGAGGTACCCGCCGACCGCCCCGGCGCCCATGACGGCGATCCTCACGACATTGCCCTCAGTCACCGACCGAGATCGGCGTTTCGGAACCTGTGGAAGCGGTGGCCACCCGACCCCTGTACCGATGCGGCAATCGCCTCGTGGCGCGCATCCCACGTGCTGCCGCGCTCCAGATAATCCTCCACAGCCGCTCTCGAGCCGCGCAGTTGCAGCGCAAGCACCTCTCCGAGCATCGACTCGACGGCCCCATCCATGGCCTCGTACCGGATGTCCAATCGGCCATCAACGGGCACGAGAACGTGATGCTCGAGGAAGCCGTTGGCCATCGCCAGCCGCCCGATCTCGTACGGTTGCGACTTGGTGGGTCGTACGGGACGAAGGCACTCCAGCAGGAGCGCGGCATTGACTGCTCGGACGACCCCTTCTTCGAGGCTGCCCATCTCGCGCAGTCGAGCCGTCGCGAACACCGATAGGAGCTCCGCCTTCAGCTCCTCGAGCGCGTCGAACAGGTCGTGGTGGACGTCCCGCACGGACCGGCCATCGGCCTGATCGGTAGGGCCGAGGTAGTGACCGACCTCGTGCCACAGGCTCTGCTGGAAGAAGCCCTCAGGGATTAGGTCGCGCTCGTGCCCCGATGCCATGGTCGCGTCCCAGATGGCATCCATTCGGGCCATCTCGGCCGGCGCCGTGAGGAAATTGTGGAAGAGCACGATCTTGCGGCCGTATTTGCGTAGCAGATCCGGGTCGTTTGGCAGGATCCCGGCCACGGAACCCAAATATCGCGAGTACCCGAAGTCGGCAACGACGTCGAAGATCCCGACCGGGATGTCGGTCCGTGCCGTGCCGTGACGATCGATCGGCAGAGCGTCCTCGATGGCCTGGAGATGTGCGAGCGCTCCGCGCAGCGACGCCGACCGCGTTTCATCGCGGACCAGGATGCGGAGGTTGAAAAATGTTTTCACGCCGAACAGCTCATCGTCGTACGACTCGTACGGTCCAACGATGACATCCAGGCGACCGAATTGGCCGCGGATCCACGCGGCGTCGCCACCTTCGTAGTCGTTCGCGACGAGGTCGCGCGCCCGGAGCCGCAGGAAACTCGCCAGGTCGCGGTCCTCGCTCGATATCGCGTCTGCCGCCGCACTTAGCGCGGCGCCCGCAGCAATCAGGCTGTCCGCCCACGCGACCGCGTATGGGACTGCATATAGGGCGGGTGGCGCGGGATCGTCCCTCATCGACTGCCACCGGGCGAGTAGGTTCGGGTGCAGCATTCGCAGGCCGGCATGTCGCCGCAGCACCGACGCGTCGCGCCCCAGCGATTCCGCCGTCGTGGATCGGATGACCGCGCAAGGGTGAAGGATCAGGTCGCGTTCGTCGGGATGGTCCGCAAGGAACGCCTCGATCGTCTTGCGCGTGGCCCCGCGTGGATACAGGTTCCTGCCCGGTTCCTCCGGGTCGACCGGTAGGAACGCACCGCGCTCGTTGTCCAAGGTCGTCGTGACTGGCCCGAGGCTCAGTTCCTGCAGCTCGAGCAGGTCGCGGGTCCGCTCAGTCCTGGCCCGGGCGTCGTGCAGGGCGCGGAGGTTGGTCCGGGAACTGAGCGCCTGGTGATGCTGCTGATCATGGAACACGTCGTCGAGGATTCGGCCGGCCGCCGCAAGTGCGTGGATCGTTGCCTTCTCGGCCGGCGACAGGTCAGACGGGATCGGTGCCGTCTCGGAAACCAGGGTCTGATCCAAGATCGAGCGCACTCGATCCGCTGGCCAATACCCCTCGGGCAGGGCTTCGCCGGAGCGGTCTGCTCGGTTCGGCCGGCTCCGTGAGCTCAAAAACCGCCCTCCTCGGTCGCGGGAACGTTGTCCATATTGTCGGGTTCCGGCATGCCGCGTATCGACCGGACCGGCGAAAACCAGAGGATTGCCACCGCGAGGATTCCACCGGCGACGGCGACGGCCATGGCCACCCGCAGCCCGAGGACTTCGGCGATGATCCCCCCGGCGATCGAAGCCGAGAGGGCGACGACCGTCGTCACGAAGTCGATGGTCGCCTGGACGCGGCCAAGCAATCGATCCTCGACGATCGACTGGGTGACCGATCGATTCATCACGTCAAAGACGGTCACGCACGAATCGGTGATGAGCTGCTCACCGACCAGGAAGATTGCTCCGAGGAACACCGCGTCTGACGGGGCAAGCGGGATGAGGATCGCACCGAGCGTCATGCCCGTCAGCCCGAGGACCATCGTCGGTCCGACGCCGATGCGTCGCCCGATACGCCCGGCGACGGCGGCTCCGGCGAGCGAGCCAACGCCGCCGAGGGCCGCGATGACCCCAACGAGAGCCGGCGGGAGGGCCAACCTCGCGAACGGCGAACACGATGTACAACGCGCCGAAGATGCCCCAGAACACGAACATTGCCGCATGTGCCGCGGCGAGGGCCCGGAGCAACGGCTGGCCGGCGAGGACTCGCATGCCTTCGCGAATGTCCAGCAGCACCGACTGGCGCCCTGCGATCGGGGGTTGCGGCGCCTCGGTCCCACGTATGGACCGAAGGAGCAGCGCTGAAGCCACGAATGAGGCCGCGTCGACGGCGATCGCGATCGGCGCCGATAGCACTTGAACGAGGACGCCGCTCAGGGAGAAGCCGACAAACTCCGCCGTCGCGGCGCTCCCGGTCAGTGCGCTGTTCGCAGCGACCAGGCGCTTCCGGGCAATGATCGTAGGCAGGTACGCCACGCTCGCGGCGTCGAAGAAGGTCGAGAGGACGGCGGCCAGGAAGGCCACGACCAGCAACTGGGTCAGGCTCAGCACACCAGCCAGGGCGGCGACCGGGATCGATCCCAGCAGGAGGGCGCGGGCAACGTCGGCGGTGATCATGATCGGGCGCCGGCGGAGTCGATCGACCCAGGCGCCCGCCACCAGGCCCACCAGGAGCAGCCCGACCCATTCCAGGCTGCGCAGCGCCGAGATCTCGAGGGCGCCCGAACCGAGGATCAGGATCGCGGTCAGCGGCAGTGCAGCCCGGGTGATGTAGTTACCGACGTACGAGATCGACGACGCCGACCAGAGCCGAAGAAAGGCGTCGTCCCGCCAGATCGAGTCGCTGGCCTGGGAGACCGCCGACTCCTTGCGGGGCGGCGCCGGGATCACGTCTTGCGCGGACCCGCTAGACCCGCTCGAACGCGGCGGCCACCGAGCCGCCACCGCCCAGGCAGAGCGTCGCGAGGCCGTAGCGGCCCTCGCGGCGCCGGAGCTCGTGCAGCAGGGTCGCGACGATTCGCGCGCCCGAGGCGCCGATCGGATGGCCGAGCGCGATCGCGCCGCCGTTGACGTTGACCTTCGACCAGTCGAAGCCGAGCTCACGCCCGTCCGCGAGGGTCTGCGCGGCGAAGGCCTCGTTGATCTCGATGAGGTCGAACGCGTCGATCGTCATGTCGAGCTGCTGGAGGAGCTTCGTCACGCCCTTGACTGGCGCCAGGAACAGCCACTTCGGCGCGACCTCCGCCTGGGCGTAGCCGATGATCCGTGCCAGCGGCTCGAGCCCGAGTCGCTCCACGGCGCGCTCGCTGGCGACGACGGTCGCGGCGGCGCCATCGGTGATTCCCGGCGCGTTGCCCGCGGTGACGGTGCCCTCGGCGGTATCGCCCCGGTCCTCGCCGGTCGGGAGCTCGAAGACCGGCTTCAGGCGTGCGAGCGCCTCCGCGGAGGTGTCGCGGCGCGGCCCCTCGTCCCTGTCGACGACGGTCTCGCGGCCCTTGGCGTCGGTAAGGGTCACTGGCGCCCTCTCGTCGGCGAAGCGGCCCTCGTCCTGCGCCGCGATCGCACGCATGTGACTCTGGAGCGAGAACGCGTCCTGGTCCTCGCGCGACACGTGATCCTTGATCGCCACGCGTTCGGCGTGGGTGCCCATGTGGCAGTCCTCGATCGAGCACCACAGGCCATCCTGGACCGCCACGTCGAGCAGCTGTCCGTTGCCGAGTCGATACCCGAATCGCGCCTTCGGAACCAGGTACGGCGCGAGATTCATGCTCTCCATGCCGCCCGCGACGGCGACCTCCGCGTCGCCCGCCTTGATCTCCGCGGCGGCCAGCATGATCGACTTCAGGCCGGAGCCACAGACCCGGTTGATCGTGGTCGCGGACGTCGAGTCCGGCAGGCCCGCGAGCAAGGCGGCCTTGCGCGCCGGCGCCTGGCCGACGCCCGCCTGCAGGACCTGCCCCATCAGCACCTCGTCGATCGGCGTGCCGTCGGGCAGGCCGGCGCGCGCCACGGCGGCGCGAATCGCCACGCCCCCGAGCTCGACCGCCGGCGTGTTCGCCAGCGCCCCGCCGAACTTCCCGATCGGCGTACGCGCCGCGCTGATGATGTAGACGTGGCCGTCCGGCCCGGATTCGCTGGGAGTCACGGTTCGAATCTACATCTGCGCCGCATTCGTGCCCGGCCGCCCGGTGATCCACAGCCAATCCATCACGGGCATGCTCGCCCCATGGACGCCCATCGGCTCGGCAGCTCGCTCCGTGTGCTCAGGATCCGAGCTGGTTAGACACAGGCGGAGCTCGCGGCAAGGGCCGGAGTGTCAGAAGCCGATGTGTCTCGGGTGGAACGGGGCCTTGCCGATCGCTGGGGCACGACCCTTTGGGCTGGCTTTGGGCCTGGGCGCCTTTGAGGTCGAGCGAGTTAGGTGCGGTCCTCCACGAGCGCCAGGATGTTGCCCTCGGAGTCCTTGAACCAGGCGTTCACATTGCCCTCGGCGTCGGACAGGATGCCGCCGACGGTCTTCTCCTCGCCGAAGTCGTAGTCCTCGAATTCGACGCCGCGCGCCCGAAGGCGGGCGACCTCGTCGCGGACACCCTTGAACCGCCAGACCGCGACGGTGTTCTTGGCCGTGCCCGCGAACTCGGTGTGGTAGACGTTGAACTTGCTGTTGCCGGACGCGTAGGTCAGGACGACGCCCTCGGACTCGGCGATCGGGGCCAGGCTGAGCTTGTCGGCGTACCAGGCCTTCGCGCGCCCGAGGTCGGCCGCGGCGAGCATGGCCCCGACCGCCTCGCCCGCCTGCGGCATGTCACGCGCCCACGGCATTCCGATGATGTTGCCTTCGGAGTCCTTGAACCAGGCGTTCGCGTCGCCGTTCGGGAAGGTCATGACACCGTCGATCGTCTTGTACTCGCCGAAGTCGTATTCCTCGAACACGACGCCGCGCCCGCGCAGCCGGGCGATCGCGGCCTGCAGATCCGGGACGTTCCAGTTCATCACCGTGTTCTTGGCCGTCCCCGCGAGCTCGGTCTCGAACAGCGTGAACGCCGAATCGCCGACCTCGTAGACCAGCGTGCCGGGCGGCTCCACCGCCGGCTGCCAGCCGAGCTTGTCGGCGTACCACGACCGGGCCTGGGCGAGATCGGCTACGGCCAGGCTGGGATGGATCGGGGCGTCGGTGATCATGTCGGCCCTCAGAAGGATTCGTGTTTGGGGCAAGCCTAGGCGGGAGGCCCGAATCCGTCCGCCGAGGCCCGGATCGGTCAGCCGAGGCCCTCGCGCGTCGGTCGGCCGGGCCGGCGCGACAGCGAGTCAGCCTTTCGCGCGCTCGAGCACGGCGTCGGCCACGATCAGGCGGTGGATCTGGTTGGTGCCCTCGTAGATCTGGGCGCCCTTGGCGTCACGCATGAGGCGCTCCATGCCCGTCTCGCGGGAGTAGCCGCTCCCGCCGAAGAGCTGGACAGCGTCCGTCGCAACCTTCATCGCGGTGTCGGAGGCGGTCCATTTCGCGAGCGATGACGCCTCGCCGATGGGCTCGCCCCGGTCCTTGGCGCGCGCGGCCTCGTGGACGAGCGCCCGCGCCGCGGCGACGTCGCGGGCCATCTCGGCGAGCATGAACTTCAGGCCCTGCTGCTCGGCGAGGGGCGCCCCGAATGCCTTGCGCTGTTGCAGGTAGGCGGCCGACTGCTCGAGCGCGGATCGGGCGATCCCGACGCACGCGGCGCCGATCGAGATCCGGCCCTCGGCCAGGGA
>JBBQFS010000049.1:0-15476 GCA_038322255.1 Candidatus Limnocylindrales bacterium | reverse complement strand
GAAGCGTTTCGTACAAGACCCGAACGTCGTCGGTGTGGAAGACGAGGCCGCTCAGCGCGCCTTTCGTGATCAGGTCGCGGAGCTGCTCAGCGGTCGCTTCGTCGTGCAGGGGCGGGCCCGGCTGCTCGAGGTTGATCTCGACGTCGGACTGGCCGGGCACGCGTACGGTCAGCCAGCGGTAGGACCCCTGCGTGAAGTCCGAGCCGACCTCGAGCCCGAGCTTCTTGACGTAGAAATCGAGGGCCTCCTCCTTGTCGAGGACATAGATCGAGGCGACGTTGAGCCTGGTGAACATCGGTTGTGTTCTCCTCTGCGCGTATCGATGTCGATGACGATGAGGCTAGAGAGCCGCCCCCGCGCCGGCTTCTCCAAAACTGCTGGATTGCACCGCGCTCTTCGCTGGATCCGCTGCGCCCACTGCCACTCGCGGTCGCATGGCCCACATCTGCACGCAGTTTGGCGCGACCATCGGCCCATGTCCCTCGCGGGAGCTCGACGGCGTCTCGCCGATGATTTCGCGGAACGTTCGGCTGAATGTCCCCAGGCTCATGAAGCCCACGTCGAAGCAGATGTCAGTGATGCTTCGGTCCGTCTCACGCAGGAGGAACATCGAGCGCTCGACCCGCCGACGTTGCAGGTACCGATGCGGCGTCTCGCCGAAGACGGCGCGGAAGCTCCGGATGAAGTGCGCCTCTGAGACGTGGGCAACTGCAGCCACCGTCCGGACGTCGAGCGACTCGGCGTACGCGCGGTCCATTGCGTCGCGGGCGCGAAGGAGGCGTCGGTTCAGATCTTCGGCGTCGCGACTCACGGGGACAACGCTACGCCACCGCAGGCGCTCGGGCATTGGAGCGGAGAGCTTCCTAGTCTCCGCCCTAGCCAGCGGCGAGGACGATGACCTTGTCGAGGGGCTCGAAGGTGACCGTCGCGCTTTTCCGGGGATTCACGTGGACGCCATATGCGCGCGAGGCATCGTTCAATTCTGAGCGGATCCGGTAGCCGATCGCGACCTCATCGAGCCGCCGCGCCGCCTCGACGATCGTCGCGACCGAGACCGGCCGGCCCGTCGTCACGTAGTCGGTGACGGGACGCAGGTAGACCTCCGAGCCCGCGGCGTCGAACAGGTCGGCGAAGACCGCATTGAGCTGCTTGTTCTCTGCGACCTGGGTCAGGAGGAGGCTGATCAACCGATCCGACACGATGAAGTCATCGGCTCGGGTCACCTCGGCGAGGGACCGATTTCGGACGTCCGCCATCTCGGAGGTGATCGAGAACGCATGGCCGACGATCGAAGCGATGTCGCGGAGATGCAGGAGGGTGACGAGCGTTCGAGCGTCCGCCCGCTGGGCGTCGTAGCGGTCGATGGGGCTGACGACGAGGACGTGCTGATAGCCGGCCACATCGAGGCTGTCGAGGACGGCCCGGTTCGAGGATGACCTGGCCACGAACTGCAGCGTCTGGTTCGCGAGTCGCGATCGGAGCTCGTCCAGCTGATCCGGAGCCACCGGGTCGTCGGTCACGAGCGTGATCCCGGATCCGGGCGCGACATAGGCGTCGAGCTCATGAGCGATCTGGAGCACCCGGTGGTTCCAGCCAAGGATCAATGTCATCTCGCGGGCAACCGGGGTCGGGACGCAGACGATGATCGATTCGTGGTCCGGCGGTGGCGCAGCCCCATCGCGGAGCCGGATCGCGTCGTCATCCGCCGCGATCAGGATCAGTCGATCGTCGGCCCCCAGGACCGTCGCGGCAGGGGGATTCAGGCGCACGCCGCCATCGGCCGTTGCAACACCGATCAACGTCGAATCCTCGAACGCCAGCTGCGCGTCGCCAAAGGTGCGGCCCACGAGCGATGGCTGGCTGCTGAAGTAGATCTCGTCGCCGTCGAAGTCGAGCAGCTCGCCGTAGACGATCGAGAGGCCGGCCTGACGGCAGGTCTGGGCGATGATCCTTGACACGACGTCGCCGACGACGACCAGCTCGACCTCGTCCTTGCCCACGAGCCTGGCGGCCTCGAGATTGCTGGCGTCGTGGATCTCGGCGACGACGTGGTATGGCTCGGGCCGCCGGTTCGGGTCGTTGGTGATCGCCAGGATCGTCTTGATGACTTCGATGTCGGGCTCGTCGACCTCGGGCGCGAGGACGATGACCGCTCGGGATCGCTGGACGCCGGCGATGTCGATCTCGTCGAGGTCGACCGGGCTCCCGGATCGGCACACGATCTTCGTGCCGCGATGGTTGGGGATGCGAGTCCTGATCTCGTCATCCATCTCGAGCTTGCCCCGATCGGCCAGGACCACGACGCTCCGGCCGCGCTGGTTGGCATTCGCGGTGACGAGCTCACTGAGGATCGTGAAGACCTGCTGGTTCCAGCCGAGGATCACGGTGTGGTCCGACTCGATGACGCGCGAGCGACCCTTACGAAGCTCCGCGAGGCGATCCTGGAAGCCCGTGTTGATGATGCCGATGAGGGCGCTGATGATGAAGATCCCGCCGAGGGTCACGGCCAGCATCGCGCCGAGGAACGTGGGCGAGCCTTCGTCGGCGCCCATCGTGCCCGGGTCGAGGGTCCGGAGGAGCCCCATCCAGACGAGCTCCAGGAACGGGCGTCCTTCGTTCGCTCCCGTCGCGGCGACGGCGATGGCGATGATCATGATGATCAGCACGGACACCGCGAAGAGGCCGAGGATCAGGGCGATCGTGCCACGAGCGAAGAACTCGTCGACGGCGTAGCGGAGACGATCGCGCCAGGTCGTTTCCATTCGGTCCGGCCCTCCCCGCGGCGTGGCCGCTAAGGGTAGACGACGCCTCGGGCGGCCCAAGCTCGCGCCGGCAGGACGAACGGGCCGTTCGGGAGCCTGGATCGACAACGCTCGCGCAGCTCATTCTGCCCCTCGGCATCGAGCTTGGCCACGTACGCGCCGGCCGGGCCAACGCCGCGGGTGAAGGGCTCCCACCACTCGTCGAAGCCGGGTAGCTCGAGGTCGGCGGACATCGTTGTCGATTCGATTTCGTGCAGGCCCGCCGCTTCGAGCAGCTCCGCGAGGTGCCCTTCACGCGCGCCGGCGAGGTGCGATTCGTCCACGACCGCCGGGTCAAGCTCACGGGCAACGGCCCAGAACAGGCCGAGCGGCCCTTGGCCGCCGGCATGGTCCCAGACACTTGCCACGACGACGCCGCCCGGCTGGGTGACGCGGGCCATCTCGGCCAGTCCGGCGACCGGATCCGACATGAAGTGGACGACCAGCTGCGCGAGAGCGGCGTCGAAGGCGTCGTCGGGAAAAGGCAGCTGCTCGGCAGAGGCCTGCGAGACCCTCACGCCGGGATGGCGCTTCCGCGCCGCCTCCACGAACGGCGCCGATGGATCAACCGCGGCGACGGCCTCGGCTCCGAGGCGCTCGACCAGGACCGCCGTCAGCGCGCCGGGGCCACAGCCGACGTCGAGGGCCCGTTGACCGGCGCGTACCCCCGCGAGGTCGGCCATCTGCGGTGACAGCAGCTTCGAAAACCGGCCCATGAACTGGTCGTATGCGTCGGCGGCGACGTCGAAGGTCACGGCGACATTCTGGGGCACGACGGGAGGGCGTCGCTGGGATGGCGAGACGTGGCCGAGCCCGTTCGGGAGGCGGCGGGGCGCCCCTGACGATCGCGCGTTCGGGCCACCTACACTCGCGGCGTGCCAGCCACCCAAAGGCTCGTGATCCTGACCGAGGGCCAGTTCGGTGCTCACCACGCGAAGACCGCGATGGGCGTGATCCGCTACGCGACGGACCGAACGGTCGCGATCCTCGACTCCTCGATCGCCGGCCGGAACGTGGCGGAGTGGCTGCCCGGACATGACATTCCCGCCGTGGCGACCCTCGCCGAGGCACTGGCCATGCCCGAGCCACCGGACACCCTGCTGATCGGGATCGCGCCGACGGGTGGGCGGCTTCCCGACGATTGGCGCGCGAAGATCCTGGAGGCGATCGACGCCGGCCTCGAGGTGCACTCGGGGCTGCACACGTTCCTCGGCGACGACCCCGAGTTCTCGGCCGCCGCCGCCGCCAAAGGCGTTCGGATCGTCGACTACCGCCGGCCCCCGGAGCGCCACGAGACGGCCATCGGCCGGCCACACGCGCCGGGGAAGCGGGTGATCCTGACCGTCGGGACCGATTGCGCAATCGGCAAGATGTCGGTCGCGCTCGAGCTCCGGAAAGCGGCCCTGGCCCAGGGCGACGCGGCGGTGTTCGTCCCGACCGGGCAGACCGGGATGATGATCGACGGCTGGGGCGTGGCGGTCGATCGGGTCATCAGCGACTTCGTCCAGGGCACGGTCGAATGGATGCTCGAGGAAGCCGAGAGCCGGGGCGACTGGATCATCGTTGAGGGCCAGGGGTCGCTAGACCACCCGGCATACTCATCGGTGACCCTCGGGCTGATCCACGGTTCGACGCCGCACGCCATGGTCATGGTCCACAAGCCCGGCCTTGCCGCGCACGATTTCGACCACCTCCCGGACGCATCGTTTCCAATCGCGAAGCTGCCCGAGTTCATCCGGCTCCACGAGACGGTGGCGGGGCTCGTCGCTCCCTCCAAGGTCGTGGGCGTGGCGCTCAATACGATGCTCTACCCCGATGACGACGAGGCCCGCCGCGTGATCGAAGACATCGCGGCCGAGACCGGCCTGCCGACCGACGACCCGGTTCGATTCGGCGGCGATCGCCTCTGGTCCGAGGTCCACCGGGCGGTCGACGGCTTGCCGTGGGCCCGAGGAGCGGTGGTCACCGCACCGATGGCTGGCGCGTGACCCTCGCGATCCGGCACGAAGTCCTGCGCCTCGCCCTGCGCGACCCATTCCGGATCGCGCGATCGGACCACGATGCCGGCCATGCCGTCACGACGGTGATCGTCGAGCTCACGGACGATCGTTTCCCGGTGCTCGTCGGCCTCGGCGAGGGCTACCCGGACCGCTTCTACGGCGAGACGATCGAAACCATGCGCGCGGTCTCGCCGCTGCTCGTCGCGGCGGTCGAGGGCTTCGAGCCTACGGCCGAGGGCGTCCGGGCCGCGAGCGAGCGGCTCCAAGCCGCGATCCGCTGGAACGGCGCTGCGAAATGCGCGGTCGAGACCGCGGTCCACGACCTGGCCGGAAAGGTGGCCGGCCTGCCGGTGCATCGTCTGCTCGGCCTCTCGAAGGACATCCCGCCGACGGACTTCACCCTCGGCCTCGACGAGCCGGCGGTCGTCGCCGAGCGGGCCCAGCGCGCCGCTGCCTTCCCGGCACTCAAGATCAAGTGCGGCGGCCCGGCGGACATCGCGACGCTCGAGGCGGTCCGCGCTGTCTACGAGCATCCGCTGCGCGTCGACGCCAACACCGCCTGGACGCCGGAGATCGCCCGCCAGCTGCTGCCTGTGCTGGTCGACCTCGGCGTCGAGCTGATCGAGCAGCCATTTCCGGCAGGGCGCCTCGACTGGCTCCGCGACCTGCAGGCCGGCTCGCCGCTCCCGATCGTCTCGGACGAGTCGTGCGTCACGATCGAAGACCTCGACGCGCTCGTCGGCGTGACCGCGGGCGTGAACGTGAAGCTCGCGAAGTGCGGCGGCCCGGGGGCTGCGGCGCGGATGCTGGCACTCGCCCACGAGCTCGGGTTCAGGACATTCCTCGGCTGCATGGAGGAGACCTCGGTCGCAATCGCCGCATCGGCGGCCGTGGCGTCGCTCGCGGACTGGGTCGACCTCGATGGCAGCCTCCTCCTGGCGGACGAACCGTTCACCGGCCTGACCCTCGGTGACGACCACCGCTGGCAGCTGACCGACGCGCCGGGGCTCGGCGTCACGCGGCGGGAGTAGGCCTCAAGGCCGCTCAGCGCGGGCTGCGGGGACGCCCGATTCCGGCCTGTGGATAAGTTGGTGGACGAAAAGGTGGAGAACCCCCCTCCCCGAAAATGGCCCCCGGGCCTACCATTTCCTAACCGGATCGACCCTCCCGGGAAGCGGGTACCGGACACCAAGCCCAGCCACTCGACCCACGGTCCATCACGCCGTGCGTCGGGTGGGCCCGCTGCGCCCGGAGGGACGAGGAGGAGCGTATCGATGGTTTCGCGCTACGCGTCTGCGCACACCATCACGGCTGACGCCGTGGAGTTCATCCGGTTCTGCTACGCCCGTCGACGGGTGGGCTGGCCGGAGCTCTATGACGAGATGTGCGCCGTTGCGAGTCGCGGCCTCTTCCGGGGCTGGGGACCGGATGAGCTCTCCACGAACGGTATCGGGTTCGGGCTGATCGAGATGCCGCGGCTGGCCACGACCGTCACCGAGATCGTGACCGAGGACCGGGCCCGAGCGAAGGCCGCGACGGTCGCAGCCGCACCGAACGAGGCACCAGCCATCGCCTGACGGGCGGCCATCCCTTCTCAGGCGCGGATGCGGCGCCTCGCCATCTCGCCCTCGATCTGGCGCTCGGCCTCGACGTACACGTCGATCTGCTCGCGCAGCTGGTTGGCCTCGGGCGTGTAGAGGTGGGCCTGCTGCTGGAGGATGTAGCTGAGCCGCCGGCTGGTCATCCGAACGTGATCGAGGTTCTTCATCAGCACGAGCGGGTCCATCGCCGCGAGGTCGGTCGGATGGTACATCAGCTTCACGGCGGCATTCTATCGAGCGGTCGATCGAGCATGTCCGCCCAGCCCGATCCGCCAGACGGTCCGCCACGGCGCGGCTCCGACCCGGGCAATCACCTCAAGCGCTGACGCAAGGGCGGGATGTGCCAGCGATTCCCACGCTGGAGCCTCGAACCTAGCGGCGTCATCGACCCTCGGCCCGTCGGCGACGGTGATGTGCGGGACGAAATTGAAGGCCGCGTCGGAGCCGTAGATCGGAAAGCCCGGGAACGCTGCGGCCAGATCCGCCTGGAGCGCGACGAACGGCCCCACGGGATCGACCGCCACGTAGAGCGCATCCGGCCACGTTGCCAGGCCCAATTGGGTGTAGGGAAACGCCTCATGGCGGACGGCGACCCGTTGGAGGTCCGATCGGACCGATCGGGTCAGGCGTTCGGGCGTGACGAACGGGTAGAGCATTGTGAGGTGCGCCGGCAGGCCGTCGCTGGCATCACTGACTGATCGACGCCGGAGTCGCTCCAAACCGGCGGGAAGGAGGGCCCGGACGATGACCGCGGATCGCTCGGATGGCTCGTTCAGGGCTAGAGCGCGCGCAGCCCGCGCGGCGGCCACGTCCAGTCGACGGGGTTGTGGACCGCGGCCAGCGCCCGGCGGCGCCCCGCCTCGGTCGCGCCGAGCACCACGATGCGGTCGACCTGCGTCGCACGGCCAGCCTCGCGGCCCCAGAGCTTGGTCATCTTCCGGTGGGCGTGGACGTCGTCGGCGGCGATGCCGGCGAGGCGGTAGCCCTCCGGCTCCGCAGCCGCCTCCCAGACGCGCTCGGCCAGGTCGTGGCTCCCGGGCAGTGGCCGACCTCGATCGGTCGCCACGTCGCCGATCACGAGGACCGCGACGCCGTCGTCGGTCATCGCTGGTCGCAGATCGTGCAGGACGGCTCGCAGGAACTCCAGGTACGGCGCGCGGTGATGGGCATCATCGAGCGAGGCGTCGATGGCCTTCGAATCGAAGCCGAGGAACCACGTCCGAAGCCAGTTGTAGTAGCCGTACTTCACGACCCGCAAGTAGGGCGGGGAGGTGACCACGAGCCGGACCCGATCCGGCAGGCCGCGGGCGTGCAGCGCTCTCCCGGCCCTCGTCCCGGCATCCCGCGCATCGCCGAGGAGCGCGAGGCCGGGCGACCTCGGGAGCGGATCGCGAAAGAGGCGTCCGAGCTTGGCGTCAAGGCCATCGAACGCTTCCCGCTGCGGCGACTGGAATTCCGTTCGGGCGGCAAAATCGCGCACGTAGCGCGGCGCCATGCTGAACGTGTTGGGCATGAGCGTCGACAGATACGACGGGCTCTTGCCATGCAGGATCCCCGCGATCGCGGCCGCCAGGAACCGATCGACGGGGACGCGATGGTCGAGCGCCTGGCGCAGGAAGAGCACCTGGGCGAACGTCCGTGGATGGAACGCCAGCGCGACCTCGGCAGGTACCGGCTCGGGCCCGCCGGTCGCCGGCGAGGCCTGGATCGATCCCGCAAGCTCGAGCCAGCCCGGCGCGGTCGATGCCCATGCGAGGCGCAATGCCGTCGCGCGGATTCGAGCCTCGGAGACGGTCGGTGGCTCGACCTTCGCCGCGGTCAGGAGATGGGCGAAGGGGTTGAGGTCGTTGCCGACCCCGATCCGGCCTTCGGCCGTGGCCTGGAGGGGAGCGGTGCCGCGGCCGGAGAACGGGTCGAAGACGACGTCACCCGGGCGGCTGTAGCGCGCGATGAACGCGTGAGAGAGCGCCGCGGGAAAGCTCGCGAGGTACGAGCACATCGGGTGCAGCGAGTGGCCCCACAGCCGGGGCTGGGCCTTCCACTCCGGCTCGATCGCGAGGCGCGGGATGCCAAGCCCCAGCTCGAGCTGCTGCGTGCTGCCGCTGGTTGGGCCCGCGGTCATTCGGCGATCTGCACTCCCGATCCGGGCCCGAACGGGCCACCGGGCGCGGGAGCATAGCAACCCGGGACGCGCCGCGCCAGAGGGAAATCGCCCGCTAGGGCCTTGGCTTGACCAACTGGACGTCGAACACCCAGGCCCTGTCCGTCAGTGTTCGGATGTTGGTGAAGTCGAAGCCGCCGCCCGGGGTCACCGGGACGGGCGTGGGGAGCGCCGGCATCGTGTACAGCTTGTCGAACAGGATCTTCCCGTCCGCCGATGGAAGCACGAACTTCTTGGTCTGGTTCGAGGCGGAATCGAAGACGAGCGCGTAGCCAGGATAGCCCGCCAGGATGGGCGCCAGATCCAGTCGGACCTTGTTGGTCTCGCCGTTGCCGGCTGCCGCCGAATACTGGTAGATGGCGTTCTTCCATTCCACCAGGAGCGGCAACGTGCCCGCTGGTGTGGAGCTGAAGTCGAGGAGATTTCCTCCGTCGGCCTTGCCCTGGAGATTGGTCAGCATCAGCAGTAACAGCTGCCGCATCTCCGTGCGGCACGGCTGGTCGGACGCGCAGGTCAGGGTCAGGCCCGATCCTGAGTCGATCGCGGTCTGGTCGCCGGCCACGACGATCGCGGTCGGGTTCCCGTTGACGACGGGCGACGGCGTCGGGCCCGCGGTGGGCGGCGCGGTCAGCGGAGCAGGGGTCGCGAGGACGGTCGGGACCGCGGTCGCGAGGGTCACCGCGGACGGTCCGACGCTTGCGACCGGCGCGGGGAAAAGCAGCTTCGGCAGGAACGCCAGGGCGACCACGGCGGCAACCGCAAGCGCGGCGGCGGGCTTGACCCAGCCCGGGATGATCGCGTGCTGCTCGATGGACGCGGGGATCTGGTACGAGCCGGCGGTCGGCTCGTCCACCTGGGCGGAGAACGGGATGCGCTTTGCAGCGCCGAAGAAGAACGTCTCTTTCGGCTTCACCCGGATACGGATCGTCGTCGCCCCGTCAGGCTTCAGCCCTGCCCGCTCGGGCACGACATCGAACGTGAGCAGGCGGTCCGGATCGCTCGCCTTGACCGCGACCTGCGCAACCGCGTTCCCGACGTTGTGGACCGTGACATCGTGCGTGCCGGAGCGGCTGCCCCGCGATGTCTGGGGCACGATCTCGGTCGTCAGCTGGACGAAGGGGGCGACGGCGACGTGCCCCTCCTCGACGGTCGAGGCGTTGGCGTCGGAGGCAGCGCGAACGGCGACGCCGAACGGGTAGGTGTCGGCGGTCGGCGTCGGCGCGCGTGGCGGGCGGAACGTGACCCGCGCTTCGCCCTCCTTGTCGGGGAAGAGGCGCAGCGAGGGGGGATCGACCGATGCCCAGCCGGCGGTCGGGCCGACGACCGCGATGTCGAACCGGTCGACGATCGTGCCCCGATTCCGGACGCGGACCAGGAGCGAGGCCTCGGCGCCGGGGTCGACCTGGAGCTCGGTCGGCTCGATAGTTGCGAGGACGCTCATTTCCCGAGTCTACACCGAGCGTTTGCGCCGACTTACACTGCGCGGGTCGTCCCACGGAGCGAGCCAAGGGGGAGCCCCAGTCGTGATCAAGTGCACCGTCTGCGGATCGGAGAACGAGGCCGAGGCCCTGTTCTGCGGCACGTGCGGCAGCCCACTGAGCCCGGCCGAGGCGAAGTCGATCGCGCAGGACACCCAGACAAAGGTCGTCGAGCCGACCACGCCCGACGAATCCGTCGTGCCCGGCAAGGGCGGCGCACGCCGCGACCTGGGCACGGGCGGGCAAACCGGCAGGACCGCGACGGGGCCTGACGTGCCGCGAGGCGAGTCCGGGACGTCGACCGAGGCCGTGGTCACCGATGCGCTGACCGCTTCCGGCGGCCCGACGGTGGTCTGCAGCGTCTGCGGCACAGTGAACGACGCGACCCGCACGTATTGCCGGAAGTGCGCCAACGAGCTGAAGCCGGCGGTCACCGCGCCGCTGCCCCCGCCGCCGAACGGTGGCCGGCGGATGTCGCCGCTGGCGATCGGGCTGGGGGCGGCGGCGGTCATCATCGCGATCGCGCTCGTCGCGGTGCTGGCCCTCAGTGGCAAGGGCCCGGCGGCGAGCCTCGCCCCGACCACGGCTGCGACTCCGAGCGCGAGCGTCATCGTCGGGCCGACGCCGGCCGTTACCGCGCCCGCGGCCTCGGCGCCGGCGTTCTCGGAAGGCAATCCCGCCGGCACGATCGTCTTCTCCCGCTGCCAGAGCAACACGGTGTGCGAGCTGTTCCGCATCGATCCCGCCACCCACAAGGAAAAGGGTCCCTTGACGACGGCCGGTGGCTACGCGGCCGACTCGGCGATCTCGAACGACGGCAAGCGGGTCGCCTACACGACCAAGACGGGCATCCGCATCAGGAATCTCGCTACTGGGGCCCTCGATCCTAACTTCTTCTCGATGGGCCCGGCCGAGCTTGGACCTTTCTGGTCACCGGACGACAAGACGATCGTCTGGGCCGCAGCTCGGGACCGCGCCACCGAGCCCGCGCCGAGGACGGATCTCGAGATCCGATTCGACAGCGTGGCCGCGAACGGAACCTCGGTGCCGTTGACGGCCAACGCCCTCACCGACCACGACCCTGTCTACACGCCTGACGGGCTGTCGGTCATCTGGGTCCAGGGAGATCTCAACACGCGCGACCTCAAGATGATCAACCTCAAGTCCCGCGAGGTGACCGACCTCACGAAGGACAAGTTCAACGACGTAGATCCCGCGGTCTCACCCGATGGCACGAAGCTCGTGTTCGCGAGCACTCGCACCGACGGGGCGACGTTCGACCTGTTCCTCATGGACCTCACGACGCCCGATTTCACGATCACGCCGCTGCCGACGATCGCTGGCGACGAGCACGATCCCTCGTGGTCGCCGGGCGGCCGCTACATCGTGTTCTCGTCCGGCGACGGGGCCACCAACGATCTGCTCATCCTCGACCTCCTGGACCAGAGCATCGATTCGCTCACGTCGGGCCCGGCGCGAGATCTCTGGCCCACCTGGCACTGATCGCCAGCGAGACTCGTCGTCGAATCTGCTGGACCCGAACCAGACGGCGGTGGCACCATACGAACCCTTCCCGTCGACCCTGACCGGTGGATCCAGGGGGCTGCATTGCCAGAGGACCGGCGCGACCGTCGCGCCCGCCGAGCGCCGTCATCGGGCGTCGAGCCGCCGCCGGTCGTCGCGGCGAAAGTGCGCGTACCGACGGCCGAGGCACTCCCGCGAGAGCGCCTCGAAGCCCAGCTCGTTGCAGCGGTCCAGCGCCACCGGCTGACGCTCGTCATCGCACCTGCCGGCGCGGGCAAGACAACCCTGCTGGCGCGCTTCGCGGCCGCCACGAAACTGCCGGTCGCCTGGTATCGAGCCGAGACCTGGGACGACGATCCTGGCCGGATGCTCCGCCACCTCGAGGCGGCCCTGGGCGCCGCGCTGCCCGGACTGCCCTCCGGCTGGCACGACGTGGAGGTTGCGGCTCGCGCGCTCGAGCAATGGGCCGGCGGGCCGGCCACGCTCGTGATCGACGACCTGCACGCGCTCGAGGGAACCGCCGCGGAGGCGGCGCTCAGCCGGCTGGTCGATTACGCGCCGCCCTGGCTCCGGATCCTTGCGGCTTCGCGGGTGCGACCCGACTTCAACCTCCCGCGGCTCCGCGTCTCCGGCGACCTCCTCCAGATCGAGGGCGACGACCTGCGATTCCGGTCATGGGAGGTCGAGCGCCTCTTCCGCGACTTCTATCGCGACCCGGTGCCGCCCGGCGAGCTGGCCGTGCTCGCCAGACGAACGGAGGGCTGGGCCGCCGGCCTCCAGCTTTTCCATCTCGCGACGCGTGGCAAGTCGGCCGACGAGCGGCGCCGAATCCTGGGCGGCGTCGGCTCCAGCACCCGGCTGCTCCGCGAGTACCTCGCGCGGAACGTCCTCGCCGAGCTGCCAGAGGAGCTCCGGCGTTTTCTCGTCGACACCTGCGTCCTCGTTCGACTGACGGGCGACCTGTGCGACGAGCTGCTCGAGCGCCGTGGGAGCGCGCTGCTCCTCGAGGAGCTGGCGCGGCGCCAGCTGTTCACGGTCGCGGTTGACGAGAGCGAGGGGTCATACCGCTACCACGAGGTCCTCCGGTCCCATTTGGACCGGATGCTCGTCGAGGAGGTCGGCGAGGTCGAGGCACGGCAGCGTCACCAGCGCGCCGCGAGCCTGCTCGAGCGGAGCGGCGCCCTGGCGGAGGCGCTCGTGGGCTACTGCCGAGCGGAGGATTGGCCAGCGGTCGCGAGCCTGGTTGGGAACCGTGGAGAGCAGGTGGCCGACGGTCGGGGCCTGCGCCTGGAGCTCCTGCCGCCGGCGCTCGTGCGCGACAGCCCGTGGCTGGCACTCGCGTCCGCCCGTCGGGCGCGGGCGGAGGGCCGTTGGAGCGCCGCGCTGGAGGCCTACGCGCGCGCGGAAGCTGCTTTCGGAACTTCGGCCGCCGGCTCGACGTGCCGGCATGAACGACTCGCGCTTGCGGCGTGGCTCGATCCCGTTGCGATCCCGCCGGCCGACTGGACAGGCGTCCTTCGCGCCGGCCTCGTGCGCGAGCCGGTCGCCGCGGCGCGAGATTCGCGGCTTGATCCGGAGCACCGCCAGCTAGTCCGAGGCCTGCTCTTTCTGGCCTCAGGCGACGTGGCCGAGGCGAGGCGGGCGCTGGCGGAGGCCAGCCAGCTCGAAGACCTCGAGCCCGCGCTCGGCGCCGCTGCGGCCCTCGGTTCGGGCGTCGCGGCAATGCTCGGCGGCGAGGCAGGCGCGGATCGCCACGTCGCCGATGCGGTCGACATCGCGGAGCGCAGCGGCCTCCCGTGGCTGGCGAAGATGGGCCGGCTGGCCAGCCGAATCGCGGGTGCCGATGGCGATGCGGCCGAGGCGAGTGAGCCTGTCGCGCCGGAATCCATGGATGCCGAATCGGACCCCTGGGGCGACCTCCTCGGGGCGCTCGTCGAGGCCTGGGTGGCCGAGCCGTTGCCCGTCGCGTCGCGTTCGCTCAGCGAGACCGCCGATGCAGGAAGCGAGATTCGCATCGCCGCCGCCGAGCGAGCCGCAGCTCTTGCCCGGCGCCTCGGCGCGGGCGTCCTCGAGGCGCTGGCGCGCGGGTTGCACGCCTATGGCCTGGCCGAGGCGGGCGCACCGGAGGCGCGAGACACGGCGCTCGGTGTTGAGAGCCTTGCCCGTGTGACCGGCACGCCTGGCCCGCGACTGCTCGCCTATGCCGCACTGGCCGCGGCCAGTCCGAGCCGCAGGGCGGAGTACGAGCTCCTCGTCGACAACGTCGGGCGTGAAACCGGGCTGCGCCTGCCCTCGTCGATCGGTCGATCGCAAGCTGCAGTCGAGAGCCCTGTTCCAGCCCATCCTCGCGACAGCGTGTCTGCTGCAGACGACCGTGCCGATCGGACCATGAGCTCTTCTTCGCTCGCTCGGTCGCCCGGAGGTGTTGCGTCAGGGGCTGGGCCGGAAAGCCTCGAGATCCGGGTGTTCGGTGCCTTCGCCGTCGAGGCCGCCGCGCGCGCGATCCCGCTCGATCGAGTCAAGCCCAGGGCGCGGGCGGTGCTCCGCTTCCTTGCAGTCCGGCCGGGCGTTGCGATCCATCGGGAAGTCATCCAGGAGGCGCTCTGGCCCGACGTCGACGGCCAGACGGGCGGTCGAAGCCTCCACGTCGCAGTCTCCGCGCTGCGCGGGCTCTTCGCCGACGCCCTGGACGCTGATGCGACCCGACTCATTGCCCGTGAGGGCGATGCCTATCGGCTGGCGGTCCGGCCCGACCAGGTCGACGTCGGGCGGTTCGAGCGCGACCTGGCCAACGCCCGCGCCGCTCGAAACGGCGGCGGTGATATCGGCGCCGGGACGGCCGACTTCGCCGCGGCCCTAGCCCTCTATCGAGGCGACCTGTTGCCGCAGGATGGACCGGCGGAATGGGCCGTCGAGCGGCGCGAGCATTTTCGGCGCGAGGCGGTCGAAGCGGCCACGATCATCGCGGAGGACGCAATCGCGTTTGGCGACCTGGACGAGGCGATTCGGGTCTGCCGGCGGGGCCTCGAGCTTGACCGATTCCACGATCCGTTATGGCGGGTGCTGATCGCGGCACGCGATCAGGCGGGGGATCAGGGCGCGGCGAGTCGCGACCGACGCGAATACGCTTCGATCCTCGAGGGCCTGGGCGTCAGCCCCGAGCTGGCGGCCAGCTCCGCCTGAAACCAGGCGTCCCGGGTCACGATCGGCGCCACCACGGCCCCTTCGTCGGCGGCGGGGTCGGTGCCTCGACCAGGCTGGTCCCGCATTTCATGCAGAACCGTCGCGTCGGGTTGTTGGCCGTGCCACAGTTCGGGCAGATCCGAGGCGGAACCACCTCGCCCTCCGGCATCTTCTGCCCGCACTTCATGCAGAACCGGCGGTCCGGTCGGTTCGCCGTGCCGCAGTTGGCGCAGATCCGGACGAGCTCCGGCGTTGGCTCGGGCGCCTCGCGCGCCGCGGGTTCGGCCTTCGGAACGGCGTCCTCTTCGGAGATGATCGCCTCGAGGTCCTGATCAGCCTGACCCGAGAGGTCGGTATTTCCTGCCGTCTCGCCGGCAGCGGCGCCAGCCCGCAGCGCCGCTCGATAGGCCTCCCGCGCGGCTTTCTCGGCCGCCGCACGCTGGACGTCGCGAGCGGCCCGACGGGCCTCGCCGCGCGCCAGCCGGAGCGACTCGGCGTCGGCCTCGGCCTGCTCGGCCGCGACGCGCTCGGTCTCGGCCTGTTCGGCGGCCAGACGCTCGGTCTCGGCCTGTTCGGCGGCCAGACGCTCGGCCTCGGCCTGCTCGGCGGCCAGACGCTCGGCCTCGGCCTGTTCGGCCGCCAGACGCTCGGTCTCGGCCTGCTCGGCGGCCAGACGCTCGGCCTCGGCCTGCTCGGCGGCCAGACGCTCGGCCTCGGCCTGCTCGGCC